>CAYPSF010000084.1:0-18932 GCA_964413165.1 uncultured Bifidobacteriaceae bacterium
CACCTGATTGGTCTGAGTGGTGAAATTGTATAGGCCTACTTGGTTTGCCGTTGTGCTCCCCGCGTCAACCAGCGGGCTGTTGGTCGGCAGGTAATAATTCCCCAGCCAGTTGCTTTGCCAGTTGAAGCTGATGATGTTGGTTACATCGTGCAAGCCAAGTACCGCCAGCCTGCTTCCATTGGTCAAAAAAGCATTGTAATCGCAGTAAGTAATGTTCGTGATGCCTCCGGAATAATCATTCATGTTGATGCTGGTTTCATCGAAGGTGCAGTCAACGATCAACACCGGCCAGGAATTGGCACCACTCTCATGTAGGACAGCCAAGGCGTTTCCCGTACAACCTTTCACCAGGCAGTTCCTGAGGGTGAAACTGGAACTGCTCTGACTGCTGTCCGCCCAAGGACCAATTCGGAAAAACAGACAATTCGTGTAATTGACTGAGACTTTGTACCCCCCGCAACCGGCATTCCAAAATTCACAGTTGCTGGCCCGCAGGACAAAAAATCCAGTCCGGTCACGGAAAGCTGAATCGTTAAAATTCCGCGATGAAAATTTAGTGAATTGCGCCACCACCTGTGACGCGTCGGAGGTATAGCCAGGATTGCTGTTATTCGAAGTGATGCCGGCCAAATAGCCCCGGGCGGTCCAGTTACCGTTGCCGCCTTCCTGAGATGTATCATAACGGACAAGCCAACAAGGTGTAATGGCCGTGCCATTGAAGGCCACGGTCGCTCCGTTGTCCACAATGATGCCGTAGCCGTCCGGGCTCCAAGGATCAAACCAGCCTACAGCGGTTCCGGCAGTGAAAGTGATGTTGGATATGGCTTCGGTGCCGCCGAAAACGTAGTCCAACGGGTCATAGTGGTAGCCCAAGTCGGGGACGCTATTGGTATCCCGCTGCGCTTGCGGTGAAAAGTTGGTAGCAATAGAAATGACAATATTGGAATAAACGATAGGCGGACATGTGGTCTTCTGGCGTAACGTTGTCAGCAGGCCCGGATCAATGTTGGTCGTGCCCGCATTCCGAATTCCCACAGGACAGTTGGTGGCCAAATAATGCGAACCTGCTCCAACAGTTTGAAATACACCCGCGTCGCTACTCAAAACAGCATTACTAATTCCAATGATGGTACCGGTATTCGTAACGCCTGCTATCAAGCAATTAGTTAAATTGGGAGAGCAATTAAACGCCAGTTGACCGATGTTATGGAAAGTGACATTCTCACATGAAATGAAAGTCGGGCAACCGATAAACTTAGCAATGCCGTAGAATCCTCCTTGGATGAGCACATTCTGCAATCGTTGAGCACCGCAGCCAACAAGGCCGACACTGTAATAACAATTGCCAAATTGAACGTTCCGGATCGAACCAGCAGCCCCCGAAATGAAGATGCCAGTACCCATGTAAGATAAACGCAGGTCATGCAAAGTAATATTCTCGCTCCAATTCAATCCCGCACCATAATAATGACCACCAGGATTACCAGTGCTGCCACTGATGGGTTCGCCTACCGAATCGTCATCCAAGGCCGTTAGAATTGCTGGACGGTAAGGCGCAGTTTGGCAAATGAGTGCCGCGCCAACAGTACCATAGATTTGGGCAGTGTTGGTGGCGGCAAACTTCAATACAGCACCGCCTTCCAGGGTATTGGTGCCTGATAGAAAGACTATGTCACTGATGTAGTAGGTCGTGTCACCTTGAAAAGCAAAGTTGGTGGCGCCTGAATTCATCGTCACATAATCCAACACCACGCCTCGCTGCTGGCCAAGGTCGGTCTTGGCCAGTTGAATCACATTGGTGTTATCCACCGGCCCCTTGCAGCCCCACGGGATGGGAATAAGTGTTGAGGCGGGCAATTGTTGGAGCAACCTGCGGTGTGCGCCTTCGTCCGGCGTGGCCTGACCCACCTTTTCCCATGCCAGCCGCGCATTGGCCATGGATCGCAATCGCTCCCCGCTAACGATTTTTTTGTAGTAACCCAAGTCCCCCGTGCCGCAGATCATTTCAAAATCCTTCTGGTCAACCGGATCGGCCTCAAGGCACTCATAATCCAGCTTCCAAGTCTCATTGACCCAAATCCTCACACGGCGGCCCTTGTTAAAGTCAAAGCAGCCTTCTTTTAAGAGGCGGTTCAGCACATCCAGATTCTGAGCGGTAAATTTGATGCCCGTACCGCTACTGCCTTTTTTGGATTCTCGGACAAAATACGCCACGGCTGCGTTGCGCGTGGCTACACCCGCTTCACAAGCCGGGCAGTCACTGCTCTTTTCATCTCCGGCCTGAAGGTCTGGATGCGTTTGCTTGCGACAGATGGCGTAAGCACGGCAGCCGCTGTATTCAATTTCATCCTCTGGCCAGTGATGGGTGACCAAGCGCAGGAAACGCAGCTTGGTTCTGTCACTGGCAAAGAACGGGGGGAGGAAACGCCCCGTCCATTGCCAGCCCGGTTCCATGGTGGTGATTGGCAACTTAACCGTGTTGTCATCCATGCCCATGCGCGCCAGAGCAACAGTCTTGGCCGGGAAGAAATTGTGGGTTGAAAGGAAGAAATTATCGATTGAAGTGGCTTTCATACCAAAAACAAACACCCGCCCGCACCTCCGGGTCAAAAGCACGTGGCGACGAAGAAACCACGCGACCGGGTTGCCCCAATGCCATCGGCGCGGGCAGGCAGAGTTTGTTTACTACAGTATGCTTCGTCATTTTTCAGGCGCGGGCTTTTGACACTCCGCGGTTTACTAGCTTAACTACCTGTACGCATTTCCAGTTCCGGTGATGGCCATCACGTATCAGGCTTTGCACCGTCCTGCGCCGCTTTGATGTTGACGTGGATGTATACGGCTTCCCCGCAGCACGGGCACGTCGTCTCACTGGTTATCGCTGTCGGGCACAAGCAATACGTGTCGGTGCCGGACAAGCTGACGCCCTTCGACAATGTGACCCCGCCGCAACGGGCACATTTGGTCGGCTCCGAGTTGGTTGTAGACGCTGGCTTCATGATGCCTGAACCTTGCTTATATTGCCGTTCAGACGGTCACGGATTTTTTGCCCGCCATCTGCGGTCGATTCGTCCTGTTTCTTTTCATGTTCACAAGGGAAACAACCGTGCTCAAATAATCCGTTTGCCAGCCTCGTTAATAAAAGGCCCCATTTCATTCCCCTGCCTGCTAACCAACCCCGCCAGAGATGCTTCCTCCAGTATTGCTTCTTGTATGGCGTGCTTCAAATGGCGTTTTGTCGATCTTTTCGGGAAGACCCCGCTCTCGACATGGCAATTCACCGAACTGATTGAAATCAATGGCCAGTTGATTGTATCTGCCAAACGGCCACCGGGCGCGTAGAATTCGTTGTGTTCTACTGGCCAGCCACGTTTATTCAGGGTGTTCCAATACCTAAGTTCAACCCGGCCTACGAACTCCTCTTCCACCAACCCATGCTCACCGACAAGTATGATTAAGCCGCACTCAGTCCTCTGTGTGGTAAAAACAAGGTTCGCAACACGTGGAGCCAATTGTTTCACCGCATCGTCGGCCACTTGTTGCCATTTTGATCTTGATAGCTGGTTCATTTTGCTTGTGTTTATTTGATAAACGCTCATTTCACTTTCAGCAGCACCGGCTTCCGTGATGATTATCAAATGTGGGCACCGGCTGTTTCCAACCGGTGCCCTATTGCCGGATTTGGACGTACAAGTCGCTTGGGGCTTTGTCGCGGGACTCTGTCACTGGGCTGTGCCATTACTGGCTGTGCCACCGGACTCTGCCACTGGACTTTGCCGCTTCGGACTTTTGTGCCCTGCTACTGGCAACGTGTGCAGTTAACCACAATGACGAGTTGTTGTCGTAGACAAGTAAATTGATTAGTTGTCCATTTGAGGGAAAATGGGGCTGCCGTCTGCGTCGTATTTAGATGGCAATAATTTGAGTCTAAAAGGCTTGAGCTTCAACCTCTGCCGCATTTTTGCTATGGCTTCCTCACTTAGGGAATCGTCCATTAAATGCTTACTGCAAATCTGCGTCAGATCACCCAGTCTGAGATAACAGAATGCTGGCAGCCCGTTTTTGGGTGTAGCCCAATGGTCGACTAAGAATGCGGGGAGCACCGGGACGAGTGGATACATCGTGTCCTCAATGAAAACAAAAATCTTGCTGAGGTCTTTCCCAAATTTTACAAAAAAATGCCCATCACCCCTGTTCAACGCTTCCAAAACCATTTCTCGAATCCCATTTTTTTGAAGATAGCGGCGACATGCGGCATTGTCAGGCGGGCTAGGTTGATTGGGGATATGGAGCCTGCCCCGTTTTGGTTTATGTGTGTTCCAGCAAATGCGTTTCAATTGTTCAACTGCGACCTCAACACTGGCCTCTATCTCTTGAAGTTCTTCTGTTGTGGCTTTTCTGAAGGTGCCCATATACGTCTGCTCCTGTTAGCATTTCGCCAATATCCGGCTCTGGATACCGTGGAGGAATGGACTGTTGTGCATCATAAGTTACTGCGCCGATTCATCACAGCCACAGCGTCTACAACCGAAATGCCAAATCAACAGGAAAATTTAACAGTCAAGTCAGATGCCACGTCAAGGACGGCGAGCAAGTAACGATGGGGTGCTGCCATAGCCGCTTTCAGCAAACGTTTGGTGCCATTTAGTGCCAGCAGGGTGGCCAATCAGATACCCTTGAGCGTGAAGGCGAAGTTGACAATTATTAAATTTTCCTGTTTACTATCAACAGGTTGCCGCGTTGTAAGGCGTTGAGGCATAAAAAAGCCGTTCCGCATCGCACGGAACGGCGCTTTTTGGCTGGCATGACCCCGATGGCCTCCACCCACATCCCTAAAAAACTTCCCCATCTGAACCCCCTTGTGCGGAGACCTGGCCTATGCCTGCCAATTGAAGCTAGGCCCGCCCGCTTCGGTTGTCAAACGGCGATCAACTTTTGGCCGGCGGCAGGGCGGCCCGTTTCTTTTCGAGCAAATCCTTCAATTCGGGAAACGACTTCTCCAGGTGGTTAATAAAATCATCCGGATGATCCACCCCGAGCGCTTCCGCCAGTGGCAGCGCCTGCAACCCGGCCTTTCTTACCCAGAACAGGTTCGGATCTTCGCCGTCGCGCACATTGGTCCCGTAAAACACGTCCTGATAATTGTGCAAGGCCAGATTGAGCAGTTTGTTCCGGTCGTCGCCGGACGCCAGGTCCGCCTTTTTTTCCAAAGTGATGCCCAGGCCGATCTGCGCCTGGCTGCGGGCGGAAATGTTGGCGAACGGCGAGTTGATGACCTGCGCACAGGCATTGGTGGCGCCGTCATAGTTGGTCAATTGCAGGTAGCATTTGCTGATTTCGACCCACGCCAGCGCGCTCAGTTCGTTCGTGGGATACAACTGGCAAACCTGGCTGAACACGTTGATGGCCGGCGCAAAATTGGCCAGGGGATTGTTGGTGGGCGAATCCTGCAGCATCAACGCGCTGCCGTATTCGAACAGGGCCTGCGCGTTCAGGTCCGCCGGACAACTCGCGTCACTGGTCAGGTTGGTAAAATGGTCGATGGCGTCCCGGTAATTGGGCAGGCCCATCGCCGCGCGCCCGGCCATCAAGCGCGCCAGGTAAATCAACCGCGACCCCTGCCAGTTGGTGTTTTGATACAGCATTTCCTGCCAGCGGGTGTTTTGATACAGCAGCTTGTAATTTCTTTCCGCGTCCACATAGTTCGTCCCGCCCAGGCGAAAGTAATGGTCGGCCACCCACAATTGCGCCAGCGGCGCGAGCTCGTTGGTGGGAAACTGCGCGACAAAATTTGTGAACAGCATCAGGGCGTTGGTTTCGTTACCGGCCTGATAATTTGCCCGGGCCAGCGCATATTCCACCTGGAACCGCTGCGCGTTGGTGGGAAAATTATTTCGCCAGGACGCGTATTGGTTGATGGCCTCCGGCCAGTTTCGCTCCTGCTCATAAGTTCGCGCGATGGCCAGTTCCACCTGGGATCGCAACGGTGAATTGGGAAACAGCCGCTCAAATTCCAGGAACCGGGCGCGGGCGGCGGGAGGCTGGCGGGCGTCCGCCAGTCCCTCGCCCACGAGCAGGATGCTGCTGTCGGCCAGATCGCTGGCGGGATAACGCTTCAGAATCTGCGCCAGCGCGTTGCTGGCGCCGGGCAGGTCCTTCAATTCCAGGGTGGCCCGCAGCATTTGATAAAGGGCGCGGTCTCCCAGGGTCTGCGTCACGGCGGGAAAGGCGGAATAATTGTCGACCACCCGGCGGTAATTGTTCAGGGCATTGGTGTAATACTTTTGTGCAAACAGCGCGTCGCCCATTTTGAAATACGCCATGGCCTGGTCTTCGGACAGCGGCAATAGTTTTACCGCGTTGCCAAAGTCATCGAGGCTTTCGGCGGCCCGGCCGGCGAGCCACCAGCACCAGCCGCGGTCCAGATAGGCCTTGCCGGCGAGCGGGCTGTTCGTGAGGGAGCTGCCCAGGAAACGATCGAAACGCGCCTGCGCCTCCATCAAATGGTTGGTCGCCGCCGGCTGGGCGATATAATCCTTCAGATGCAATTCACCGAGCGTCAGCAGCGCCACATCCGTCGCCGGCGAACCCGGAAATTGCGTGAGAAACCTGTCCAGCGACTGTTCGGCGTCGGAATATTGGCCCAGTGCGACCGCCAGTTCCGCCATTTTTAAAATCGCCTGACGGGCGCGGTCCACCGGCGCGTTCAGCGTGAGGATTTCCTGATAGGCGGCCAGGGCGGCAGACTTTTGCCCAAGCTGCTGCAACACGTTGGCGCGCAACAACACGCCTTCGGCCTGCCAGACATCGTTTTTTTCGGACCGGGCGATCTGGACCAGGTTGGTGGTGGCGGCCAGGGCGGCGTTGGTGTCACCGGCCCCCAGCCGGACCTGGTAGAGCAAATACGCCTGGTCCCAGTTCTGTTCCGGCTTGAGCGTTTGCGCATCCATGGATGTCAAAACCATCGCCGCACCGGAAAAATCCATCTGCTCAAATTTCGCCTTCGCCAGCATCAGACTTCCCCGCGCGACCAGCTCATTCGTCGCATCCGTCTGCACCGCGCGCTGGAAGACGCTGTTGGTCGGCTCCAGCAGGGCACTCACATGCGACCATTCCTCCAGTCGCGCATGCGCCGCCGCCGCCTCCACCACCGCCCGGAGCCGCAAACCCGATCCGGGGAAATCACGGGTCAGTGAAACGAAAGTTTCTGCCGCCGCCGGAAGCTTTCCGTCTTGAAACTGCGCTTCGCCTATCCAATAGACGTACTGGTCGGCCAGGTCCCCGGCCCGGGCCTTGTGCGCGGTGAGCAGCGCGATGGCTTCCGGCAGTTTTCCCTGCTGGTATTCCGCCTCCGCCTGCAACAACACCGCCTCGGCGACGCGGTCGGAAACCGGATATTTCTGGATGAACCGGGCGAACTCCGTCTCCGCGCGGTTCCACATGCTGTCCTGGAACGCGCTGACGGCGGCGGCATAGGCGCGGTCTTCCCGGCTGGTAGCGGCGGAAATGGGTCCGGCGCCAAAAATCAGCGCGGATAAAATCAACATCCATTGCCAACGAAACGCCATGCGTCCGAATCTAAACCACGTGGCCCAGGGACAAAAGCGTGAAATCAAGGCATCGCCGCATCGGTTGCGGCACCGGAACGGCCGGGAAATGGCCTGGTGGGGGGCCGGCCTTACTGCGCTTTTTCGGGATGGACCGCCGGCACGGTCATAATAAAGGTGGAACCTTCACCGGGTTTGCTCTTCGCGGTAATGTCGCCGCCATGATACAACGCAATCTTCTTCACGATGGCCAGCCCCATGCCGGTTCCTTCGTATTCATTCCGGGTGTGCAACCGCTGGAAGACGTTGAATATGCGGTCCAGATACTTCTCGTCAAAGCCGATGCAATTGTCGCTGACCGTCAACCGGCAAAGTTTCTTTTCGGGGGCGGCGGGATCGGGGATGAGTTGCGCCTCGACTTTCACGACGGGGGGTTCCTCGGGGCGGCGGAACTTGAGCGCGTTGCCGATCAAATTTTGCAGCAACTGGCGCATCTGCACCGGCTCCGCGTCAATGACCGGGAGCGATCCCAATTCGACGCGTCCCTTGACCATTTCGATCCGGCCTTCGAGATCTTCCATCACACCGCCGGCCACTTCGGCCAGGTTGACCGGCGCAAAAGGTTGGGCTTTGGTCGTAATGCGCGAAAAAGTCAGCAGGTCGGTGATCAGGGTCTGCATCCGCCCCGCCGCCTTCTGCATCCGATCCAGGTAATCCACCGATTCGGGGCCAAATTTATCAGCGTTCTTTTCCTTGAGCCGCTCGCCAAAGACCACGATTTTTCGCAGGGGTTCCTGCAAGTCGTGCGAAGCCACGTAGGCAAAATCCTGCAACTCGCGATTGCTGCGTTCGAGCTGGGTGGCGAAGCGCTGCAACTTTTCCTCGCTGTGGCGCAGCGCCTCCTCCGCCTGTTTCTGCTGCGTGATGTCCCGGTTGATGCCGACCAGGCCGACGACTTTTCCCGCCCGGTCCCGCAAGGGCACCTTGGTGGTGGACGTCCAGCCGGTTTCACCATTGGCCAGGACCTGTTTCTCGGTCTTGTTGATCAACGCCTCGCCGGTCCGGATGATCTTTTGCTCATCGTCGTAAAATTCCTGGGCCTGGTCCGGCCGCCGGAAATCGAAATCGGTTTTGCCGACCGCCTCTTCCGGGCTGGCCATGCCCATGCACCTGGCCAGCGCCCGGCTCATCTTGAGGATCCGGGAATGGGTGTCCTTGAAATAAATCCAGTCGGGAACGTTGTCCAGCATGGCCTGCAACAGCGTATCGGTGGTGGCCAGCGCCTCGTTGGACCGGCGCAGCGCCTCCTCCGCCTGCTTCTGCTGCGTGATATCCCGGTTGATGCCGACCAGGCCGACGATTTTCCCCTGCGCATCGCGCATCGGCGCTTTGGTGGTGGACGTCCAGCCGATTTCGCCATTGGCCAGGACCTGTTTCTCGGTCTTGTTGATCAACGCCTCGCCGGTCCGGATGATCTTTTGCTCGTCCTCAAAAAATTCCTTGGCCTGGTCCGGCTGGCGAAAATCGAAATCCGTTTTGCCGATGGCCGCTTCCGGGCTGGCCATGCCCATGCTCCGGGCGAGCGTCCGGCCCATCTTCAGGATTCGGGACTGGGTGTCCTTGAAATAAATCCAGTCAGGAACGTTGTCCAGCATGGCCTGCAACAATGTGTCGGCGCTGGCCAGCGCCTCGCTGGACCGGACCAGTTCGGCATTTTTGGCTGAAAGCGCCGCGACCTGTAGCTCCAATTCGGCCACCCGTTGTTCCAGTCCTTCGGGTGATGGGCGCCGTCCCATTTCGATTGGTTTCCCGTTCGAATTATCCGGTCCAACCCCGTTCTGCCCGTTTGGCCCGTGATGACTGGTCGTTTTCATGGGTAAATGCTGAGCCTGATAAAAAGCAGTTTAAATGCCATGAAACCGCTGCAGTGGAGCGGGTTTGGGCCGGATTTGGCCGCACAGCAACGCGGCTCCGCCCTCCGGAGCACGTGAGGGGTCGCCGGGAGACCGGATTATTTATTGAACCGGAAGTTGGTCACGTCGTAGTCCTGCATGACGTATTGCTTCGTTTCCAGCCGCATTTTGTTGGCCCGCTTGGCCTGCGTTTCGCCGCCCGCCGCGACCAGATCCGCAAAGCTGATGATTTCCGCGCGGATGAAACCCTTCTGGATATCCGTATGAATGGAGCCGCCGGCTTCCCAGGCAGTCAGTCCCTTCCGGATGGGCCAGGCGCGGTTTTCCTTGCCGCCAACGGTCAGGAAACAGATGTAGCCGCCTTCGCGGAACGCGCGCAGCAAAAGGGCGTCGGGATTTTCCAGGTCCGGCGGTTCGGCCACGACGATCGGTTTGGCGGTGAAAAAGTTGTGGGCGGCGACGGCCTGCAAATCTTCCGGCGCCAGGCCGGAGTTGAAGAGGAACTTTTCCTGTTCGAGGAGCGTCTTGATTTTTTCCAGGGCCTGGCGCTCGGCGGGCTGCGGGTCGCGGCCCAGGCGCGTCTCCACAAACTCCAGGTCCTTCAATATCACGTCCGCCCGGCCCTCCACCGATACCAGGAGGGCGTCGGCGTCAATCAATTGGTCCTCGCCGACCACGTCCACCTGGGCATGGGTTTTCTTGTCCGCCTCGACCAGTTTGTCCGCCTCGTCGAAGCGCGGGTCCTTGAGGTTGTGTTTGCCGGTCTTGATACCGGCCAGACCAAACAATGCGATTTTCATAAAAGCTGAACGGCCAATGGTTGCATAACGGATTCAAATACTATCTGATAAAACTTTCAGCGCAATGGATCGCTTTTTGCGCCATCGCCGCTACCTTGACCAGGATCAGCCAGCGGTTGTGCATCTCATTCGGCGAGGACGCGGCCCAGATACTGCCCGGTAAAACTCTCAGCACAGCGGGCCACGACTTCGGGCGGCCCCTGCGCCACGATGCGACCGCCGGCATCCCCGCCCTCCGGTCCGAGGTCAATGATCCAGTCCGCCGTTTTGATGACGTCGAGGTTATGCTCGATGACGACGAGGGTGTTGCCGGCGTTGCGCAACTTGAAGAGCACTTCCAGCAGCTTGGCCACGTCGTGGAAATGCAGACCGGTGGTCGGCTCGTCCAGGATGTAAAAGGTGCGCCCGGTGGCCTTGCGGCTCAACTCGGCCGCCAGCTTCACGCGCTGCGCCTCGCCGCCGCTCAACGTCGTCGCCGCCTGGCCCAGGCCGATGTAGCCGAGGCCGACCTCGGCCAGCGTCAGCAACGGGTCGTAAATCTGCGGCACGGCGCGGAAAAAGGTCACCGCCTCGTCCACGGTCATGGCCAGCACCTCGGCGATATTCTTGCCCTTGTAGGTGATTTCCAGCGTCTCGCGGTTGTATCGCCGGCCGGCGCAGACCTCGCAGGTGACGTAAACCGGCGGCAGGAAATTCATTTCAATCTTCAGCAGGCCATCGCCCTCGCATTTTTCACAGCGGCCGCCCTTGACGTTGAAGCTGAACCGTCCGGGCGCGTAGCCCCGGATTTTCGCCGTCGGCAGCCGGGCGAACAGATCGCGGATGTGATTGAACATGCCGGTGTAGGTGGCCGGGTTCGAACGCGGCGTGCGCCCGATCGGCGCCTGGTCAATCACGATGACTTTGTCGATCACCTCAAAGCCTTTCAACGCGCGGTGGGCCCCGGGTATTTCCTTGGAGCCGTAAAAGTTGCGGAAGAGAGCGCGGCGCAAAATATCGTCCACCAGCGTGCTCTTGCCGGAACCGCTCACGCCGGTGACACAGGTGAACGTGCCCAGCGGAATCCGCACGTCGATGTTGCGCAGGTTGTTTTCCTGCGCCCCGAGCACCTCAAGCCAGTTGTGGTCTTTCGCCGGCACCAGCCGCTTTTTCGGGATGGGGATCGCCAGTTCACCGCGCAGGTACTGCGCCGTGAGGGAATGCCGGCTTTGCAAAAGTTCCGGCAACGGGCCCGCCGCCACCAGTTCGCCCCCGTGAACCCCCGCGCCCGGGCCCAGGTCGACGATGTAATCCGCGCTGCGGATCGTGTCCGCGTCGTGCTCGACCACGAGCACGGTGTTGCCGAGGTCGCGCAGGCCCTTGAGCGTGGCCAGCAGACGGTCGTTGTCGCGCTGGTGGAGGCCGATGCTCGGCTCATCCAGGATGTAAAGCACGCCGACGAGCCCCGCGCCGATCTGGGTGGCCAGCCGGATGCGCTGCGCCTCGCCGCCGCTCAAGGTGCTGCTCTCGCGGTTGAGGGTAAGGTAGCCGAGACCCACGTTTTTCAGGAAGCCGAGGCGGGCGCGGATTTCCTTGATGACCTCGTGCGCGATTTTCTCCTCGAATTCGGTGAGTTTGAGCCCGGCGAAAAACTCATCGGCCTTTTCGACCGACAGCGCACAGACGTCCATGATGGACAGGCCGGGGACTTTAGGAGTTTTCAGTTTTCGGTTTTCAGTTTTCAGTTTTTCCGGATGAACACCTGAAACTTGAAACTGGGAACCCGCGTCATTGCCGAGGGTCACCGCCAAAATTTCCGGTTTCAGGCGTTTGCCCTTGCAGACGTCGCAAAACTGCGGGCTCATGTAAGGTTTGATGCGGTTGCGGACGAACTCGCTTTCACTGTCGATGAACATCCGTTCCAGATTGGGCAGCACGCCCTCGAACGGGCGGCTGATGGTGCTCATTTTGCCCGCGCGCCAGAAGTTGAAATCCACCGCGGTTTCGCCCGAACCGTGCAGCAAAACCTTTTTGAAATCGTCCGGCAGGCTTTTCCAGGGGGTTTCCAGGCTGACGTTGAAGTGCGCCGCGATCGACCGCAGCATGGCCTTGTAATAAATGTTCATCCGCTTGCCCGCCCGGCGCCAGGGCTGGACGGCGCCGTCTTCCAACGATTTTTCCGGGTCGGGCACCACCAGGGCCTCGTCGAAAATCATTTTCTGGCCGAGGCCGTGGCAGACGGGGCAGGCGCCATTGGGCGCGTTGAAAGAAAAATGTTTCGGCGTGGGCGGATCATAACTCTTGCCCGTGGCCGGGCTGCACATCTTGTTCGAATGCAGGGTTTCAATCCATTCGTCGTTGGTAGGGCGTGTCACTCCGCGCGCGCCGACATTTGTTTTGGCGGCGGCGGGCTGCGGAGAGCCCGCCCTGCCTTCCGGCGCCTGGTGCAGCGTGAACATCACGCCTTCGCCCCAGCGCAACGCAGTTTCAACCGAATCCCCCAGCCGCACGCGATTCTTGCCGTCCATCACCAGCCGGTCCACCACCGCCTCGATGGTGTGAAATTTCTTTTTGTCGAGCTTGATGCGCTCGGCCGTCTCGCCGAGTTCCACCAGCTGGCCGTCCACGCGGGCGCGGACGAAGCCCTCGCGCCCGAGGCGTTCGATGACGTCGCGGAACTCGCCTTTCTGGCGGCGGATGACGGGCGCGAGCAGCATGACGCGGGTCTTGGGCGGCAGCGCGAGGATTTTATCCACGATATCGCTGGTGGTCTGGGAGACGATGGGGACGCCGGTATCCGGGCAATGGGGCTTGCCGATGTGGGCGTAGAGCAGGCGGAGGTAATCGTAAATTTCGGTGGTGGTGGCGATGATGGAGCGCGGGCTGGAGCCGGAGCTGCGCTGTTCGATGGCGATGGCCGGCGACAGGCCCTCGATGAAGTCCACCTCCGGCTTTTGCATCTGGTCGAGGAACTGGCGGGCGTAGGCGGAGAGGCTTTCGACGTATTTGCGCTGGCCCTCGGCGTAGATGGTGTCGAACGCGAGCGACGATTTGCCGCTCCCGCTCAGGCCGGTGATGACGACCAGCTTGTCGCGCGGGATGTTCAGCGTGAGGTTTTTCAGATTATGCTCACGGGCCCCGCCAATCCGGATGAATTCCTTGCTCATGGCTGCGAATTTTTCATTCCAATCAACCGGCAAGCATATGCCAGATTGCGACGAAAGCAAAGAGGGATGTGGGGGCGGCAGGGCTCGTCGCCCAACGAACCGTCCGGGCGCTTTCAGTTTCAGCGGCGCTCCAGGGCGAGCGCGCCCTACCAAAATCTACAGCCTTGACGACAACGGGTTCTCTGTATCACGGCGAGCGGAGGCGATAGAAACGGGCGGGATAATTCGTCCACTGCGGATCGCTGAAATAGGACGCATCGTCGGTAAGAGTATTGGTTCCCACTGGCAACCAGGCAGGATTGGCCAGATTCGTAGCGGCTTCCACCACGACGATCCTGCCGCTGGCCCAGTTGAAATTGAACCCGAATTGGTTTGTTTGCACTCCAAAGGCGGCATCGCTGGTCTGAACTTGCGGAAGCCACAGCACTTGCGTTGCACCCGTATCGGCCAAGAACACATCCCAGCCGGACGTGCCCGGCAAATAATACACCGTGGGATTGGCCCCGGTAAACGGATCGGAGCCGCCGGTGTCAGGGGCATTCCCCAGGAAATAGACTTGCGCCAGCGCGCCGCAGGAAAGGAAGGCGTCCCATTCCATGCTGGTGACGCTGCCGGGAACCGTGACATTGGTCAGGTGGTTACAGAAAGAAAACGCATAATCCAGGATATTGGTGACCCCGTCGGGGATCGTGTAACTTCCACCCAGGCCGGCCGGAAAGGTCACGAGCGTGGTTTTATTCTTGTCGAACAAAACACCATTCACGCTGCTGAAAGCGGGATTGTTTGCATCCACCGTGATCGCCGTCAGGCTGATGCAGTATTGAAACACTTCGGCTCCGATATCGGTGACGTTGCTGGAAATGTTGACGCTGCTCAGATGAGTGCAGGCTTCGAACGCTTCGATTCCGATATGGGTGACGCTGTCGGGAACCGTATAACTGCCGCCCAGGCCGGCGGGAAATTGAATCAGCCGGGTCTGGTCTTGATTGAACAAAACCCCGTTGATACTGCTGTAAAATGAACTGGCCGGATCCACATTGATGGCTGTCAGGCTGCGGCAGTTGTCAAACGTCCAGAGGCCGATGGCAGTGACCGAGGCTGGAACCGTGACAATGGTCAGATTGTAGCAACCCTGGAACGCAAAGTCACCGATGTTCGTAACGGTGTTGGGAATGACAACGCCCGCCACGTTGAAGTTATTTTGAAAGGCTCCGGCCGCAATGCTGGTGACGGGCAGCCCATTGGTCAGGCTCGGAATGGTGACCAGTCCGCGCGGGCCGGAATAACCCGTGATCGTAATTGAGCCATTATTGGTCGTAAATGTGAGTTGCGAATTGATCGGGACAGTCGCAGTCCAGATGCCGCCGGCCGCCACCGCGACCAATTTGTTTCCATCCGCCGAACTCGCGACGGAGGTCCAACTGTTACCCGGAACGACATTCAGGTTCCAACTGATGCCTGAATCGGCCGAGGTATAGATGCTGCCGTTGCCCGCCGCGACAAGTTTTGTTCCATCGGCCGAGGACGCCACCGAAGTCCAATTCATGCCCGGAACGGCCCGGGCGATCCAACTGGCCCCCGAATCGATTGATGTATAGACGCCTCCGCCGGCGACGGCCGCTACCAGCTTCGTGCCATCGGCGGAAGCGGCCACTGAACTCCACCAATGATTTGGCGCATTTGCCGGCATCCAGGTTGTCCCGGAATTGGTCGAAATATAAATGCCGCCGCCGGACGGGCCCTGCGCCGCAACCAGTTTGCTTCCGTCCGCAGAGCAAGCAATGGAAGTCCACTCGGCCACCGGCACAGTATTTGTCATCCAGGCTGCCCCGGAATTCGTTGAGGTATAAATCAAGCCCGCAAATTCCGATGCACCGGACAATTTTGTGCCGTCGGCCGAACAAGCGATGGCAGTCCAGGGCTCGCTGGGATAGGTCGGTGCGTTGCTGATGGCAGTCCAGGTAGTCCCGGAATCGGTGGACCTGTAGTTTGCAAACATTGAGTTGGGATAAGAAACCGACAGCAGGCGGGAACCATCGGCCGAAGAGGCCACAACTCGCCACATATTATTGGGTAGGCCGACAGCCGGCATCCAGGTGACGCCCGAATTTGTCGAGGTATAGATCTGGCCGCTCCAGGCCGTCGCCGCCAATTTGGCTCCATCAACCGAAGAGGCGACCGACGTCCAGGCCAGGGCGGGAGCGTTTGTCTGCCGGGTCCAGGATTGAGCGGACGCGGGATTTAGCGAGAAGCACGCAGCGCACGCGGCTGCGGAGACCCACACCAATGGCTTTATGGTTTTCATTTCGTCCCTTTCAATTTCTTGATTTCGCCGGCAGCTGTGACAGTAGCAGCCTAGCATTTTGAGGCCGGCGTGCCAGAGGGCGAAATTACGCGGGGACTTTCCCCTGCGGGTTTTCCCGCAGGGCGGCGAAGATGAAACCGGCCTGGCAGCGGTTGACCGAACCGAGCTTGCGGTGGATGGCCCGCCAATGTCCTTCCAGCGTCCGGGGAGAAACTCCCAACTGATCGGCAATCTGTTTGTCCGAAAGACCCACGCAGGCGGCTTTCAGGATTTCTTCCTGCCGCTTGGACAACATCGTCAAGACCGGAATCGCCGGGATCTTCATCGTTCCTCTAATTTCGCAACCCAATCGCCTTTCCATACCGGCCCGCCCTTCCGCATCACGGGAATTTCTGGATGAGGCGGTAGAACTTCGCGTGCGTCGGGGCGTTGGTGTCCACGAACGTAAACATAACATTGGTGGTGGTGATCCAGGGCGGGTTGGTCGGAATGTAATTCCACGCCGCCGGTGACGCGAGATTGGTCGTCCATTCCACCTGGAACTGGTAATTGGTCGGCGCCGACCATTGGATCTGGAAGAAGCCGTTGGTCGCGAGCGTGAAGCCGGAAATCTTCGGCGACGGGGCACCCACGGAAACGATGAAACTGTTGGTCGCATGGGCCGGCGGCACCCCGTTGTCGGCAACGATGGTCGTGAAAAGGTTGACGGTGTTGGCGTCGCTCACCGACGGCGTCCAGGTGATGATGCCGTTGGTATCGATGACGGCGCCGGCCGGGCCAGTCAACGTATAATTGAGCGTGGCATTGGTGTCCGAATCGGTCGCGGTATTGGTCACCACCAGCGTCGACGTCGGACTGACGTTCTGGTTGGTCTGGACAGGCAGCGACAGGAGATTGGCGGACTGCACCAGCAGCAGCCGGTAAAAACGCTGCAACCCGAGTCCGCCCGTTTGCGTGCCGTCGTCAAAGAAGCTGAACAGCCCGTTCGTCGCGGTCAACGGCCCGGTATAACGGATGAGGTTGGTGAACAGGTTCCACTTCACCGTCGGCGTGAGGTTGGTCGCCCACTGGATCCGGAACAAATCATTGGTGGGCGCGAACCATTGGATCAGGAAACCGTTGGTCGTGCCGAGATTGGTATGCGTGACGGAGGTGATGACCACGGGCGCCACCGGCACCGGCGGCGGCGGGAAGAAATCCACCTCCACCGCAAAATTGACCGGCACGCCGTTGGTGTTTTGCACGCCGAGATAATACGACCCGCCGGCGACGATGTTGGTCGGTATGGAATTACTGGTCAAAAGCGTCTGGCCGCCGAGCGATCCCTGCAGCAGGAAAAAGTCGCCGAGGTTGGTCCCGGTGGGGAAGCCGGCCTGACTGAACAGCAGGTTCACCGGCGCATCGGCAAAGAGCAGGATGTTCGTGGCGATTTGCGCATTGGGCGGCACGTTGATCAGGAAATAGGTGATGCCGTTGGTGGTCATCGAGTTGGTCTGCGGCACGCCGTTGGTGAGCAACGTCGAGCTGGTAAGGATGTTCGTCACGCTGACCATGACACTGACCCGCACCGGGCCGAAGCCGTTGGTGGTGGCCAGGTTGGTGACGGTGAAATCGAAGGAGCCGAACCCGAAAAATGTGTTCGAGGGCGCGAAGGTGGCGATGGAATTGGTGAGGGTCACCAGGCCGTTGGTGGGGTTGCCCACGCTGAAGACCAGGTTGCCGGTCCGGCCGGCGATCGCGTGCAGGTCCACGGCCACCTGGACGTTCGAGACGGTCAAGGCATGCGGACTGGCCAGCCAGTTGATGTAATGTTCCAGATCGGTGTAGCCGTCAGGGTTGTTGTGGTTGTTGCTCGGAACGAGCGGGTTCGAGTTGGTCTCGCCGATCGCCGTCAGGGTGATTTCCCAGTAGTCGGGGATGCCGTCGCCGTCGCTGTCGAGCGGCTGCGGGGCGGGATTGAGCTGCGGCCAGGGGTTGGCGCCGACAAAATTGGTCAGCCCCTGGGAAGCCCAGTACGTGGCGGCGCCGTCATAACCGGACCAGGTCACCCCGAAATTGGTGTTGAGGTACACTCCCGCAAAATTGTTCGAGCTGATGAAATCGATGATCTGGCCGGTCTTGTTGCGGACGCCGGCGACGATGTTGGTGTCCACGGGGTCGCGGAGCAGGAAAATGCCCGACGACGACGAACCGGCCACCGACGCGCCGGCGAAATCCAGCACCTGCTCGTAGGCCAGCGCAGGCGCGTTCGTGCTGACCGGGATTCCGTTGGTCATGGAAATCGGCGGAGCCAGGAGCGTGGTAAAATTGCCGCTGAACATGGCCGCGCCGGTGTTGGTGCCATTGAGCACAACACTCAGGAAGTTCGTGTCAATGAAGTTGGTGGCCTGGAAAATCTGCGTAAACAGGGGATCGGGAACGTTGGCCTGGAAGGCAATGTTGGGATTGGCCGTGGTGTTGCTGCCGACGATCAGAAAATTGCCGCTGTAGTTGAGCAGGTTGGTATAGCCGCCCGGATTATCCTTTGAATCGTCTTCGTTGTAACCGGCAAAGATGCCCCAGTTGAACACCACGTTGTTGATGAAATCCAACTGGATGCTGTCGCCCGGACGCGGGTTGCGGCTGTAATTGTCCGCGTAGAGGTTGTGATGGTAGCTGACCTCGCCGGAGCCGTAACGGATCAGCGAACCATAGCCGTGCGCCTGGAAGCCGGGGCTGCCGTTGTCCATCAAATGGGCGGAATGGTTGAGCGGTTCGGCGATCATGGACCATTGCACCGTGACGTTGGTCGAAAGCGTAGTGGACAGCACCTCGTCGATGCTCCACGACGCGGACACGTGATCGGCGATGGAGTTGGTGACCCCGCGGAAATGGAACGAGTCGTCCTGGAAGAACGGGGCATAGATGTCGCCCGGACGGCAGCGGAAGAAGCGCACGTGCTCGTCATGGGTGTCCTCGACCGAGGTCAACAGACCCTGAAGGGCGATACCGTCACCCGGCGCCGTCTGGCCGGCGATGGTGAAATAGGGTTTGTTGAGCTTGAGGTTCGAAAACAGGTTGATGGCGCCGGAAACGTCGAAAACAATGGTGCGGCTGCCAAAGGTTGTCTGGATGCCGTAACGCAGGCTGCCCGGACCGGAATCGTTCACGTTGATGACGTGATAGACATCGCCGCCGCGGCCGCCGATGGCGAAGCCGCCCGCGCCTTCCGCGCCGGGGAA
>CAYPSF010000085.1:0-18890 GCA_964413165.1 uncultured Bifidobacteriaceae bacterium
GAATTCCGTGCGGTTCAACGCGCGGATGCCGGTGCAATTCGCGCTGGCGCCGAAATTGGAAATCGAGAAGGCGCTGAAGAAATACTTCGGGGTCGGCGCCGAGACGCTCGACGAACTTGGCGAAGGCGAGGCGCTGGACCTGGAAATTGCCAACGACAAGGAAATCACCGAGGACGACCAGGAGGCCAGCGTCATCAAATTCGTCAACCAGGTCATCTGGGAGGCGTTCAAGGACCGGGCGACGGACATTCATTTCGAACCGGCGGAGGACGAACTGCGCATCCGCTACCGGATTGACGGCATTTTGCATCAGACCCCGATGCCGCCGCAGCTCAAGCGCTTTCAATCCGCGCTCATCTCCCGCATCAAGGTGATGAGCGGCATGAACATTTCCGAAAAACGACTGCCGCAGGACGGCCGGATCAACGTCCGCATCAAGGGCGAGGAAATTGACATCCGCGTTTCGACGGTGCCGACGGTTTATGGTGAAAGCGTTTCGCTGCGTTTGTTGACGCGCGGCAAGATCTTCCTGAGCCTGGACAAGCTGGGCTTCTCGCAATTGGAGGAGACGGCCATCCGCGAAATCATCATCAAACCCCACGGTATTTTCCTGGTCACCGGGCCGACCGGTTCGGGCAAATCCACTTCGCTTTATGCGTTTTTGAGCGCTATCAACTCGGTTCACAAACGCATCATCACGATTGAGGAACCGGTGGAATACGAACTCAAGGGCATCAACCAGATCGCCGTGCGCCCGGAAATCGGCCTCACTTTCGCGATGGGGTTGCGCCATATTTTGCGCCAGGATCCGAACGTGGTGATGGTGGGTGAAATCCGCGACCAGGAAACGGCGGAAATTGCCATTCGGGCTTCGTTGACCGGCCACCTGGTGTTCAGCACGCTGCACACGAACGATGCGCCCAGCGCGTTCACGCGCTTGATTGACATGGGCATCGAGCCGTTCCTCGTGGCGTCGTCAGTCGAGGCCGTGATGGCCCAGCGCCTCGTGCGTACGATTTGTCCTCATTGCAAGACGGAGCAGAAGGTGGATGCAACCTATCTGCGCAAAATCGGATTTCCCGAAGATGAAATCGGTACGGCGAAATTCTGGCACGGTGCCGGGTGCGAGGAGTGCCGCCAGCAGGGGTACCAGGGCCGCAAGGGCATTTACGAACTGTTGCTCGTGAGCGAGGCCATCCGGCCGCTGATCATGAACCGCGCCAACGCCACGTCGATTGCCCAGCGCGCGATGGAGGCGGGCATGCGTACGCTCCGGACCGACGGCTGGAACAAGGTCAAGGCCGGCTCCACGACCATCGAGGAAGTCCTGCGCGTCACGCAGATGGAGGAACATCTGGAAGCGTTGAGCGGTGGCGAACGCACGCAATTCACCCCGCGCACCTGACCTATTACCATGGCCCGCTGGCATACCTGCAATATTCTGCAACTGGCGCCCGACGCGAGCCGGCTCTGGCAGTTTGACGCCAAGGGCAGCGGATTTGCGCTGAGCCGCGAGCAACAGACGGCGATTGACGAGCTGGTGCCGTCCCGGCTGGTGGCCAAATCGTGGAATTCGCTGTGGCAGCCGCGATTGAATGTCGCATGGCTGCCGCCGGAAAATGTCTTTCTGCGCGTGGTCGAGCTGCCCCGGAGCAGCTTTGAAGAAACCTTCGCGATGGTCGAGCTGCAACTGGAGAAGCTCTCGCCCATACCGGTGGCGCAAATCGTCTGGACCATTCATATCCTGTCGCGCCACGGCGACAATCCCCGGCGCAGTGAAGCCGCGGCGGACGGTGAAACCAAGGCGGAGGATTTGCAGACCGTGGTGGTGGTCATCGCCGAGCTCAACGTGGTGGAGGAATTTTTGGGCAAGCTCGAAGGCCGCGGTTATCTCGCCGACCGGCTGGAAGTGCCGATGCTCGACCAACTGGAGGCCACCCCGACGACGGCGGACGGTTCGTCGCATCCGGGAGCAGCCGCGGAGGTCTGGGTTTATCCGGTGCTGTTGGCCGGCCAGAACGCCGCCCTGGTGGCATGGTGGTGCGGCGGCACGTTGCGCAACCTGAGTTTTGTCATATTGCCACCGGGGGATGACCGGGCGAAGGCCTTGAAAGCCCAGTTGACCCAACAGGCCTGGGCGGGCGAACTGGAAGGCTGGCTGATCCAGCCGGCCGGCCATTGGCATCTGGTCGCCGATCCGGTCAATGCCGCGGAATGGGAAAAAATTCTGCGCGAAGGACTGGGGGAGCCGGTAGTGGTCACGCCGCCGTTGCCGCCGGCGGAACTGGCAGCCCACACAGCCCTTCGTGCTGCGGTCGCGGGTTCCCGCGCAACCTTGCTGCCCGGGGAATTTCCCGTCCGTTACCATCAGCAGTTCGTGGATCGGCTCTGGCTGCGCGGCCTGATGACCACTGGAATACTCTACGCCGTGGCTGTGGCGATTTATTTTTGCGCGGTGGGCCTGCTGGGCATGCAGACGCACTCGGTCGAACAGCAGGTCGCGGACATCAGCGGTAGTTACACGAATGCGATGCTGCTCAAGGCGCGCTACGACGTGCTCAAGGAACGGCAGGAATTGAAATACGCGGCGCTCGATTGCTGGAAAATAGTCGCCGAACAACTGCCCCAGGACATTACGTTGCAACGTTTCAGTTTTGCGGACGGCCAAAAACTTTCTTTGAGCGGCACGGCCGCACCGGAGCAGGTCAACTTGCTTTTTGATTTCAACACCGCCATGCAAAAAGCGACCCTCAACGGGCGGTCCATGTTTGATTCCCACAATGGCGAAACGGTCAGCCCCAAGAAAAGTGGTAACAGCGAAATCTGGAGTTTCAGCCTGCAACTGCAACATTGGGAGAATGCGCCATGAAAAAGTATTTCGCGCATTTGCGTCCCATGGAACGGCGCCTGGCGGTCGGCGTCCTGGTGGTGGTGATCGTCGTGCTGAATGCCTGGCTGATCTGGCCGCACTTTTCCGACTGGGAGAATTTGCGGAGCCGACGCGACAGCGCGCGGCAGAAGTTGACGCTGTACCGGACGACTATCGCGCAAATGACCAATTACCTGGCGCTGGTGAAAACTCTGGAAGGCGAAGGTCAATTCGTGCCTCCGGAGGATCAGGCCATCAATTTCATGCGCACGATCCAATCGCAGTCCGCCGCCAGCGGGATCAACGGGGTCAATTACTCACGTTCGATGATGCACACCAATGAGTTTTTCGTCGAGCAGGTGCAGAACATCCAGCTTACGGCTACCGACGAGCAGCTGGTGGATTTTCTTTACAAGCTGGGTTCCGGCGCCTCCATGGTTCGCGTGCGTGATCTGGAGCTGCAACCCGACGGTGCCCGCACGCACCTCAATGCGAACATCCGGCTCGTCGCCAGTTACCAAAAGAAACCGCCGGCGCCAGCGCCAGCGCGGACCGCCACTCCGGCCGCTGCCCAGCCTTTAACCAAAACCGCAAAATGAAAACGACCACGCTTGTCCTGATTTTATTTCTAACCGCCCTGGGGTCTTGGGCGCAGCCGTCGTCCACCCCGCGTCGGTTCCCGCTGCGCGCCGGCATGGCGACCAACGCTCCCGTCACCCCGGCGGCGGCCCCCGGCCAGGCCATTCCGGCTGCCCCGGTCGCGCCGGCGGCGGCCGCGCCTTCCGCGCCCTCGCTCCCCGGCACATCTTCCGCCGCTGATTCCTCGGCACCCGACGCATCCACCGTCCCGGCGGCTCCGGCGCCGGTCGAAAAGGAGGTTCCGGCCTACAGCTATAATTTCCAGGGTGTGGACGTGGGCCAGGTGCTCGACATTTATGCGAAGCTGGTCGGGCGCACGGTTTTGCGCGCCGGATTGCCGACGGCCTCGATCGTTTTGCATACGGAAACGCCGTTGACCCGGAGCGAAGCGATCCAGGCGTTGCAGGCGGTACTGGCTCTCAACAACATCTCGCTCGTGAATGTGGGCGAAAAATTTGTCAAAGTGCTGCCGGTGGACCAGGCGAATTCAGCCGGCGCAAAAATTGAACACGGGGAAGCGAGCCAGTTGCCGGAGATGGGTTCTTATGTGACGCACATCGCCCAATTGAAATACATCAAGCCCAGCATCATGGTGCCGTTGATCGTGCCTTTTTCAAAATTGCCGAATGCCGCCATTCCCCTCGACGATAACGGCATCCTGGTGCTCCGGGATAACGCTGAAAACGTCAAACGGATGCTGGAAATGATCGAGCAGATCGACGTATCGGTGCCGGCGGAATACATCTCCGAGGTCATTCCGATCCGGTACGCGCTGGCGGAAGACATTGCCAACGCATTGAACAGCCTGGGCGGCACCGGCGGCAGCACCGTGAGCATCGGCAGCTCGGGAGGCGGGACATCCGTCAATGGCATTTCGCGTCCCGGCGGTGCGGCGGGAGGGGCACCGGGTGGTTATCAGGGCGTCAATAACCAGCCCAATGGTCAGAGCCGGGGTTTCGGCCAGCAGGCGGCGCCCGGTGGCGCCCCCGCGGGCGGGACCACCTTTCAGCAACGGTTGCAGTCCATCATCCAGCGGGCTTCGTCGGGAACCCAACAGGACCAGATCCAGGTTTTTGGCCAGACGAAAATCATTGCCGACCAACGGAGCAATTCGCTCCTGGTTTTTGCCACCCAGGCGGACATGGAACGGATCAAGGGCGTGATCGGGAAGCTGGATGTTTTGCTGGCGCAGGTACTGATTGAGTCGGTCATCATTGATGTGAACCTGGGCAATTCGCTGAGCTATGGGGTGTCGGCGGTGCAACGCCAAAAAAATGGGACGGTCGGGGGCACCTCGGTCAAAACGGTCGGCGTGATGAACAACAACCAGACCTTCTACAATTTTATCCAGGATGTGGCCACGAATAACGGCATATTGCCCGGCCTGGCTGCCACCCCGCCGAATAATTTCAGTTATTTTGGCAACATCGGTGACAAATGGGACGTGGCCATCCAGGCGGCGGCGGCGGACAACAATGCCTCCATCATCCAGCGCCCGCGTATCCAGACCTCCCAGGCGAAGGCGGCCTCGTTCTTCGTGGGAAATACGGTGCCTTACGTCAACAGCGTTTATTACAACAGCGGTGTCGGCACGGGCGCCAGTTCCTCCTATTCCCAGTTGTCCGTCGGTGTGGAATTGGATGTCACCCCGTTCATTAATCCTGACGGGCTGGTGGTAATGGACATCAATCAGGAAATTGACGACTTGAACGGCACCACGCCCATTACCGGTGTCGGTGATGTGCCCAATACGATCAAGCGCACCCTCTCCTCCGAAGTCGCCGTGAGAGATCGCGATACCATTATTTTGGGCGGGTTTGTCCGCTCGGACAAATCCAAGAGCCGGACGGGCGTGCCGATTTTACAGGATATCCCGATCCTGGGCGCCTTGTTCAGCGCCCAGAACAACAACAAAACACGCAGCGAATTGATTGTGCTGATGCGCCCGACGGTGTTACGGACACCTGATATTGCCGCGGCCCAGACCGTGCGGGAAGCCCAACGCCTGCCCGGCATTTCCGCCGCCGCCGCCGAGGAAGCCACCTACCAGCGCAAAGCGGCTGAAGCCGAACGCCGAAGCGAGTTGAAAAAATCGAAGCAAAGCAAACGTTATGAAGGCTTCTTTGCCCCCGGGCCGGGCAATTTGCTGGGAGACGAAACCAACGCGATCGTACCCCTGAATCAATGACGCCAAGGGGTGAAGAGTCAATTCTCCGGCGGCGAATTGGTGAAAGAGTCGCTGCCGGGGAGCATTTCTTCCAGGGTACGGATGGGGTGCAGCGGCAGCAGCAGCAGTTTCGGGACATAAACCGGCTCGCTTTTCGGGTTTTTTAACGTGCCGGTGACTTTAAATTCAAACAATTTGCTCACCGGCCAGAGCACCGTGCTGACGAGGGGGCCGATCATCCAGGTGTTACGTAACAGCCGTGCGGTGACCCGCGCATTCACGTTCTGCTGCAAATCCACCGTGCCCGTGTATTCCATCTGCATCATGGTCGAGTGGATTTTCAGCGAGTCGGAATAGATCACCCCGTTGGTCATGGAAAATTTTGCCGTGGCATCGGTCGCCCGGCTGTTGCCCAAACCGGATGAAAATGTGTTCAGCACCGGCGACAAAATGCCAAAAATCGGGATGTCCCAAAGCAATCCGTCGTGCAGGTTCGCGCGGCCGAAACCATCCCAGCTGTGCCAGTCTCGCGAATCCGCGTAGGTCACGACCAGCACCCCGGTCAACGTGCCTTCGAGGCGATTTGTCGGCGAGGACAAATCCGCCGCCAACGCGTGCAGGTCCGCATTGGTCACGTTGACCACAAAATCATAATCCGCGCCCGGGTGCGGCGGCCGGAAATCGAAATTGGCATAGCCGCTACCCGTGCCGCCGTAAAACGCGGCTTGTACATTGGTCAAAAGCAGCACCTGGCCCAACCAATGGATCGTTCCAGTGATGTTGGGCGATTTCAGTTTCAGCCACTGGAAGGGGGCACCCTGCACGATGTCAAAGCGCATGTCCGTGCCCTCGGTGTCACGGGGACCGTTCATGTCGCGCAACGGCAGGCAGCCGTTCACCAGCGCCGTCGGCGGCTGCAAAAACTGATACGGATCCATCAACCGGCCGGTTTTGGGGCCGATGGCGTGCGTCACCAGGGCGGGGTCGGCCGTGCTGAAACCGTTGGTGAAGCTGATCAACCGGGCGTTGAAATCCAGGGTGATTTTATCGGCGGTCATCGTTTGCGTTCCGCGCCATAAGCGCGGGCGGAAAATTTCGAGGACGCGGTTGGTATAACGCAGTTCAGCAGCGACGCTGTCCACCGACTGGCCGCGGATCGTGAAATTGGTCAGCGCCACGCGCCCGCTCGCACCGATTCGGTCGTAATCATACAGGTGTCCGTCCACATCCACATCCAGCGCGAGCGGTTCGGTGAAGGTGAAATGATCCAGGCCGCGTACTGCGTTGCTCGCCGTCAAAAATGGCCGGAGGGTTTCCGAATCAAATTTGCCGTGGATGTGCCAGCGATAATCCTGGGTGCGGTCGTTCTCGCCGCCACTGAGAGCGAGCCGGGTTTTTGCTTTTACCAGGGCCAGGTCCGGCAGCTGCCAGAGCAGATTTGAGTAGGAAAAATGCGTGTGTGCCCAATCGAGTTTCAGGCCCAGGGCGGAAGTGTTTCCCAGGGTCAGTTCGCCGTTCAATTTGACGGTCGATCGCACTTCGGCGCGCCAATCGGGCTGGGGATCGGCCCACCCGGGCAGGACCAGCGAGCCGCTGGCCTGGAGCAGGGGGGGTTGCGTCCACGAAAATTCCGCCAGCCGTTCGCGGGTTTTTTCCGTCAGCAACGCGGCAATCGCGTGCAGGTCGAAATTCGCGGAATTGGTGAAGGTGAACGTGCGCGTCGCCACATTCAGCCGCGCGGCGGCGTCAAGCCGTCCATCGCCCAGCCCGGCGGACAATTTGGTGATGGCCAATTCGGGTGCCTGCCAGAGGCCGTTGCAGGCGATGGAATCCGCATTCAACGTTTCCGAATTCAACTGCGTCAATTGGGCGGTCCAGGTCAGACGATATGGCAGGGCATTGGTCCACCACGCCAGGGACGCATCGCCATTGGTTGGCGCGTCCACGGGCGCGGTGAGGTTGCCGGTGAATTGGATGGTGCGGGCGCCGCCCCAAGGCGTTTGCACGGCAGCGGCGCTCAGATTCAACCGGATCGCAAATGAGTGAATGTCGCGCGCGTCGCCCTCCACGGTCAGGCTCAATTGTGGCACGCCGGTGAAATGGACCCGGTCGAGTGTATCGGAGAACTTTTGCATCCGCGCCCGCCAGACGGCCCGGCTGGTGGATGTTTTGCCACGAAATATCTCCCAGTTGCGCATTTCCGGCGCGTGGACGATGTCGCCGGACAACGCGAGGTTCGCGCCGGCGAGGTTAGCGTGAAAATGGTCGAGCGACCAGGTATCATTCGTTTGGAAGCGCAGTTCGGTTTGAATGTTGCCGAGCTTCAACACATTGGTCGGTGTCAACGGCCAGGTCAATTCACCCTGGCGCAGGGCCAGTCCATCAATCTGCCATTGACGATGCCACAAGGCGCGGTAATTCAATTGCAACTGGATTTCGGCCAGGGAAAGCACCGGGTCGTCGGGCGTTTCCGCGTGACCAATCCGGACATTTTCAATGACCAGTCCGCGGGTGAAATGGAGGCGCATCCGGGTGAAGGCCAGTTCAATACCGCGCGTTTGGAGGTTGGCCACCAGCCGCCGTTTCAAAAAATCCGGCAGGCCGACGCGGTCGAACCAGACGAGGGTGCAAACCAGTGCCAACACCGCGAACAAGACAGTGAAGCGAAACCAGCGAAAGCCGGTGCGACATTTTCGCCAGAAGCCGGATGGCGCGGGCATATCAGGGAACGTTGGCGGGAATGGTGAGGTAGGTGGAAACGAACTGGTAGAGCACCGGGGGGAAGATGAACGCCCAGCGCTCGCCCTCGAGCGTTACCGCCGCCAGCGCGGTGTGTGCCTGGGGTGATTCCGTGCCGAAATCCACCGTGCGCTTTTCGCTATTTTTCAACTCGAAGGTGATCTGCAGATTATTCGTGTTCAGGCCGTAGTTTTTTTCCGGGTCAGTGATGTTTCGTCCGAGCCAGTAGGTGGCGGTGAGTTCACCGAACCGGTGCGTCGTTTCCTCGATGGCCGGCGGATTGATGATGCCTTGCGAACCGGGCGCGAGCGCCCATTGGTTCGGGCCGTTACGGATCATCACGCGCGTCTTGCCATTTTGACGCAGCGTGACCTGCGCGACGTCATGCTCGCTGAAATTCCAGATTCGCCGGTCGCGGAACTCCCAGTCCGTCTCGGGCAGACGGTTGAAATCCTCCGCCGTTACCGCATATACAAAATCCTCGTCCGCCCGCCGGACAAAGACTTCGTTGTTTTGGTTGGTGCCGAAGGATAGCTGAACCAGGACGTTGTTCGTATCGCCCGACACCGGGCGCAAAATGATTTGTCGCGTCGGTGTCGCCAGACCGTAAGTGGGCAGGTCGGGCGCGGTTACGACGTCCTTCACGAATTCCGCGACGTGCAAATCAGCGAGGGTCTTGATGAAGAGCTGCACGGTTTCGGCGTCCACGGGAAACTTTTCACCCACGATTCTCCAGTCGGTCGGATTTTGCCGTTGCAGGATGAAACCAGTCTCGTTGCGCACTTCGATTTCCGCGACCGGCGCGGTCAGTTCCAGCAGGTGCGAATCGCGGAAGTCATTCACCGAGCCGCGCCACGGCACCAGCGGCTCCCGGGCGGTCGTGGCGATGATGTTCCATTCATCGCGCCGCGCGAAAACCTGGGTGGGATCGTTGGTCGGACTTTTGCCGGCATGCAGGGCAGAGATGAAATTGGTGCCATGCCCAAGCCACAGGTCGAGATCGGCGGGCTGCAAACCGAACCCGGCCAAGTCCGCCTTGGGGTCGTCGGGGATGAATTGAGTGATGCGGGCCGTTTGCAGGTGTTGCAACGCGCCGGTGATGCGATCGGTATCCGCTCGTGCTGGAAACGGGCGAATCATCCGCCAGAGATGATTCGTTACGTCGCGTCGAAGTTCGATGGCCTTGGCGCCGTTGGTCAGCACAATCCAGTCCACACTGCTGTGGCTGGCGTCCACCAGCCCGGTGTCGCGCCAGTCATTGGGTGTGGGGAGAATGAACCTGAGCCAGTCGGCGTCAGTGACCACCGCGCCGTCCACGCCGACGATGCGCAAGAAAACCTGGTCGCCGGGCGGGGTTTTGTTGCCCACCAAAATCTGCCGGCGCTGGCCGCCAGCTTCGACGACGAGCGAAATACGGGGCGAGGCAAAGCCGAATTCCACGTCCGCGTTCTGGTGATTGCGGAGTTCGGCGGCGCTGATCCGGGTGGCGGGTGTGAGTTTTTGCAGCGCGTCAAGCAGGGCTTCGATGGCGGCAGACTGGGCGGGATAGACGACGGGTTTGGTCAGCAGCCACGTGTTGTTCGTGCGGTCGGCGCGGATTTCCAGCGCCCCCGACGGGATGATCTGGACACTGGTGATGTCGGTCGGTCGTAATTCCGGCAGGATCTGGAATGATTCCGGGGCGGCCGGCCGCAGGAAGCGCTCAAAAACAAAAATCAGCGCCAACAGTGCCGCGGCGATCAGGAACCAGATTCCGGTGGTTTTCGAATTCATTATTTTCTTCGGGCCAGCCAGACCAGGCAGCCGAACAACAATACCACGCCGGGCAGTGCGCCCAGCAACAGCCAGCGGACTTCGCGCTGCTGGGTCCGGGTCATCAACAGCCGGAATTCCGTGACGGGTCGCGGCCCGATGCCTTTGAGCAAGACGCTACGGTCGAGCAGCCAGTTGGCGGCGTAACTGACAAAGTCGCGGTTGGCGCCGCCTTCGATGTAATAATTGCCCAGGAAAATCGAGTCGCCGGCGACCAGGAGGCGCGTGTTGCCGCGCGGATTCACCACGCCGGTCACCGGCTTTTGTTCCACCGCGACGATGAGCGGGTAACTGTGCGGCGGTCCAGCGCTGTCGCCCGCGAGCGTGGCTTTCTCGCTGGAGAAGGCAATTTCCTCGACCTGGGGTGCGTTGGCGGGAGGGTTCGCCCAAGCCACATGTTCAATGGGACGCGGTAAAATCATCTGCAAGGACAACTGGGCGAGCGGGTTCACGACCGGGTGTTGGCTGAACTTGCGAACTTTGATGTCCTGGCCGGTGATGGTGTTGTCCGGGTCTTTCACGTAGTCGTTGATGACATTAATGCCCCAGCGCTGCAAAATGGGTTCCAGACCGGTCGGTCGCTTGAGCGAGGCATAATTAAACAGTGCCAGCAACCGCCCACCCTGTTTCAGATATTCCTCAACCTTTTGCAGTTCGGGGTCGGACAACGGTGCGGTGGGTGCGGCAATGATCAGCAGGTTGCAGTCCATCGGCACGCCGCTGTCGCCGTTCAGTTCCAGGTTCGTTACCGCGACGAAATTTTGGGCCAGAACGGAGCCGAATTTCAGGTAGCCGAAATTGTCACTGTCGGTGAGCGACGGTTCGCCGTGGCCCTGCAGGAAATAGGCCTTGAGCGGCTTGTCCCGGGTGACGGCGATCAACATTGACGTGAAGGCCTCCTCGCCATGAAAGGCGACCGGCTTGCGCCGGAATTCACGCTCCTTGGGATTGGGCACCGGATCGAGTTTGATTTCCATCAGCCCGTCTCCGGGCTGAATTTTGACGTGTTTGTCGCCGGCATCGAAGATGATCAGGTTTTTGTCGGTCGACGCATTGAGGCCGTATTGCTCCTTGATTTTTTGCGCCTCGCCCGCATCGCGGACATAGTCCACGACCTTCACGGAAATGCGGGGGGTGGCCGAGCGGTACTCGTTTAACAGCGCCACGATGGTCGGATAGGAATCGTCCTGCTTGTCGTAATAAAGCGTTATGTCCACGTGATTGGTGAGTGATTTGAGAATCTCCAGTGTCCGCGAGGACAATTCGATGCGGGTTTGTGAACTCAGAAAGAACCGGCCGAAGAAATGCCCGCTGAGATAATTCATCATCACCACCACGGCCAGCACCAGGGTCGTGCGCAGGATCACGTCCAGGCCGATTTTCCACCGGCGGCCGGGCGAGAAGCTGGGTAGGGGCTTGGGGTTGGTTGACATGTTATTTCCAGCGGCGGCTTTCCACCACCCGCAGGGTCAGGAACAAAAAAAGAAACGTCAGGCTGACATAAAAGGTCACCGCACGGGTATCCACCACGCCGCGGGCGAAGTCATTCATTTGATCGAACAATCCGAAGTAGGACAGGATCTGCGACTGCCATTGCGCGGCCACGGGGATGGCTTTGGCCCACCAGGCCAGGGCAAAGAGGCTCACCCCGAAAGCCAGAGTCATGATGGCTGACACCATCTGGCTGCGGGACAACGCCGATGCCAGACAACCGAAGGACGAAAACAAGCAGCCGATTAGAACAATGCCCAGATACATTCCTCCCACCGTGCCGGCGTCCAGGGCGCTCACCTGGTTCGTGAAATGGCGCACGATGAACAGGCACGCGAGCATCGGCACCCACATCATAACATAAAAAACAATGGCCGCCGTGAATTTAGCCGCGACGACCTGCAGATCGCTGACCGGCGTGGTCATCAAAGTTTCAAATGTGCCCGACGCCTTTTCCAGCGCAAACAGCCGCATGGTGATGACCGGTGCGGCCAGCAGCACGATCAGCCAGAAATAGATGGTGCTGAAGAACATTTCGGTCACCGGCATGGGCCAGGGATCATTGCCCAGGCCGTCCATCAACTGGGTGAAACTTTCGCCGATCAAAAACGTTATGGCCGCGATGATCACGTAGCCGGTGATGGAACAAAAAAAAGCGGCCAACTCCCGGCGGGTCAGCGTCCAGAAGATGCTCATTCGCCCTCCTCTTCCTCGTTGGGCCGGGTCACCTGCACGTAAATATCTTCGAGCGAATGGCGGCTGCGGGTCAACTCCCGCAGGATCCAGCCACGCTCCAGCACCAGCCGGAAAATCACCGGCCGCAAATCATAGCCATCCTGCGGGGTCAGGGCGCACCGTTGGAATTCGCCTTCGCTGGACGACACGTCGAATTGCTCGATCCCCGGCATTTGGGACAGGATCTCGCGCAGTTCACCCGCCGGCGCGGCAATTTCGGCGATGATCTGGCTCCCGCCGGCCACGAAGCGCTGCAAATTGTCCGGCGTGTCGGCGGCCACAATCTTGCCGTCCAGCATGATGAGCACCCGGCCGCACATCATTTCCACCTCCGGCAAAATATGGGTCGATATCAGCACGGTGTGCTTCTGCGCGAGGCTTTTGATCAATTGTCGCACCGCGCGAATCTGATGCGGGTCCAGGCCGATGGTCGGTTCGTCCAGGATGATCAATTCCGGCTCGTGCACCAGGGCGTCCGCCAGGCCGACGCGTTGTTTGTAACCCTTTGAGAGCTGGCCGATGATCCGGCGGCTGACGTCCGTCAACCCGCATTGCTCCATCACCGTGGTTACTCGCTCACGCGACCGGCGCCAGCCGAGGCCCTTAAGCCGCGCGCGGAATTTCAGGTATTCCCGCACCCGCATTTCGGGATACAGTGGATTGTTTTCGGGCATGTAACCAATGCGCCGGCGCACTTCGTCCGATTGGTGAAACACATCGAAACCCGCCACCTGCGCCGTTCCGGAGGTCGCCGGCATGAAACAGGAAAGAATCCGCATCGTGGTGCTTTTGCCCGCGCCATTCGGTCCCAGCAGGCCGACTATTTCGCCCCGGGTGACCGTAAACGAAATCCCCGCCACAGCCGTGCGACCGGCGTAGCGCTTCGTCAAATTTGACACTTCAATCATTGCGTTGCCGCTCATTGAAACGTTGGCCGGAGTCTAGCAGAAAATAAGAGGTTCCGGCCAACAAAAATTCCGCCCCTGATCCAGTGTTAGTTTGTTTTAAAAAGCAAATCAGTCCCGGGCCGCGTTCAAAATTTTGCGTGCCGGCTTGACTTTGCGGCACCGACGGCGCAAAAGCAATCCACCGTGTCTCCCTTGTGGGAAAATTTTTATGCCCGGTGGCGGATGCCGGCTGGCCCAGGAAACGTCCTGCGGGACGAAACCGGGGTGCCGCCCGAACGTCTCCTCCAGGCCATCTGGCGCCATCAGCGCCTCCGCCGGGACCGGCTCCAGACCGTTGACGGGCAGGCCGTCCGCATTCTCCATCCCGGCTTTGCCAGCGTCGAGGGCGGGCCGGATTTTCGCGGCGCGGTCATCCAAATTGGCGCCGCTGCGCCGTGTTCCGGCGACGTGGAGATTGACCTGCGGACCGGCGGTTGGCGCGCGCACGGTCATGATCGCAATCCCGCCTTTCAAAACGTCCTGCTCCATGTGGTTTGGGACGAGGCGGGAACTCGCGCGCTGGCGGGTCGAAGCCGGGAGATCTCGTGTCCGCCAAGGCCGGGCATCCAACCCTTGCCGCCAACGCTGGCCATCAGCGATAAGCTGGATGCCCCCATTGCCGAACTCGGGTTGTGGCTCGAAAATGATTCGCCGCGCGCGCTGCCTGAAAACCTGCGCGGCCGGTGTTGTGTCGTATTGCGCGAATTGGACGACGTGCGCCAGGGCCGGATTTTGGATGCGGCCGCCCGTGTTCGTTTTCAAGCCAAGGCGGAACAATTCCGTACCCGCGCCCGGCACGCCGGCTGGGAGCAGGCGCTCTGGGAAGGTTTGTTCCGCGCGCTCGGTTACAAGCACAACATCTGGCCCATGCAAAATCTCGCCGAGACCCGTCCGCAATGGCTGTGTGGACCGGATCCGGTCTTCACCCTTCAGGCGCGCCTGCTCGGCATCAGCGGTTTGTTGCCGGCAGAATGTCCGCGGGCGCAGGGTGCGGGCGCTGTTTATTTGCGTTGTCTCTGGGATAGCTGGTGGCGTGAGCGTGACGAGTTCGGCGACTGCATTTTGCCGCGCTCGATCTGGCGATTCCACGGGCTGCGCCCGGCCAACCATCCTCAACGCCGGCTTGCCCTGGCGGCCCATTGGCTGGCGACGGGCCGGTTGATCCCCAACCTTGAGAATTGGTGCGCGGTTGAAGTGCCCGACCGCCGGTTGCCCGGTTCCTTGCGAAAAATTTTGGAGGTGGAGCGGGATGACTTTTGGTCGTGGCACTGGACCTTCCGCTCGGCACGGTTACCGGCGCCGCAACCATTGCTGGGAGACGCGCGGGTGACGGACCTGGCCGTGAATGTAATCCTGCCGTGGCTGTGGACCCGGGCTGCCGAGGGCGGGAATGAACCGATCCGGCGGATCATCGAACACCGCCATGCCGTGTGGCCGTTGGCGGAGGACAACTCGGTTTTGAAACTGGCGCGGCAGCGTTTGCTGGGGGTTGGCCGCAGCCGGGCGGTGCGGTGCGCCTCGGAGCAGCAGGGTTTGATCCAGATCACCCGCGACTTTTGCGACCACTCGAATGCAGTCTGTGACAATTGCCGGTTCCCCGGTTTGGTGCGCAGCTGGCGTACGGAGTCCTGACGACGACTGCAAGTCGGTGCGATTAAGCGGGAGGGCTGGCAAAACCCCCGGCTGGTTTGTTTGCCGGCTTATTCGGCGACTTGGTCGGCGGGGAAGTCGCCGGCGCTTCCGGGTCCTCTTTGTCATGGTCTCCCGCCGCCGCATTTTTTGCGCCCGCCGCCGGCGAGGATCCGTTATCGGCCTGGCGGGGATTCCGGGCGCGTTTGTTGCGCGGCAACGGGCTGATCATCACGTTGATGTTGCGCCCGATGAGCTTCGGATCGAAGTCCTGATGGCCGAAGGGCGCAATGGCGGCGAGAAACTGGTTGATGACCTGGAAGCCGAATTCGGTGTGCGCCATCTCCCGGCCGCGGAATTTCAAGGCGACCTTGACCTTCATGTCCTCGCACAGAAAATCAACCGCGTGGTTGATTTTGACGCCGAGGTCGTGCGGGTCAATGCGCGGGCTCAACTGGACTTCCTTGACCGTCGAGGCGTGCTGGTGCTTCTTGGATTCCTTTTCCTTCTTGGCCTGTTCGTAACGGTATTTGCCGAAGTCCACCAGCCGGCAGACCGGCGGTGTGGCCGTGGACGAGATTTCCACCAGGTCAACGGCGTGTTGCCGCGCCATGTTGAGCGCCTCGTTGAGCGGGAAGATCCCAAGCTGTTTGTCATCCATGATGACACGGACCTCCCGGGCACGGATTTTGCCGTTGACCCGGACAAACGAAGCAGGAGAAAAACTACGTGGAGAAAAAGGGCGGCTCAAGACACCCTCGTTGGTTTTGGCATAGCTATAGGTTTTAGCATCGGGCAAACTGGCACGGCCAGTTCAAATATACCTTGTTATTTAAGCCTTTCCTGACGCACGTGCAAGCAAATAATGGGTGACAAATCCAAAATCAGGGGGTGATTTTGACGGTTTTAAGCGCGGCTTGGTAAATCCGCTTTAACGGTATCCCGGTCCGGATCGCGAGCTTTTTGCAGGATTCAAACTCCGGTGCGGCCTGGACCGCCTTTCCGTTGAGCCGGCCGATTTTGACAACCACCTCGCCGAAGGGGGTTTTGACCCGCTGAAATTCGCGTTGTAGCTTGCGCCTTTCCGCCACCGTCCGCCGCACCCCGAACGCGCTCGTCTCGCGTAAAATCATTTCGCTGAACCGGTCCGCGTCGGCTTCGCCGCACAGCACCGTGAGCAATGCTCCCGGCCGATTTTTCTTCATCTGGATCGGCGTGTAAAACGCGTCCAGCGCTCCCGCCGCCAGCGCGGTCTCAATGAAATACCCGAGAATTTCCCCGCTCACGTCATCGAGGTTCGTTTCCAGCACGGTAATCTTGTCCATCTCCCAATCCGGCGCTTTGGACTTTGGACTTTGACTTTTGGACTCCCGTCCCAACACGGCCCGGAGAACGTTGGGTCGCGTCCGGTGGTCGCGAGTGCCGAGGCCAAAGCCGATTTTTTCCGCCGCCAGATTTTGCATCGGGCCAAAATGCTCGGCCAATTCCGCCAGTAACGCCGCGCCCGTGGGGGTGACCAGTTCATGCGGTTCTTCGCATTGCGTCACACCGATGCTGCGGGCGCCCAGGATGGCCAGAGTGGCCGGGGCGGGAACGGGAAATCGTCCGTGCGCGCAATTGACCCAGCCGGTGCCTTCAACGACCGGTGCCGCCAGAACGCGCGGTTTGCCCAACAGCTCCAGCGCGATACAGGCGCCCACGATGTCCACGATGGAATCCACGGCGCCCACCTCGTGAAAATGAACCTGCGCCGGAGGCCGGCCATGGATTTTGCCCTCGGCCTCGGCAATGCGCTGAAAAACGGCGACGGATTTTCCCTTCACCCAGGCCGACAGTTTGCTTCGGGTGATGAGCTTCTTAATTTCGGCAAAGGTCCGGTTCTCGTCGTGATGATGATGGCCGTGCTCACGCTCATGATCATGATCATGATGATGATCGTGATGCTTATGCCCATGCCCATGATGATGGTCATGGTCATGGGCATCGGTCAGGTGGACGTCCAGCTTCACCCCTTCGATGCCGGACTTCAGTTGGCGGGCGACATGCAGGTGATAGCCGTCCAGTGGCAATTTCTTCAGCTCACGCTCCAGTTTGCCGGCGTCCACACCCAGGTCCAGCAACGCGCCGATGAACATGTCGCCGCTGATGCCGCTGAAAATGTCGAGGTAAAGTGTTTTCATTTTTCCGCCAGGGCATTGATCTGGCTGGCGGCGTATCCGCCGCCAAAACCGTTGTCGATATTCACCACCGTCAGGCCGCTGGCACAACTGTTCAGCATGCCGAGCAGGGCGGCGATGCCGCCGAAGCTGGCGCCGTAACCGATGCTGGTGGGCACGGCGATGACCGGTTTGGAGACCAGGCCGGCGACCACGCTGGGCAGCGCACCTTCCATGCCGGCGACCACGACGAGCACGGTGGCGCGCCGGAGGTTTTCCGACTTGGCCAGCAGCCGGTGCAATCCCGCCACGCCGACATCATAGATCCGCTCGACCCGGTTGCCCATGATTTCCGCCGTCACTGCCGCCTCTTCCGCCACCGGCAGGTCACTGGTCCCGGCACAGACCACCCCGATGGTTCCTTGGCGCCGGGGCAGGGGTGATTTTTCGATGGTGACACAACGGGCGGTTTCATGATGGACGGCGCGCTTGAATTTTTTGCGCAGCGCGCGGGCATGGGCGCCGGTGATGCGGGTGATGAGCACACGCGATTCGGACGCCAGGATTTTCCCGGCGATTTTGACGACTTGTTCCGGCGTTTTGCCGCCGCCGAATATGACTTCCGGGAAACCCGTGCGGAGCGCGCGGTGGGTGTCCACCTGGGCGAAGCCGAGGTCAGCCACCGGCGCGGCCTGGAATGCCCGCAGGACCTGGTCGCGGCTCACCCCGCCCGCGCGGAATTTTTCCAGCAGTTGAATCGCCTCGGTAATAGTCACGATTAAATAATATGGGGTTTAAGCCGATGGTCACGGCAAATCTGTCCGGGTTCAACCGTGACGGAACGCCTGCACGCTGCGGACGAAGTCATCGGGCACGCCGAAATCGAATCGTTCCGCCGCAGTCATCTCGAGGGCCAGGTAGCCTTCGCGGGCGCGTTGGATCTCCTGGGCGCGGGTGAGTTGAAACTCGCCGTGGTCGCGTACGTTATCCCGGATCATTTCTGCCAGGACCTCGTAAATCGAGGGTGACAACAGGTGCATGCCGAACCAGCCCAACCAGGTTTCCGCCGGCAGGCCGTCCACGCGGAGTTTTTGGCGCGCGGTAGCCACCTCCGGCTTTTCGATGATGAGGGAAACATCAATCAGCCGCGGATTATCGCCGCGGCGCCGGCCGGCGATGGTGCCATAGCCTTTCAGTTCGCCGGCCGAAATCCGGTTTACGGCCGAGACGCTGTGGCCATTGGCCGCCGCAGCCATTTGAGCCAGTTCCTGATAGGGCGAAACCGGCCGGCCGCGAAAGAGATGGTCGCCGAGGCCGAGCAACACAAAATGGCCGCCGGCAAATTCTTTCGTCTGGTAAACCGCATGGCCGTAGCCTTCCTGTTGCTGTTGCACGGCGAAGGTCACGCGCCCGGCGAATGTTTTCATTTGCTCCGCTTCGCGCAACAACGCGGGATGTTTTTCCAGGCGTTTCAAGTAATCACTGCCCGGCCCGCGCAGGTAGTGGCGCACCAGTTCGTCCTCGCCGGGCTGGACGATGATGCAAATCTCCTCGATACCCGCGGCGTCGAGTTCCAGCAAATGGTAATGGAACAGCGCGCGGGCGATGCCGTCCGGGCCGACGACGGGAAACAATTCCTTTTTCACCGCGTGCGACGCGGGGAAATGCCGCGTGCCGAGGCCGGCGATGGGGATGACGGCTTTGCG
>CAYPSF010000086.1:0-18598 GCA_964413165.1 uncultured Bifidobacteriaceae bacterium
CGCCGTCACGCGCGTCAAATCCTCCACCGCCCAGTCGGGTGAATGGTTTTTCAGTTCCTCCAGTTTCGCGCCGCCGGTGGCCACGGCCAGGACCCGGGCGCCGATGAACTTTCCACAGCGGATGTCAAACGGCGTGTCACCCACCACGACTATTTCCTCCGGCTGCAAATCCTCTCCCAGCACGCGACGTCCGCGTCCGAGTGCGGCGGCGGCGATATGGTCGCGGTCTTCGTGGTCGTTGGCAAATCCGCCGGTGGTAAAAAGGTCCCACAGCCCGTAATGGCGCAGCTTGATTTCGGCGCCAAGCCGGATATTGCCGGTGAGCAGGCCGAGCGTGGGCGGATGGGGCAGTGCGTGTAAATCGTTAAGGAATCCGGTCACGCCCCGGCAGATTTCGCCGTTGCATTGCAGGAGGATCTGGTCGAGCCAAAAAACGTAATTTTCGAAAAACCGCTGGAAATTTTCCGGCGTGGCCGGGATGCCGTTGTGGGCAAAGAGTTCGCGGACGAGGCTGAAATCGGTGCGGCCGGCGAAACGGACCTTTTCCATGCCGTTGTGCGCATTGAATTCGGCGGCGAGGGTCCGGGCAAAAGCCCGCGAACCGGCCCGGCCCGTATGAACGAGTGTGCCGTCAACGTCAAACAAAACCAGCCGCACCATCCGGACAGGCTGCCGGAAGCGGGGGCTGACCGCGAGAATTTTTGAGTGCGTTCGGTGTCCCGTCTTCAGGCGGTTCACCGACCCAACGGTGGCTTATCGCCTGAAGGCGGGACAACAAACGCTGTTTTGGCGCAAGGTTTCGGATTGCGCGTTTCGTGGCGGGCGCGATAATGCGCTCCTGATTTCATGAACGATTGGAACATTCAGTCCCGTGCCCACGTGTGCGCCGCGTGTGGCCAGCCATTTGCCAACCAGCAGGTTTATCACACGTTGTTGTTCGATGAACCAACCGGGTTGCGGCGGTCGGACCTTTGCGAAGCGTGCCGGCAAAAGCCGGCCGATGGCGATGCCCGCGGCCGGGCGGGGTTTATTTCCCACTGGCAGGGTATTTATGAAATGCCGCCGCCGCTGGTGGACCCGATTCAAAAAGACACCGCGGAGACGCTGCTGCGGAAGTTGATTGAACTGAACGACCCGCGTTATGCGGCCGCCGGTTACATCCTCGCCGTCATGCTCGAACGCAAGCGCGTGCTCAAGGTGAAGGAACAGGTCGTCAACGACGGCAAGCGCGTGTTCATTTACGAGCAGCCGGGGACCGGTGATGTGTTTACCATTGCGGATCCGAACCTGCACCTGGACCAGCTGGAAGCGGTCCAGCGCGACGTGGCGGCGTTGCTGGAACACGGCTTGAATCCGCCCGCGCCGGCCGAGCCGGTCGCCGCCGAAACCGGGCTGGCCGAGCCAGCAGCCGGACAACCTGCAGCGAATTGACCGTGTCCGAACTTTCCGAATTCCAGGTCCGCCTCGGTTACGCGTTCCGCGACGAGGGGCTGTTGCGGCTGGCGCTCACGCACCCGTCGGTCGCGCACGAAGCCGGCACGCCCTCGCCGCACAACCAGCGCCTGGAATTTCTCGGCGATGCCGTGTTGCAACTGGTCCTGACGCGCGAGCTGTATGAAAAATTTACCGCGTTTGAAGAGGGTCCACTGACCAAGGCGCGCGCCAAGCTGGTCAACCGCCGCACGCTGGCCGAGCACGCCCGGTTGCTGGGGGTGGGCGCACACCTGCTTTTGAGCCGCGGCGAGGAAATCAATGGCGGCCGCGAGCGGGGCTCCACCCTGGCCGATGCGTTTGAGGCGCTGCTGGGCGCGATTTTTCTGGACGGCGGGCTGGAGGCGGCACGCGATTTCATCCTGCGCGAATTCGGCGCGGCGTTCGGCAAATTGAGCGTGTTGCCCATCATTGAAAACCCGAAGGGCGAACTGCAGGAATTGTTGCAGGCGCGTTCGCCCGAGGCGCCGGAGTACCAGGTCCTTTCCTCCAGCGGGCCGGATCACGACCGGATGTTTGAATGCACGGTGCAGCACGAAGGGGTCGAGCTGGCGCGCGGCCGCGGCAAAAGCAAAAAGGCCGCCGAGAGCGACGCGGCCCTGGCGGCGTTGAAAAAAATGCGCGCGGAACTGGAAATCAAGCCCGGCTCTTGAGCAGGTCGCGGATTTCGGTCAGGAGTTTTTCCTGGGTGCTGGGTTCCGGCGGCGGCGCGGTGGCCACTTCATGACGTTTGAGCGCATTCATCCCTTTTACCAGCAGAAAGATACAAAAGGCCACGATCAGAAAATTCAAGGTGATGGTGACGAAATCCCCCCACGCGAGCACCGGTCCGGCTTTTTGCGCCAGATCCAACGGCAGATGTCCGCCGGAGGTGGCCGGGGCTGCCGCGTAAGTTTCCTGCGCCTGCCGGACTTTCTCGGACAAGGGAAGGTAGATGTTGGTGAAATCAATATTGCCCACGAGGCTGGCGATGGGGGGCATGATGACGTCCGAAACGAGGGCGGTGACAATCTTTCCAAACGCCGCACCGATGATGACGCCGACGGCCAGGTCGGCAACATTGCCACGCAGGGCGAACTGTTTGAACTCTTCCAGGATGGGTATTTTCACAGTTTTCACGATCGCTTTCCTTTCGCGACGTAGTTTGTCCCCGGCTTCTCCAAAAAGTCAACCGGCGTTCAATGATGATGGCGGCTTTGGTGGGGTGAGGCTCCTGACGAGCCGGCTCGCGGGGACACTCGCCCCACCGAAAACTGAAACCGCTTCTGGCCTCAATACTTCGGCACGTTGGAGTCGATTTCGTCCGACCACGCGGTGATGCCGCCCTTGACACTCTTGAGGTATTTGAAGCCCTGTTCGCGCAGGAAAGCCAGCGCCTTGAGTGAGCGCACGCCCGCCTTGCAGTGGAGGTAATACTGCTGGTTCGGGTCGAGCTCGGTGAACCGCTGCTGAATCAGGCTTAGCGGCAGCAGCGGCACGCCTTTCACGTGGGCGATCTCGTATTCGTCCGGCTCGCGCACGTCGATGACCTTGATGCCGAGCTTCGGGTCGTCGAGCGCCTTTTTCATTTCCTGGACCGTGACTTCGTCGGGATGCACGCCGGGGTTGGCGGGTTCGGGCACGATGCCGCAGAACATTTCGTAATCGATCAATTCCTTGATGGTGGGATGCTCGCCGCAGACGGGGCATTGCGGGTCCCGGCGCAGTTTCAATTCGCGGAACTTCATGTCCAGCGCGTTGAACAGCAGCAGGCGGCCGACGAGTGTGTTGCCTTTGCCCAGGGCGAGCTTGAGAATTTCCGTCGCTTGGATGCAGCCGACGATGCCGGGCAACACGCCGAGCACGCCGCCTTCCGCGCAACTGGGCACCATGCCGGGCGGCGGCGGTTCGGGATACAGGCAGCGGTAACACGGCCCGCCCAGGTGCGGCGCGAACACGCTGGCCTGGCCTTCGAAACGGAAGATCGAGCCATAAACGTTCGGCTTCTTGAGCAGGACGCAGGCGTCATTGGTGAGATAGCGCGTCGGGAAATTGTCCGTGCCGTCCACGACGATGTCGTAGGGCCGGATGAGTTCAAACGCGTTTTCCGAAGTGATGCGGGTATTATGGATGACGACTTCGCAATTGGGATTGATGCCGTGGATGGTTTCCTTGGCGGATTGCGCCTTGGGCCGGCCGACGTCGGCATCCGTGTGCAGAATCTGGCGCTGGAGGTTGGAGTAGTCCACGGTATCGAAGTCCACGATGCCGAGCTTGCCGATGCCGGCGGCGGCGAGATACATGGCGATGGGCGAGCCGAGGCCGCCGGCGCCGATGCACAGGACGCTGGTGCCCTTGATTTTCTTTTGGCCTGCCAGGCCGACTTCGGGCAGAATCAGGTGCCGCGAGTACCGGCGGATTTCGTCGTTGTTCAGTTCCATAAATCGAGTGGCACAAAGTATTACAGAAGGTGAATAAATCAAATCCCAAAGCTACTGGGGTGAAAATCAAGCGGTTATTCCTCAACGCCGTCCGGCTTGAACGCGGATCAGTGAAAAGCTTTGATGAATATCCGTTTTGTGTTCCAGCGATTCGACATCTGCAACGACTCGAATTCCATCCGGCGGTCACATTTTTTATCGGCGAGAACGGCTCCGGCAAATCCACATTACTGGAAGCGGTTGCGGTGAAACTTGGTTTCAATGCCGAAGGCGGGAGCAAGAATTTCAATTTCGCTACGAGGGAAACGCATTCGGACTTGCACGAACATATTCGGCTGGAACGCGGGATTGGCCATCCGACAGATGACTATTTTTTGCGGGCTGAAAGCTTTTACAATCTGGCGAGCCAGATTGAAGACCTGAAAGTAAGTGGTTATGGCGACAGATCGCTGCACCACCAGTCACATGGCGAGGCTTTTCTGTCTCTTTTGTTGAACCGACTCCAGGGTGACGGGGTATATCTGTTCGACGAACCGGAGGCGGCATTGTCTCCTCAACGCCAATTGAGTGTTTTGACTTTGTTGCATCGGTTGGTTTGTCACCGGTCGCAACTGGTTATCGCGACGCACTCGCCGATATTACTGGCTTATCCCAACGCCCGCATTTACCAATTCTCCGAAGATGGCATCACCGAGGTGAAATACAGTGAGACTGAACCATACCGGGTCATGAAAGATTTTCTTAATCGTCACGGACGAATGTTGGAAATTCTTCTGACCGCTGAAGACGAAGATTTGAAATCGATGGAACGAAAGTAATGAAATCGACCAACCCACAAACTACCGCCGCGCACCTTGGAAGGGCTTCCCGGTTGCGCCCGACGCTGGCCATTGTGCTGGGCAGCGGGTTTCATCATGTCCTGACCGCACTGCGCGTGGATAAAAAGGTTCCCTACGCCAGGATCCCCGGCTTTCCCCGGCCCACCGTGAGCGGTCACGCGGGTGAATTGTATTTTGGCCGGCTCGGCAAAACGCCAGTGATGATTTTGAGCGGGCGGGCGCATTTTTACGAAGGTCATCCGATGGAGCGCGTCACATTTGCCGTTCGGGCGCTGGCGGCGTTTGGCATTCGCGATTTGTTGCTGACGAACGCGGCGGGCGGCATCAATAGAAAGTTCCGCGCCGGCGATTTCATGGTGTTGACCGACCATATCAATTTGATGGGGACCAATCCGCTGCGCGGCGAACCGGCGCCGGGGCTGCCGCGGTTCGTGGACCTGACGCAGGTTTATGATCCGAAGCTGTCGGCGCTCCTGTTTCGGGCCGGGAAAAGCTGCCACTTGAAGCTGCAGCGCGGCGTCTATCTGGCGGTGAGCGGGCCGAGTTACGAAACGCCGGCGGAAATCCGCGCGTTCGGGCGGCTGGGTGCGGACGCGGTGGGCATGAGCACGGTGCCGGAAGCGATCGTCGCGCGCCAATGCGGCTTGAACGTGGCGGCAATTTCGTGCATAACCAACCTGGCGGCCGGCATCAGCAAGGGGAACTTGTCGCACACCGAGGTGCTGGCAACCGCCGAACGGGTGAAAGTTCTGGCGGTCAAATGGCTGGAAACATTTGCGGGTGGATATGGCCGGGATTGACAAAAAGCAATTGGTGCGGGTGGCCGCGAGGGCGCGGGAACGTGCGGTGGCTCCCTATTCGAAATTCAAGGTCGGTGCGGCATTGCTCACCCGCGGCGGCGAAATCATTTCCGGTGCGAATGTGGAGAGCGCGAGTTACGGTCTGACCTGTTGCGCGGAACGCGTGGCGTTGTTCAACGCGTTGACCGGCGGAAAAAAAAATTTTATCGCGGTGGCGGTCGTGGCCCGCGCGCCGGGCGGGCCAATGCCGTGCGGTGCCTGCCGGCAGTTGCTGGCGGAATACGCGCCGGGCGCAAAAGTATGGGTGGCGGACAGCCGGACGCCGGATAAAATCAGGGAATTCACAGTGCGGGGACTGCTGCCCTCGGCGTTTGTCATTCCTTGATATTTCCCGAAAGCAAGGTAGGCTGGGATGCTCTGTAGGGTTGAATGAAACCTGAAATTGTATTTGGTCTGGAGAGCGCGGCATGGCCGGCGATGCTGGTCAACGCGAGTTGCACAATCCTGCGCGCAAACGTGGCGGCAGTGAGCACGTTTGGCGCACCGATGGCCAGCGAATCACCGCTGTTGTCGGCGGTCTGGTCGCCCGAAAACAGCGGTACCCCGGAGGATTTTTTCAAGCGTTGGGCGTCCTCCGTAAAAGTGACCCTGGATGTAAAACTGCGGGTCTCGACCGGTGCCACGATGAAGTTCACCGCGGTGATTTGCTCCTTTTCCCGGGAAGGAAGCAAATTGTTTGTCCTGCAACTGTTGCCTGAGGCCGTGTCAGCGCCGGCGCCGGCACCGGCAGCTCCCGCGGCACCCGCACCGGCGCCGGTGGCGCCGGCTGCACCCGTCGTGACGAACGGAGGGGATGAAACCAAAACCACGACCGAGGGGGGCGGTCTGCTGTTCAAGCAGAAACTGGAATGCGCCTTGCAACTGGCGCGGACGGTGTCGCTGGATTTCAATAATGCGCTGACCAGTATTCTTGGCCACACGTCGTTGCTGTTGAGCAAGGCGGAGGCGAATCATCCCTGGCGGCACTCGCTGTTGGAGGTGGAAAAATCGGCGGCCCGGGCGGCGGAAATCGCCAACGAACTCACGGTCTTCAGCCGCCAGGAAAAGGAATCGCACCGTTCCCCGTCGGGGAATTTGAACACGGTGGTGACCCGGTGCGTGGATTTTTTTCATAACGAGCAGGCCACCCAGGTTGCCTGGAAGACGCAACTGGAGCGGGAATTGTTCTCGGCGCGATTTGATGAGGCCAAGATTCAGCAGGCCATCACGAAGGTTTTGGAAAACGCCGTGGAAGCCCTCGCCAAACGGGAAGGTCAGATTTCCGTCCAGACGCGTAACGTGAACCTGGCCGAGGCGACGCAGGACCGGAATGTGCGCCTGGCGGCGGGGTCCTACGTATGCATTGAGATTGGCGACAACGGTCCGGGCATCGAGGCGGACGTGCTGCCGCGGATTTTCGAGCCGTTTTTCACAACCAAGGGGACTAATCATCGCGGATTGGGGCTGGCGCTGGTTTATGGCATTGTGACCAACCACGGCGGCGGGGTGGCGGTGTCCAGCCAATCGGGCTCGGGCACGTCGGTGCGGATTTACTTGCCGGCGGAGAAACAATTTGTGATGCAAAGTGCCGGCGCGGATGAAGATTTGCACGGCACGGAGACCATCCTGGTGGTGGACGACGAAGGTTTGCTGCTGACCATGGCGGAAACCATTTTGACCGAATACGGTTACTGCGTCTTGACGGCCAACAGTGGCCAGAAGGCGTTGGCGATTCTTTCGGGAGACCATGTGCAAATTGACCTGGTGATCACGGATCTGGTCATGCCGGCCATGGGCGGCCGTGAACTCATCGAGCGCATCCGGCAACAAGTACCGGCTACCCGGATCATGTGTACCAGCGGCTACGTGTTGCCGGCGGACAAGCAGGCGGGCACGCCCTACCTGCAAAAGCCGTTTACCAGCCGCGAATTACTGGCCAAAGTGAAACAGGTGTTGGCCCATACACCGGCTGTTGACTAATGCACGGGTTTTTGTTTAACTTTGCTTATTATGCAAATTGAAAGTTTAAAAGTGTTCTGTGACCTGGCTGAAACTGAAAGCTTTACCAAAGCCGCCCAGATCAACGGCGTCACGCAATCAGCCGTGAGCCAGCAGATCAGTTCGCTGGAACGCACGTTCAAATCGCTGCTCATCGAGCGCAGCAAAAAGAAATTTCGCCTGACGCGCGAAGGGCAAATGCTTTATGATTTCAGCAAACAAATCATCCAGACCTACGAATCACTGCACAGCAAGCTGCAGGAATTGAAGGACATCATTTCCGGCACGATTCGCGTGGCGACCATTTACAGCATCGGGCTGCACGATCTGCCGCCCTACATCAAAAAATTCCTGAAGAGCTACCCCACGGTCAATGTCCATGTCGAATACCGCCGGGCCAACCAGGTTTATGATGATGTGCTCAGCAACGTGGTGGACATGGGACTGGTCGCGTATCCGGCCAAGGATACCAAGCTGGAAATCATCGCCTTGCACAAGGACCCCCTGGTGTTGATCTGCCATCCGCAACATCCGTTTGCCCGGCAGAAATCCATCCGGCTCAAGGCGCTCACCGGACAGAAGTTCATCGGTTTCGAGCCCGACATCCCCACGCGCAAGGCGCTGGACCGGATTTTGAAGGAGCACGGTGTGGATCCGAAACACGCCATGGAATTCGACAACATTGAAACGGTGAAGCGCGCGGTGGAAATTGACGCGGGCATCTCCATTGTGCCGCGGGGAACGATCACGCAGGAAATCAGCAAGCAAACCCTGACTGCGCTGTCGATCGAAGATGGTGATTTTTTCCGCCCGATCGCCGCAATTTACAAGAAGAACAAGGTGCTTTCACCGGCGATGAAACAATTCCTGGCCCTGCTCAAGGAAACGCCGTAAACGGTTCCTCTTCAGGCGAAGGCGGTTTGCCAACCGGCAGGCCGCCTTTTTTATTAGCTCAGCTTTGCTGCTTCAAATTAGCCGGATTCAACGGCTTCAAATCCCTTGGCAGGAACAGGCCGTTTTTGCGGATCAGTTCCCCGTCGAACCATACTTCGCCGCCGCCCCATTCGGGGCGCTGGATCAACACCATGTCCCAATGCACCGCTGAACGATTGCCGTTATCGCATTCCTCATAGGCCTGGCCGGGGGTGAAGTGCAGCGAGCCGGCGATCTTTTCGTCGAACAGGATGTCGCACATCGGGCTCAAAATATAAGGATTGAATCCAAGTGAAAATTCGCCCACGTAACGCGCCCCGGCATCGGTATCCAGGATTTCGTTCAGCCGCTTCGGGTTGTTTGACGTGGCGCCGATGATTTTGCCGTCTTTGAATTCGAGCCGGACATTGTCGAATTTCGTTCCGGCATAAAGCGTGGGCGTGTTGAACTGGATGATGCCGTTCACGGAATTTTTCACCGGGCACGAGAAAACCTCGCCATCGGGGATGTTGCGGTCGCCTTTGCACATCTTGGCGCCGATGCCCTTGACGCTGAAGGTTAGGTCGGTGCCCGGGCTTTTGAGTCGGACGCGGTCGGCCTTTTTCATGCGGCGTTCCAGCGGCGCCATGGCACGCGCCATTTTCGCGTAGTCCATCGTGCACACGTCGAAATACAGGTTTTCAAACGCCTCGGTACTCATGCCCGCAGCCTGGGCCATGCTCGGCGTTGGCCAGCGCAGCACACACCAACGGGTTTTGTTCACGCGATAATCCAGCACGGACCGGGTGATGCGGGAGTAAAGCGCCATGCGGTCGCCCGGCACGTCGGAATTTTCACTGGCATTCCCGCTGCCGCGGATGGCGATGTACACCTGCATTTTCTTCATGCGAAACAATTCGATGTCTCGCGCCTGCGCCGCCTGCGGCCCGGTCATGTTGAGCAACAGCTCGCGGGAAACTCTGGTATGCCGCACCTCGACAAACGCCAGCGCCCCTGCCAGGCGGACGGCGCGGATAAGTTCGACAGTGAATTCATCCGGCACATCAATCATGTCGAGCAGGACGCGGTCGCCCTTTTTGATCTGAGTAGAGTAGGCCACGAGCAGTTTTGCCAGTTTTAGGTAACGCGGATCGGTCATAGGGCTTTAAGCTAATCGCGCGGACGGTTTTGTCCAGCCGACTCGTTGTCACTTGTTCCCGGCCATAACTATGATAAAATCCACCCATGAAGTTTCTGACTACTACGCTGATGGCCGTTCTGGCGCTGGCGCCGGTCCTGCGCGCGCAAACGACGACGTTCACTTATCAGGGTGTGCTGAACAACGGCACCAACGCCGCCACGGCCGCCTATGATTTCCGGTTTCAAATATATAACGCCGGCAATTCGGTCGTCGCCGGGCCGTTGACGAATGCACCGGTCGGCGTCACCAACGGTTTGTTCACGGTCGCCCTGGATTTCAACACGAATGTTTTTGATGGCAGCCTGCGTTCGCTGGAAATCGGCGTGCGCACCAACGGCGACACCAATGCCTACATCGTGCTGGCGCCCCGCCAGACCCTGACCTCCGTGCCCTATGCCATTCAGGCGCTCACCGCCGCCAATCTGGCCGGCACCCTGCCCGACGCGAGCCTGTCCACCAACGTGGCGTTGCTGAGCAGCAACGTGGTCTTTTTCGCCAGCGTGACCGCGACCAATTTCATCGGCAGCGGCTTCGGCCTGTCCAATCTGCCGGCCGCCGGTCTGGTCGGCGTCCTGCCTGACGCGCGGCTGTCCACGAATGTGGCGATGCTCAATGCCACCAACGCGAAATTTTCCAGCAATGTGACTGCCGTGTTGTTCACCGGGAGCGGCCACGGGTTGACCAACGTGCCGGGCGCGTTTTTCTGGGTGGTGGTCTCTGGAACCAATGTCCAGTCCCAGCCCAACGTCGGTTACATCTGCACGAACGACGTCAGCCCGGTGATCATTGCCTTGCCGGCGTCGCCCAGCGTTGGCGACACGTTCCGGGTGGCCGGCGTCGGCGGGGCGGGCTGGATTATCGCCCAGACCAATGGTCAGACCATCCTCGCGGGGAATCTGTCCGGCAGCATCGGCGCCAGCTGGACGGCGCGGGACAGCGTCCGCGCCTGGTCGGCCATTGCCTCATCGGCCGACGGCACCAAACTTGCCGCAACCGTAAGCAGCGGGCTGATCTTTACTTCAACCAATTCCGGGGTGACGTGGAGTAACCAGCCTCTCAGTGGCAGCAGGAATTGGTCTTCCATCGCTTCTTCCGCCGATGGCACCCGGCTGGTGGCAACGGTGGGCGGTCAGGCTACCGCGTTGACGGGCAATATTTGGACCTCGGTCGATTCCGGGGCGACATGGACAATGCGGGACAGCGTGCGACAATGGGTTTCCGTGGCGTCGTCGTCAGATGGAGCCAGATTGGTCGCCTCGGCTTTTGGCACTGGCGGATCAGGAAGTCCGGGGATTTATCACTCAGTCAACGGCGGTACCAATTGGGTGTTACCTGCCTCGGGCGCCGGTTCCTTTACCTTTGCCGTGGCGTCATCAGCGGATGGGATCAAACTGGCCGCGACGGTCAACACCGCAAACATTGTCACTTCAACCAATTCAGGGACGAATTGGTTTGCCCAGGACATCGCCCGGAACTGGACCGCCCTGACATCCTCGGCGGATGGCACCCGGCTGGTGGCGGCAGTCAACAGCAGTCCGCTTTTTCTTTCGACGGATTCCGGCGTGACGTGGCTGGTCGCCAATGTGTCGGCGTCGCTGCCATGGACGTCGCTGGCCTCTTCGGCGGACGGTTCGCGGCTGGTGGCGGTGGCCAATAGCGGCCAGGTTTTTGTTTCGATCGACTCCGGGGCAACCTGGGCGCAACGCACCGGCCTGCCGGCCTTGGCCTGGTCGGGGGTGGCTTGCTCGGCCGATGGCAGCAAGATCGTGTTGGTGGCCAACACCGGTCAGATTTACACCTCATCGCAAGGCAGCACCACGGCCGGCCCGGCGGGTTATCTGAGCGGCGAGCGTTTGACGGCCATAGAACTGGAATACGTCGGCAATGGAATTTTCATACCGTTGAGTCATGAAGGGACCGTTCGCGCCTATTAAATAAAATCAGATGAACCGGGAAATCTTGGATCGCTGGTGCGAACGGAGCATTTTGGGATTGGTGCTGGGCATCCTGGTTTTCGGGCCGCTGGCGATGGGCGCCGTGGACGCGATGGGATTTGTCATCCTGCAAGGCCTGACGGTGGGCGTGATGCTCGTCTGGGCGTTGCGTTTGTGGATCAGCCCGAAGCCGCAGTTACTCTGGCCGCCACTGGGCTGGGTGGTGCTTGCGTTTGCGGCTCTGGCCGTCGGGCGCTATCTCACCGCGGACATCGAATACGTTGCGCGGCAGGAAATGATCCAGGTATTGATGTATGCGTTCCTGTTCTTTGCCATCATCAACAATTTGTACCGCCAAGAGCCGGTCCAGGTCATCAGTTTCACTTTGATTTCCCTGGCGGTGGGAATTTCGTGCTTTGCCGTTTACCAATACATGACGCACTCGAACCGGGTGTGGGCATACGTCTCGCCTTATCCCGGCAGGGCTTCGGGCACTTACATCTCACCGAACAATCTGGCGGGCTTTCTGGAAATGCTGTTACCCCTGGCAACCGCTTACATTTTGGTCGGGAGGATCAAACCGGTCGCCCGGATTTTGTTGGGTTACGCGGCGCTGGTCATGCTCGCGGGAATGGCGGTGACCTTTTCCCGCGGCGGCTGGGCGGCGGCGGCCACGGCTTTGCTGGCCCTGCTGGGAGTTTTGATTTTTCACCGCAACCACCGGTTGCCGGCACTCCTGCTTTTGGTCTTTTTGATCGGGGGGGGGACGTTTTTTGTCACCCGGTACTTTTCGAAGACGATCAGTTACATCCGGCGCGTGGAGACGGCTGCAGACAATGGGGGAACGCTCAATCTGTCCATTCGCCTCGACATCTGGCAGGCCGCAGCACAAATGTGGCGTGATCATTTTTGGTGGGGCGTCGGGCCTGGGCATTACGACTATCGTTTTCGGGAATACCGCCCCGAAAAGGTCCAGTTGAGTCCCGACCGGGTGCACAACGATTACTTGAACCTGCTGGCGGACTGGGGCGTGGCCGGGGGAATCATCGTGTTGACCGGCATGGTGACCTTGAGCGTGGGAATGAGGAAGATGTGGAAATATGTCCGCCCATCGGAAAATGATTTTGGCCGCGGCATGAGTAATCGCTTCGCCTTCTTTCTCGGCGCCACCGCCGGGTTGCTGGCGTTGGCGGTGCATTCCGTGGTGGATTTCAATCTGCACATTCCGGCCAATGCCATCCTGGGTGTGACCCTGCTGGCATTGTTGAGCAGCAATCTGCGATTTGCCACGGAACGCCACTGGTTGCGGGCGCGATTGCCGGTCCGGCTGCTCGCAACCCTGGTGCTGGCCGCGGGCATAGCCTATTTGAGTGTCCAGGGCTGGCGCCATGGCGGCGAATCCGTCTGGCTGGCCCGGGCCGATCAGTTGCCGAATTTTTCCCCGCAACGGGCAGCGGCATTGCAGGCGGCGTTTGAATTCGAACCGGGGAATTTTGACACCGCCTACCGGATCGGCGAATGCTTCCGGACGCAGAGTTTCGATGGCGGGGCGGATTACGAAGCCCTGGCCAAAACGGCGATGCAGTGGTATGAGCGCGGCATGAAGCTTAATCCGCACGATGGCTACGATTATTTACGTCAGGGCATGTGCCTTGACTGGCTGGACCAGCATGATGCGGCCGGCCCTTATTTCGACCGTGCCGACGCCCTGGATCCCAATGGCTATTACACCGAAGCAAACATTGGCTGGCATTACGTTCAGGCCGGGGATTTTGCGGCCGCCCGGCCATGGCTGGAGCGATCGCTCCGGCTGCAGTGGCGGGATAATGGAGCGGCCGCCTCCTATCTGGAGATTGCCGAGAGCAAGCTCATTGAAAACGCCTCCGGCCAGGGTCTTTTGCCTTCGGGTTTTGAGCGCAAATAACAATAAAATCAAAGTTGACATTTAGCCGCATTTCCTTATACTTGATTAAGTAAAAAAGCTGGAAACATAGCTATGAAATATATCCAAACTTTGGTTTTTGCCACGATTTGCGGCGGTTTCTTGTCCGCCAGCGTGTCCGCACAATCGATCCGACCCGGCGTGGCCACAGTGGTGCGCATTTCCGGCGAGGCCAGATATTCATTGGGCGATGGCAAATGGCATCCGTTGGTGGCCGGTAAAACCCTCGCGGCGGGCTCGGTTATCCAGACCGGTCCCGATGCCACGGTGGATGTTGTTTTGGGCACGCAAATTGGTATGCCCCAGGCCAACCCGGTGCCGAATCGAATTTCCCAGGCGGCGGATTCTGATGTGCGCGGACTGATCGCCTATAAACCTTCCGCGGTACAAAACACCGTACGCATGACCGGCGACACCGTGCTGGCGATTGACAAGCTGACAGTTTCCGACACGGGCTTGGACTCGGTCAGTGACACGGAATTGGATTTGCGGCAAGGGGGCATTTACAACAGCGTCAAAAAGCTTTCCGGCGCGTCCCAATACCTGATTAAAATTCCCAACGGTATTGCTGGTGTCCGTGGCACGTTGTTTTATATCGGCGCCAACGGCGAATGTGCCTCGTTTAAGAGTTCCGTGGTGCTTTCCGTCATCGGTGCCGACGGCAAGCCGAGCACTGTGGTCGTGGGTGAAGGTAACCAATTTAATCCTAAAACCGGGCAGACCAGCCCGCTACCGCCGGGCAAGGGCATCGAAATGGACCGGATTTTCTCGGCCTTGCGCACGATGTATCATGAGGTTGTCAACTTCAGCTTTGACCGGACCGCGTGCCACATTTCGCCGACCGCCGGCAAAAATTGATTGATTTACGCCTGACGTAAAACCAGAGCAGCCTTGAGTTGCTCTGGTTTTTTGTTTAATTGGGGGCGGTGAAGCTCAAACCATTCAAACGCGCCCCGGTCATCCTGGCGGTTTTTGTCCTCGCCCTGGTTTGTGGCATCCGGCTCCTGCGTGTGGATTTTTTTGAGCGATGGGAGCTCATGACCTATGACTTGCGGGCACGGGCGGCATTGCATTTCCCCGCGCCGGCGGCCACCAACCTGGCCTTCGTTTCCATTGAAGATTCCAGCATCACTGCCGTCAAGAGCGGCAAGCTGGGCTATCGTTATGGCCTTTATTGGCCGCGGCAGGTCTATGGCCGGCTGGTCGAAGAGTTGTCTGCCCAGGGCGCCAAGACCGTCGCGTTTGACGTGCTGTTTGGTGAATTGCGTCACGACCATCCGGCGGTGCAAATGGCCGATGGTGGTTTGATGGAATCCGACGAGTTCTTTGCGGTGCAAATGCGCCGCGCCGGGAATGTCCTCCTCGCCGTTATCCCTGAACTTGTGCCGCCCGATTTGTTTCTGACCAATGCGCTCGCGCCCGGCGACATTTCGACGGAAAAGGATACCGACGGGGTCCTGCGCCGGGTCAGGGCTTTTGACGACCAGGGTGTCTGGGACATGGGCATCCTGCTCGCGGCCCTGGAATTGAACCTTGATCTCGCCCATCCGGATTTGGACCTGGCACATGGCCGGATCACATTGAAGGGTGTGAAGGGCATCCAACGCGTCATCCCGGTGGATCGCAACGGCTATTTTTATATCGATTGGCGGCTTAAACTGGATGATCCACGCCTCCAGCGCGCGCCGATTGAGAATTTGCTGCTACAGGACAGGTTACGGCTGCTGGATCGGACCAATAAACTGCGAGATGATTTTCGCGGCAAGCTGGTGGTGGTTGGCTCCGGGCAGTCGGGTAACAACCTGACGGATCGCGGCGCGACGCCGCTGGAAAAGGACACGTTGCTGGTCAGCAAGCATTGGAACGTTGCCAATTCCATCCTTACCGGCCGGTTCATCCAGCGCGCCTCCACGCCGGCGGAACTGGCATTGATTGTTTTCCTCGGTGTGTTGACGGCGTTTTTGACCTGGCAATTGCGGGCGTTTACGGCTTCGGCGGCGGTTTTGGTGCTGTTGCTGGCCTATGTCGTCACGGGCTTTTTTGCCTTCGTGGAATTCCGTTACTGGCTCCCGCTGGTGTTCCCCATCGCCGGCGCAATGCTGGTCGAACACCTGAGTCTCGTCACCTATCGGGTGGTGTTTGAGGAGCGCGAACAGCGCCGCGTCCGGTCCGTCTTCGCCAAGATCGTTTCTCCGAATGTGATGGATGAATTGCTCGGCGCCGAAAAGCTTTCCCTGGGCGGCACGCGCCGCGAAGTGACCATTTTTTTTGCGGACGTGCGCGGGTTCACCACGCTGAGTGACGAAATGCATCAGCGCGTGGCGGATTTCATCCGGGAACACGAACTCAACTATGAGGCGGCGGACAAATGCATCGAAGAATCCGCGCAGGAGACGCTCGAAACGGTGAACCTCTACCTGGCCGCCGTCGCCGACGCGGTGAAAAAGCACGGCGGCACGCTGGACAAATACATCGGCGATTGCGTCATGGCCTTTTGGGGTGCGCCCACGCCGAACGAAAGGCACGCCTCGGACGGTGTACGCGCCGCTCTGGACGCGCAACGGGCCATCCGCGATTTGAATGAAAAACGCTCGGCGCAGAACCACGCACGGGAAACCGAAAACCGGGCGCGCCTTTCCGCCGGCCTGCCGCCCCGGCCGGCGTTGCGCGCGTTACAGCTGGGCACCGGCATCAATACCGGCCTCGCGACCGTCGGATTGATGGGGTCGGACGCGCACATCCTGAATTACACCGTGTTCGGCCGTGAAGTGAACCTTGCCAGCCGTCTGGAAAGCGTTTCCGGCAGCGGCCGGATTATCATCAGCGATACCACCTACAACCATTTGCTGCGCGAAGACCCGGCGCTGGCCTCCACCTGCGTTGAAATGTTTCCGGTCACGGTCAAAGGCATCCGCGACGCCGTCAGAATTTACGAAGTGCCATGGCAAACGCCGCCGGCAACATGATTTTGCGTCGCCGTTTTCTTCCTCGTCAAACCGATTGCCAATGCTAAATTGATTTTGATGCGCACGGTGATTTATCCCGGCAGTTTTGATCCGCTGACCAACGGCCATCTGGACGTGATCCAGCGCGCGGCCAAGTTGTTTGACCGGGTCATTGTAGCTGTGGCGGAGAGCGACGGCAAACAGCCGCTGTTCACGCCCGGCGAACGGTTTACGCTCGTGAAAAAGGCCGTGAAACATTTGCCGAATGTGGAGGTGGACGCCTTCGACGGCTTGCTCATCGAATATGTCGTGAGCCGGAAGGCGCAAGCGATTGTGCGGGGGCTGCGCGCGGTGTCGGACTTCGAGTTCGAATTTCAACTCGCGTTGATGAACCGCAAGCTGAACGAAAACATCGAAACGATTTTCATGATGCCCAAGGACACCTACACGTTTTTGAGTTCGCGGATTGTGAAGGAGATCGCGCGGCTGGGCGGCGACGTGAGCGCATTTGTTCCCGTTCACGTGCGAAGCGCCCTGTCCGGAAAATTTACCGGGAGGAAAAGGAGTTGAGTCATGCCGCTGATTGTCAATCTGCGTCACCTGGAGGAGAACGACGTGACCCTGCGCGGTGAATTGCCGGTGGCGGAACTAGATTTGGACACGCACGACGAGATGATCCGCGCCACCCAGCCGTTGCGGCATGAATTGGAGGTGCAATTACTGGAGGACAGCCTGCTGGTGCGCGGCTGGTTGAAGCTCCCGCTGGAATGCCGGTGTGTCCGCTGCTTGAAGCCGTTCCGGCAGGAACTGGAATTGAACCCGTGGACCTGCCATTTGCCGCTGGAGGGCGAGGAAAGTGTGTCTGTGGTCAATGATTGCGCGGACTTGACGCCGTATGTGCGTGAAGATATGCTGCTGGAACTTCCGCGGCACCCGTTGTGCCAGCCCGATTGCCGGGGGTTGGAAAAAGCAAAGACCGGCAAGGCAAAAAAGGCCGGCGGCAAGGATGAATTGACACCATCCGCCTGGGCTGAATTGGACAAATTGAAATTGTAACTCTTTGAATTTATGGGTGTTCCCAAACGTAAACCGTCCCACAGCCGGCAACGCATGCGCCGGGCTTACAACAGTGTGCTGAAACTGCCGCAACTGGGCACCTGCCCGCAATGCGCCGCGCCCTATGTGCCGCACCGGGTCTGTCCGGCCTGTGGCTATTACAAGGGCCGCCAGGTGCTCACCATCACAGCCGGAGCCTGATTTCAAGCCGGACCGCGGAAATTCCGCGTTCTTTCATCTATGCGAATCGCAGTAGATGTCATGGGCGGTGACCACGGGTGCGCGGTCGTCGTCGAAGGTGTTCGCCGGGCGTTGGAAACCGACTCCAAAATTTCCACGCTTTTCCTGGTGGGCGATCAAAAGGAGATCGAGTCCGCGTTGGGGACGACGGGCTGTCACGACTTGCGCGTTCAAATTGTCCATGCCAGCGAAGTCGTGACGATGGATGACAAGCCGGTCAACGCGCTTCGCAAAAAAAAGGACTCCTCCATCGGCCGCGGAGCGGAACTCGTCCATGACGGCCAGGCCGATGCGGTCGTTTCGCTCGGCAACACGGGTGGCATTTTTGCGGCGGCCACCTTCAAACTCGGCCGCATCGCCGGCGTGGATCGGGGTTGCATCGCCACGGTCATTCCACGGCAGGAAAATGAATTTGTCCTGCTGGATGCCGGTGCAAACATCGAATGCAAGCCGCTGCATCTGGCCCAGTTTGCCGTGATGGGCAGCGTATATTCCCGGATGGTGCTGGGACGTAAAAACCCGCGAGTCGGCATTCTTAGCATCGGTACGGAAGCTTCCAAAGGCAACGAATTGACCCTCGAAGCCTTTAAACTTTGCCAGCAGCTGGATTTGAATTTCGTCGGCAACGTCGAAGGGCACGATTTGTTCAAGGACCACGTGGACGTGGTGGTCTGTGACGGCTTTGTCGGCAACATTGTTTTGAAAACGGCCGAAAGCCTGGCGGTAGCGATGTTTTCGATGCTCAAGCGCGAACTCATGCGTAATCCCAAGCGGCAGATTG
>CAYPSF010000087.1:0-18481 GCA_964413165.1 uncultured Bifidobacteriaceae bacterium
GCACAAAATGTTCAAGTCCCGCGCCATCGTCGCCGGATGGCACGAAACATAAACCACTTGCGCCGGCTTCATTCCGCGAAGCAATTGCAGCGTCTGTGGCGGACAGCCTTTGCGGGGCGGGTCCAGCAGAACCGCGGTTTGTTCCGGGGAAAAAGTTTTCACCAGTTCCGGCAAAACTTCCTCGACCATTGATGCCAGGAACCCGCCATTGTTGATGTTTCGCGCCGCCGCGTTGCGCCGCGCCGCCGAAATGGCGCGCTGGTCGTATTCCACGCCGACAAAAGATTCAACGGCATTGGCCAGCTCGATGCCGAAAAAACCGACGCCGCAATACAAGTCCGCCAGGTGCCGGGCGCCGCTGTCCCGGAGAAACCCGCGCACGGTTTCGACGAGTCCGGGCAACAGGAAAAAATTATTCTGAAAGAACGAGTCCGGCGGCACGTCCCAGTTCTCCGGCGGCACGCGCAAAACAATCTTGATCCCGCCTTTCGGCGGCGGTTGTGCGCGGACCCGGCGAATTTCCCCGTTCAGGACCGGTTCGGCGATTTTACATTCCTCGATGTCCTCGACCAGGCCGCCGTCCCAGCGGACAAACCCGATGTTCAGCTTTTGTTCCGGTTTGTTCCACTGGCTGCGGATCATGATGCGGTTGCGGTATCCGTAGGGCTGGGGGCAGGGGATGACCGGCGCAACCAGGGCCGGGTCAAAACCGCCGAGACGCTGGAACAGGTCGGCGACCTGTTTGTGTTTCAAGCGGAGCTGGGCGGTATAATCGACGTGCTGATACTGGCAGCCGCCGCACTGGCCGAAGTAACGACAGGCCGGCTCGACGCGATCCGGCGACGGCTGAAGCACCCGCAACAGTTTTGCGCGCGCAAAGTTCTTTTTTACCTCCGTGATTTCACCTTCAACGGTTTCCCCGACGAGCACAAACGGCACAAAGACGACAAAATCGTCCACGCGCCCGACGCCCTCGCCGCCAAACGCAATGTCCTGAATCGTCAAAGTGGGCCGGTCGCCGATCTTAAAAGGCACACCGCCAGCTTAGAATGCGGGAGGCGCTTAAAAAAGTCTTTTTACCGGCTGGGATCGCTTTTGACGGCGATGGCCTCGGAGAAAATCGCCAGGATCTCCGCGCGGACGACCGCGCCGACCAGTTTATTTTCCCCCGGATCGTTGACGACGGGCACGTTGCGTAGTTCGCTTTCCAGCACCGTCGGCAACGCGTCCAGCACTCGCTGGCCGGGGGTAAGGCATTTCGGCGGCGGCCGCATCACGTCATAGGCGATGACGGCATCCAAATCCTGTGCGGAGCTCAGAAATTCCTTCAAATCCTGCAAGGCCACCACGCCGAGCAGTCGTCGTCGCGCGTCCACCACGGGCAGGAAATTATTGGTGCTGGTCAAAAAACGATCGGCGATTTCCCGCAACGACGTGGCCTCGCGCACCGGTCTCACCGGCGCGTGCATCAGGTCACCGACGGTTTGCTCCATGGTTGCGCCGGGCCGGCTGGTTTCCTGGCCCAGCGCCAGGCCCTTGACGCGCAGATGTTCCGTGTAAACCGATTCACTGTGCAGCTGTCGCGCCACCAGGATGGAAACCACGCACGCCAGCATCAACGGCGGCACCAGCGAGTAATCCAGGGACAATTCAAAAATCAAAATCATGGCCAGCAACGGCGACCGGGTCGTGGCTGCCAGCACCGCGCCCATGCCGACCAGGGCGAAGGCGCCGGCTGACCCGCCCAGCAGCGGGCCGCCCAGTTGATGGAGTGCCGTGCCAAACAGCGCGCCGGTGGCCGCGCCGACAAACAGCGTGGGGGTGAACACGCCGCCCACCGTGCCCGCGCCGACCGTTACCGCCGTTGCCACCCATTTGGCCACGAGCAAACCGGCCAGCCACGAGAGCGGATATGCCTCGCCCAGGAATTTTTGGTGCAAAATATCGTTGGTCACGGAATAGCCGTTGCCGCAGACGCCGGGAAATCCGATGGCGATGAGGCCGACCGCGAAACCGGCGACTGCCAGTCGCACATAAACCGGCCAGTTCAATTTGCGAAACCGGGTTTCGCTGAAGCGCAACAATTTCAGAAACAAGGCGCCGACCGCGCCGCAGAGGACGCCCAGGAGAATGAACCACGGCAATTGCGGCAAAGTTGCCGGAGGAAACGGCGGGATTTGATACCACGGTTCGATGCCAAAGAAGCTGCGCGACACCATGGCCGCGATGACCGAGGAAAAAACCAGCGGCGCGAACAGGTCCATGGAGAAATTTCCGAGCACGATCAGCGAGGCGAACACCGCGCCCGCAATTGGCGCATTGTAAGCCGCGGCGATGCCGGACGCCGCGCCGCAGCCGACCAGCAATCGCAACCGGTAAGGCGGCCATTTCGCGATCTGGCCGAGCTTCGACGACAGGGTCGCCGCCAGCTGGGTGATGCCGCCTTCGCGTCCGATGGAGGCGCCGGTGGCGATGCTGATGATGGCCGAAACGGTTTTTACCAGTTCCGTGCGGCAGGGCAAACGGCCGTCACCGGCGACCACGACTTCCAGCAGGTTAGTGGAACCTTGCGGACCGACGAACCTCAAGCCCCAATGCAATACCAGCCCGGCGGCCAGGCCACCCAGGGTCGGGACCAGGATTCGTTCCCAGTCGTTCAGCCGGTCGGCGACCTCCACCGGGTCACCGGGTTGGATGAGGTGGACCGCGTAGTAGAAGAACAAATTGACCAGGCCGCCGATGACGCCGACGAGGCCGGCCAGCACAAGGTGGAACGCCTCTTCCTTGAGGACCAGTTTTTCGCGCCAGAGCAACGCGCGCCGCCAGTGGCGATGAAGAAAGTCGCGCGCCTTCGCAACCAAACCGCTGTTCGTCCCTGACTGCACACCGTCAATTTACTCGCCGCGGTTGAGTTTGACGAGGGGTGATTTGAAAATCACTTCTTCTTCAATCCGGCGATGGCGGTCTTCATCTCGTTGAAGTGGAGGTCGGGATTGCCGGAGTCGGTGACATGGACGATTTTGCCGTCCAGGCCGATGAGGAAGCTGACCCGGCGCGCCGTCTTTCGGCCCACCACCCGCACGTCGTAGGCGTCAGCAATCTTGCCGTCCGGATCGGACAGCAAACGGAAGTTCAATTTGTATTGGGCGATGAATTGTTTGTGGCTCTCGGCGGAGTCGAAGCTGACGCCGATGATTTCGACGTTGTCCTTTTGCAGTTCACTCATGCGGTCGCGGAAACCGCAGGCTTCCTTCGTGCAGCCCGGGGTGTTGTCCTTCGGGTAAAAATAGAGCAACACGATTTTTTTGCCGATGAGGCTTTTCAATTTGACGGTCTTGTCATCCTGGTCCTGGCCGATAAACAGCGGCGCGGTATCGCCGGCTTTGGGCACGGCCGCGAAGGCGGTGGCGGCGGAAAAGAGGACGGAGCCGGCGACGAGCAGACGGATAAAGTGAATTATTTTCATAGTGGAACTTTCCTTTGTTTTTGTGTCCGGGGACTTTAGCTTACGCTCGCGTGCCGCGCAATTTCACATTTTTCAGCCGTTCGACAAAATCGGTGAAGCCGCTGGCCTGGGTTTTCAGACGTCCGAGCAATTCGGTGTCCTGGAGCCGGCCTGTATCGTCGAGCAAATCGTAGATTTGCGGCAGGAAAACGCGTTCGGGATAGAGGCAGGCTGCGATAGCAGAAGATGGCCTGGAGCTGTTCCACCGGCCGTAACACGCCCCAGATTCCCGCCGCCACGCCGAGTGAAACATACCGGCCGGCGCTCGAGACTCTCCGGGAATTTCAGCATATCGATGAAATACTTCAAAATGCCCGGCATCCCGCCATTGTGCTCGGGCATGACCACGTGTAATCCAACGGAGTATAACACTGCTTCGGCAAACGGGTGAAACGATTTTGGTTTATTGGCATAGGAAGCCTGCGAAATTATTTCCGGCGGCAATTGGGCAAGATCAAGCACGCGCAGCGGAACTTTTAATCCGGCGTAAATTTCTTCGATTTGTGCCGCGACCTTGCGCGTATTGCTCCCCGGCCGATTGGCGCCGATGATTAAAGCAATCATTAGCGCTCAATGTGAGTTGAACCGGCTTTATGGCAAGGTTCCGATGACAAAAATCCGCAGGGTTCAAATGAACCCTGCGGAGGGTAATCCGGCATGAGAACTTTACCTCAAGGCGGGCATTTGCCTGCGCTGCCGGCGTTGTAGATGGATTGTATTTCGGATGCGGATAAAGCCCGGCTATAAAGGGAGGCCTCATCCAGGAGACCGGCAAAGAAATACGTTTCACCTTGAGTCATCGGACGTTTGCCGAGGTAAAGATCGTAGCTGGTCAGCGGGGTAAAAGTTCCGATGTTCTGCTGAGCAACCACAACCCCATTGCAGTAAATCGTCGCGATGCCGGAGGCTTTGTCATACGTCAGTGCGACGTGCTGAAAAACGTTCACGGTGACAGCGCCGCCGGGCGAGAAGACCTGATGCCAACCACCGGAATTATCCACCACATTGGCATATAACGCGCCGGGTTCGAAACCATTCGCTGTGTATGGATCAATATAAAAGTGGACGCCCCAATAAGTCGTTCCATCACCGGTATTCCACTCAAACAACGTACCGCGCTGGGACACATTTGCCGGGTTGATCCACGCCTCCAGGGTGAAGCCGTCACCGGTTCCGACATCGAGACTGGTACTGGCAGGAACCTGCACGTCTGAACTGGAGCCATTGAAGACAAAGGCCTGGCCCACTTCGCCGGTTGCGAAGGTTACATCCTGGGCCGTGCCATTATTGCCGCCAACCCTGTCGAGGCTGTTACCCTCACCTATCCACCAGCTGACCAAACCCGCCGGCGCCGGCGTGCAGGGTGGGATATACAAGTACGGGCCAACGTCCCATGCACCGCTTGCGGGACGCGCATTCCCATCCCGGTCGGTGGAGGAATAGCTTATTTCATTCATCCCCTGGCCAATGAGCGACGTTGCAGTTGAAATCAAATGATAATTGTTTAGCGGATTGCCATTTGAATCCACACCGCTGTTGGCCGTATAGCTGGTGAAGGCAGATTGAGCCTGGGCCGAGGTAAGCCCGACATTATCTGCGACCGTGGAGGTAATGCCCCATTGCGGGGAATTGCCGTTGACGTAGATATTGTTGGCAAAGACGTCTCCGGAGAACGTTGGCGATCCGCTGGCAATGTTGGAAGAAAACGGCACAGAGACGCCCGAAGGACCATATCCGTCGGCAATGTTATTCATTACGACAATGTTGTTCATCGCAAAGTTTCCGTAGGACTGTACCAGCACAGCAGCCGACTCCGCTGAGTCGTGCTGAAGATAGGTATCATTGAAAAGTGCGATGTTATTGTAGACGTAAACGTTATTGAAGCCGGCGAAGGCCGCGTCAATGTAAACAGCGTTTTCGGCAATGTTGTTGAAAGTATTGTTATAGATTTTTATATAGCTCGAACCGCCGGTATCCTGAATGCCATCCTGGTGCTGGGAGCCGCTGTAGGTTGAAGAGATCCAGGTCAGGAGGCGGTTATTGTAAATGCTATATCCGATTGAGCCTCCGGTCTGGATTATGTCGGCTCCTACCGGCGACCCGAGACCGCCGACTTGAACGTGCCTGGGCACGTAAATCGTATTGTCATTTATCTTGTTATCGTCCCAGGTGCTCCCCTGGAAACTGAAGTAACCAAAAGCATCAATATTGTTGTTTCCGGTGCAATAGACGTAGTTGTGGTCAAACTGAAACTTGTTGACGTTGAGAAAAGAGATGACCCTGACCGCGCCGCCGGCGCCGGAAATGTTGCCAAAATTAATGTACGACAGCCTGACGCCGTTTTGGGCTCCTGAGGCGTTGTAGATGATGTAGGTTAATCCGGAGGTCTGGAAGTGCCTTGCGCCGTCACCGGCATCACCGCTGATGGTGACGTTCTGGACGGTGGTGTTCAGAAAACCGGCGGTGCCGCTGAAGATGGCCTTGCCATTATGTGATGCATCCTGGCCGATCTGGTAGGTGATGGGATTCCCCGCAGTTCCACCCTTTGGCGTCCAGATGGCGCCGATGGAATACGTCAGCGAGCTGCCGCTTGGGCCGCCGCTGATATAGACCGTATCGCCGGCGGCAACCGTCGAGGAGATATTCGACAACCTCTTCCACGCTGTTGCCCACGACGTTCCGTTTCCCGATGTCGCTACTGAACCGTCGACATACCACGTCGCCGCCTGAACTCGAATACTCAGCAGGCAGACCACCGTCAGAAATACAGGAAACAGTTGCGCTGGAAGACCAGCACGTTGCCTGATGCCAGCCAGACGGCTGGAGAGCCCAATGAAGTTTAAGTCCTTTCCGGTGCGAGGAATACCCCACGCATTTAACGATCCGGAATTCCCATTTTTTTGTGTTATATTTTTCATAACTAATCCCTGGTTGTGATTTTCATCCTGGTTGCAACTCCTTGTCGCAGTTTTCACCAGAAAGGGAAACAGAGATTGGGCGGCGGTTCAACTCATCGGGGTTATCTGCCGACGACATTCGATTATCTATGAGCGACAAATCGGTACGGTTTGCGCCCGGGCAACAAATTGCGAGGGAGTCGCATGGTGCCACAATTTGAATTGGCGACAGAAGTGAGAAGGTTGTTTGAATCCCAGTTCGAAAGCCACTTTTTTGACGGGGTCTCCGGCGAGCAACCGTTTTTGGGCTTCTTTCAGGCGCTGTTCGTTGAGCCAGCGCTGCGGAGATCGTCCCAGGTGACAATTGAAGTCACGTTCCAACTGGCGAACAGACAGGTAACAGAGCCTGGCGAGTTCCCTGACGTTGTAATGTGCCGCCTTGGCCAATTGTTCCCACCGCCCCAATAATATCTTTGCCATAACCCTTTCCCTTTCACCCAAACCCATTGTCGCGCTGAGCCTGCACGAAACCTCCCAATCACCAGAATGATGCCATTAGACCCCAGTCACGGAGCTGAATTCAAATAAAAAATGGTTACGAGGAAGAAACATCATCTTTCCAAATGCAGAAAAGTACCCACCCCAAAGCCGGCGGGTTTTGCCCGCTTCAACGCTTGCGGGGCCAGCGGCGCAGGCCGTTCTGGAACCACAGCTTCCACACCATTCCGAGCGCTTCCCAGATAATGTGGCCGGACATTTTGGAACTGCCCTCCAGCCGCTCGGTGAAAATGATCGGCACCTCGACAATCCGGAACCCCTGCCGCCAGAGGATATGCGTCATCTCGATCTGAAAACTATAGCCGTTGGACTGGATGGCATCGAGATCGATGGCCTGCAGCGCGCGCCGGCGGAAACATTTGTAGCCGCCGGTCGGGTCGGTGAACGGCATGCCGGTTACCCACATCACATATTTGCCCGCACTGCGGCTGAGCATCAGCCGTTTCAACGGCCAGTTGATCACGCGGATGCCGCCCTTGTAGCGCGAACCGAGCACGAGATCGGCGTTCTTGGTGGCTTCGATGAACATGGGCACGTCGTCCGGGTTGTGCGAAAAATCACTGTCCATCTCAAAAATGAACTCGTAATTGCGTTCCAGCGCCCATTTGAACCCGGCGACGTAGGCCCGGCCCAGGCCATTCTTTCCCGGCTGATGCAGGACATGAATTTCCGGGTGTTTGGCAGCCAGTTCATCGGCGATTTTACCCGTGCCGTCAGGCGAATTGCCATCCACCACCAGCAGGTCCACCGGCACGGGCAACGCCAGCAGCCGCTGGGCGATCCGGGCGAGATTTTCCCGCTCGTTATAGGTTGGCACGATGATAAGGGTCGGATTCATGCTGGACGGCGCAATATAATTATACGTGAACCCCGCCAAAAACAAGCGGGCAATTCGGCCAACCACGGCCGACCGGGCCTGCGGAAGTTTGATTGCGTCCTTTTGCCCGCCTGCCTAAGCTCAAGCTCATGTTCGCTTCGTTGCTCACCAGCTTCGCGGATTGGAACTTCTATCTAACCAGCCCGGTCTGGCTGGCGGTGACCATTTTTCAGGTCTGGATGTTCGTTGACGCCATCCGTCAGCGTGAGTGGATTTGGGCGCTGTTCATTTTCCTGGGGTGGGGATTGTCCGCCTTTTTGTATTATTTCTTCGTTTATCGCGCCGCGCCGCCGGTCACGCGGGGATTTGAACTGCCCGGCGCGCACAGTCGCCGCCGCATCAAGGAATTACAGGCTCAAATCTATCATCTGGATAAGGCTCACCACCATTCCCAGCTCGGCGACATTTATTTTCAACGGGGCAAACTCGACCAGGCCGAGGCCTGTTATCGCGCGGCGCTGGAACGCGACCCGCAGGATATCGACACCCGGGCCCATTTGGGCCAGTGCCTGCTGCGCCAGAAACGCGCCGCCGAGGCCCGCCCGTTGCTCGAAGGGGTCATGCGCGAAAAGCCGGAACACGACTACGGACACACGATGATGGCGCTGGCGGAAACCTTGTCCGCGCTCGGCGAAACCGATAACGCGCTGCTCTATTGGCAGCATGTGACCCAAAACCACTCCTATCCTCGGGCCAAGGTGCAACTGGCTGAAATTTATCTCGCAAAGAAACAGCCGGACCTGGCCCGGGTGGAATTGCGAGACGTGGTGGCCGACGACGTGCATGCGCCGGCCTTCCAACGCAAGCGCGACCGCGTCTGGGTGTCGCAAGCCAGGGCCCTGCTGCGCAAATTGTAGCGGTTTTTATTTCGAAAAAGCCAGGTAACCGAATCCTTTTTGGTGAGTTTTTTATCGGGTAAGACAGTGAACCGTTCGATTCACTGGGGCTTTTCTGGCATAACCACCAAAGCAAGGCTATTTAAGGTGAGGCCGGTGTTCAGGCCGGTTTTGCCTTCCGCGCCAGCGCAAACTCCGCCATCTTGGTTACGTGTCAAATCTGATCGCCATCGTCGGCCGCCCCAATGTCGGCAAGTCCGCGCTGTTCAACCGCATCGTCGGCCGCCGCATTGCCATCGTCCATGACCAGCCCGGCGTCACGCGCGATCGCATCAGCGCCGAGGCCGAATGGCACGGACGCGCATTCACGCTGGTGGACACCGGAGGCATCGGCCTGCTGCGGCGCGAAAAGGCAGGCGACGTCATCGTCAAGGCGGCGATGGAGCAGGTGGACCTGGCGGTGGAATCCGCGAACGTCATTCTCCTCGTGGTCAACGTGCAGGAAGGCATCGTGCCGCTCGATCGCGAAGTCACCGAAAAATTGCGACGCAGCGGCAAACCGGTTTTGGTGGCGGTCAACAAGGTGGACACAAGCCGCGCGGAAAAAGGGCTGGACGAATTTTCCCAGCTCGGTTTCGAGAACCTTTTCCCGGTCAGTGCCATTCACGGCGAAGGCATTAATCATTTGATGGACGCGGCAGTGGCGCTGCTCCCGCCGCCCCAGAGTGACGAGAGTCGCGTGGCGAGTGACGCGGACCCGGTGCCAGGTGTTGATGCCGACTCGGCACCCGTCACTCGTCGCCCGTCACCCCTGAAGCTGGCCATCGTCGGCCGCCCCAACGTCGGCAAGTCCTCCATCATCAACGCGTTGACGCATTCCGCGCGCGTGATTGTCAGCCCGGTGCCAGGGACCACGCGCGATTCCATTGACGTGCCATTTGAGGTCGAAACCGACGGGGTACGGCAGCAATACGTCCTGATTGACACCGCCGGCATGCGCAAGGCGCGGCGGGTGGACGATTCGGTCGAGTTTTTCAGCGTCCAGCGCGCGGTGGATTCCATTAGCCGCAGCGACATCACCGTGCTGGTCCTGGACGCCGAAATGGGCATCACCGAACAGGACAAAAAGATTGCGGACAAGATTGTCGAGGCGCGCAAAGCGTGCATTGTGGTGGTCAACAAATGGGACCTGGTGGCGGAATCCGCCCGCCAGGTGCGCGAAGAGGTGATTGAGCGACGCAACAAAAAGCAGCGGAGCGAAGGCCAGGCAAAAATCATCTCCACCCTCGGCGAATTCGGCACCTGGGTGCAGGACAAATTGTTTTTTCTCGATTATGCGCCGGTGATTTTCACGTCGGCCGTATCGGGTTTCAACCTCGAACGCCTGCTTGAGGCCGTGCGTTACGTGGCCGCGCAATTGCAGCAGAAAATTCCCACCGCGATTCTGAACCGCACGTTGCGTGACGCCGTGGACCGCCGCCAGCCGGTCAGCGACGTGGGGCACCGGCTCAAGTTTTTCTATGCGACGCAGGTGCGGCCGGCGCCGCCGACGTTCCTGTTGTTCGTCAATCGCGACGAGCTGTTTTCCGACCAGTACAAAAAATACCTGGCCGACCAGTTGCGCGTGGCGTTTGGCTACGAGGGTTGCCCGATTGTGCTGGTGCCCAAGCCGCGTCCGAAGACCGTGGAGCCGATCCGAAAATTCAAGACCCCCCGCCCGGGGAACCGGACCGGTTCGGATCGGCAGGATCGCCGATCCGGTCTGCGCAAATCGCGTCGGTGAGACGTGTTTGGCTGTGCCTTTCATCGGCTGCCTGAATTTAAGAAGGGGCTGTCTTCGTTTGGAGGGATGACGTTGGGTATTTCAATACGGCGTATATTCATGTTACGACCTGATACTTCTTATATTAACGGATTTTATCCTTGATGTTTTAATTTATTTGATATCTGATAGCATCTGCATGAAGGTCTTCATCAGGGAACGATTCCGACGTTTGCCTGCCGTCGCCTTGTCCATGTGGTTATGCGGTTTTTCCACTGAAGCTGCCCAACTCGTAACGATGCAGGGGGCTTCGTTCGCACCTCAGGCCGGCGGCAGCGGGGATTCAGGGCTTTCCATCATCAGTCGGGATGGACGCTATGTTTTATTTGCCAGCACGGCGAACAACCTGACGCTAACGAACAACAACAATTGCGTGCTGCCGCGCCGGTTTAATGTATTTCTTCGCGATCGTCTGGCCAGCAACACCACCCTGGTCAGTGTCAATATGGCCGGGACTGGCGGTGGCAATGGAGATTCGTTCCCGGCCGGCATTTCGACGAACGGGCAATTTGCGCTTTTTGAAAGCAGTGCGAGCGATCTGGTTGCCAGCGATACAAACAAGGCCAGTGACATTTTCGTGCGCGATTTGGGCAGCGCCCTGATGACGCTCGTCAGCGTGAACACCAATGGCCACAGCGGCAACAGCAGTTCACGCGGTTCGGTGATGACCGGGGATGGACGTTACGTCGCATTCGTCAGCGCCGCTTCCGATCTTGCGCCCGGCGACGCCAACAACATCGCCGACGTTTTTGTCCGTGATTTGCAGTCGGCCAGGACAACGCTGGTCAGTGCCGGCGCCTCCTCCAATTCCATTCCTCCATTGAGTCTTAATGGCATCCCCCGCGTCATCAGTTCGGAGTCGCCGGAAATCACGCCGGACGGATGTTACGTTGCCTTTTACAGCAACGCCACCAACCTTGTTCCCGGGGTGGCTACCAATGGCGATGTTTTTGTCCGCGATTTGCAGGCTGGCAAAACCATTTGGGCCAGCACCAACGCGTATGCCATTTTTCAATCCCTCTACAACGTTGCCAATGCTGTTTGCTGCAATTACAGCATCAGCGACGACGGTCAATTGGTCGCGTTTGAGGTTTGCACGAATTCCCCCGACGGAGGTTCGCCCGGGTGCGGAATAGTTTTACGTTACCAACTGCAAACCGGTTTGACCGACATCATTCATACCAATGCCACCACGTCGTCGTTGCCGGCTGCCAACATCCACAATCTGGCGATGACACCCGATGGCCGGTTTACCACCTTTGTCGCCAATTTCGGCGATGCTCCCGGGACGAACACGGTCATTTATCTTTGGGATGCACAAACCGGCATGAATGTGTTGGTTAGCTCAAACCTGGACAATTCAGGCCCGGCCAATGGATTTTGTGATGCACCCGTGGTTTCATTCAATGGTCGGTATGTTGCTTTTGTCAGCAGCGCCACCAATCTGGTCGCCAATACTCTGAACGGTGATTGGCACGTCTATCTTCGCGACACCCAGGGCCACACCACCGAATTGATCGATGCCGATACGAACGGGGTTGGTGCGGGCGTGAATCCGGCGATGACGCCGGCGCTGAGTGCTGGTGGCAGCGTGGTTGCGTTTGATTCCGCCAATTTGTTGCCCGACAATCGCCATCTGAATGACAACGTATTTGCGCGTGACCTGACGGCCGGGGCTACCGGTTTGATTTCCGCCCGCCATCCGGCTTTGCCGTCGCCAACATCCGATGGAGTAAGCGATCTCACCCCATTTTCCGTGAGCGCCAACGGCCGGTTCGTCGCGTTTTACAGCGACGCGGATGACCTGGTGCTCAATGACACCAATGGATGTGGCGACGTGTTTGTTCGCGACCTGATCGCCGGTGCGAACATTTTGGTGAGTGTGAATACCAATGGCAACGCCACCGGTGACGGCCTCTCGACCGACCCGGCCATTTCCAGCAACGGGCAATACGTCGTTTTCACCAGTTCGGCGGACAATCTGGTTGCGGGTGGCACCAACGCACAGAACGTTTATGTCCGGGATTTGCAGGCCGGAACGACGGCGCTGGTGAGCGTGAGCACGAACGGGATCAATCCCGGCAACGGCGATTCCTTTTTGCCCGTCATCAGTGCGGACGGACGTTATGTTTTATTCCACAGCAAGGCATCCAATCTGGCCACTGGTTCGTTGGGCAATGGAATTGAAAATCTGTTTTTCCGTGATCTACAGGCGGGGACCACCTACACGCTCACGTCGGCCGCTGGTGTGACCGGCGTGTATTCAGCTTCCATGACCCCTGAAGGCCAATCCGTCGCATTTATCGGCACGGCAGCGGGAGCGGGAACAACGTTTGAGACAAAATTATACGTCTGGAATTCACGACTGAATACGCGGACTTACACCAACAGTCCGACTATATCTTCGACTGCCATCCCGGTTGTTTCCATCAGCCCCAACGGGCAAAAACTGGCTTGTCTGGCGGGCGCACCGTTGAATTTATCGGTCGCCGACCTGGTTTCGAACACCGTCCTTTGGATCGTCCCGAGCGGATCTTTCTCATCGCATGCGGGATTGCAGTTCAGCAGCGACGGGCGATTTCTCACCTATGCCGGGAGGACGAATTCTGCATCCGGCGCGCCAAATATTTTTCTCTACGATTTCCAGACCCGAAGCAATCTGCTGGTCAGCCAGAATTTCAATTTGCGTGCCGCGGCCAATACCAATTCCGATTCGCCAGCCATCAGTCCCAACGGCCGTTTCATCGCCTATCGCAGCTTTGCGACAAACCTGGTTTCGGGGGATTCCAATAACGTGGCGGACCTGTTCATTTTCGATGCGGTCAGCAATTCCACCTTTCTCGTGAGCGTGAACGGGGCGCGCAATTCATCCGCAAACGACCGTTCGCTCAAGCCGGTCTTCAGTGGTGACAGCCAGACGCTCTATTTCCAAAGCTGGGCCTCGGATATGTCCGGCAATGATTTCAACAGCGGCAGCGATATTTTCGCGCTCGACCTCGCCCTGGCATTGACGGGTTCCGGTGGCGGTAATCCGACCAATTCCGCCTCCGGCCCTTATGCGCAACTGATTCCCGCCGGTACTTTCGGCTCCCATCCGGTCATCAGTTGGCCCTTGGCTTCGGGAGAATCTTACCAGGTGCAATTCAAGACCAATCTCACCGACTCCGTCTGGCTGAATCTGCCCGGCAACGCGGCTTTTATCGGCCCCCTTGGGTACTTCAGCGACCCGTCGCCCGCGCCCGGCCAAAGATTTTACCGCATCGTTTTGACTCCTTGATGATTATGAAAACGTCATGCAGGCAGGTGATTGGGAAATCCAGCGCCGGTGGTTTTACGCTGATTGAGTTGGCGGTTATGATCGCAACCATTGCCGTGCTGGCGGCGCTGCTGTTGCCCGCGCTGGCCGGGACCAGGCCGAACACGCAGTCCTTTCAGTGCCTGGAAAATCAGCGCCAATTGATTCTGGCCTGGCAAATGTACGCCCAGGATAATGGCGACCTTCTGCCGCCCAATGATTATCCTTATAATACAGCGGCACCGGCAGATGGCTCGGTGATGAATTGGGCTTTCGGCAGCATGGTTTTAGCCAGAGATGTGCTTTATGGCACCAGCTATCAAGTGGACCCAAAACTTACCTCGCTGGCCCGTTACAACACCAATCCTGCTGTTTATAAATGTCCTGTGGACACTTCCCTGTACCATGGCTATCCACATGCACGGAGCGTATCAATGAATTGCGCCGTTGGGACGAGATGGTGGTCGGCTGGCTTGGGAGGCGGTCTCGCATATGGCACAGTGGGCTCCCCAGTCGGAGGAGGATGGCTGACAAGCAGCTATCACGATCCGAATCCTGTCTATCGTACCTTTGGGAGAACTGCCTCAATGACTATACCGGGCCCTTCCAGCACCTGGGTCATCATGGATGAGAACCCGGCTACCATCAATGACGCGTGTTTGAGCATATGCATGCAGCCCTATCTGGTCGACTACCCTGCCAATTATCATAATGGCGGAGCCGCCATTTCTTTTGCCGATGGTCACGTGGAAATGCACCGATGGGTGGACGTCTTTGCGCAGAATCCTGCGGGCCAAGTTGAAACACCAGTTCTTGGTCCTTCCCAGGATTTGGCCTGGATCCAACCCCGGACCACGGCGCTAAAGTGATGTGGGCTGGAAGTGGTCGGAATGGTGTGCCGGACCATGATCCGCCCGAAGTTTGGTGACAAACTCCGAACGAAAACCGTCCGGAAAATTTCCATCGTCGCGCAGGAAAAAATCGCGTTGAATTTTTTATTCACAGCGGCGAATAAATGTCGAATGTGCAACGCGGGCGCGGAAATTTTGCCGATTTTGTTTGGGAATATCGTCCGTGTAACTCATTCGTAACTTTTTTCAAAAATTTTCTTGCAACCACAATATGTTGGGTATAAGGTCTTTTTCACGCCCACTAAATGGGGTTTTGCTTAGAAAATGGCGGTTGAGCGAAACCGTTAGAAATGGGTTGAAAAGTTGATTTTCCCGACCAGTCTTCAGTTTTAAGGCGGTCGGGTGCTTTGTCTGAAAAACAGTTTCAACCGCCGCGAAAGGAAAGATTCATGATTGATGCACGCGAGGAGATTTCAACCCCGGCTTCGCACAAAGGCCGGCGACGTCCGGCAAGAGCGGCCGCCGGACGCAACCTCAAGAACAGTTCTGCCCCGGCAAAAAAATCACTGCGCATCGAACGCGTTTTCAGCAGCGCGAAGGTCAAGCCCTTCGACCAGGTCGAATGGGAGCGGCGCATCGCGGAAATCACCGACGATGCCGGCAAGGTCATTTTCAAGCAGGAAAATGTCGAGGTGCCCAAGTCGTGGTCGCTGCTCGCAACCAAGGTGGTCGTTTCCAAATATTTCTACGGCGAACAACACACGTCGGAACGTGAGACCTCAGTGCGCCAGCTCGTGCATCGCATTTCGCGGACGATTGCGGACTGGGGGATCGCGGACGGATATTTCAGCAAGGCGGACGGCGAGGTTTTCTACGAGGAGCTGACGTGGCTGTGCCTCAACCAGTATGGCGCCTTCAATTCGCCGGTCTGGTTCAATGTCGGGCTGTTTCATCAGTACGGCATCGGCAAAAATTCGGGCAAGGGCAACTGGTATTACAACCGCCAGGCCGGCCAGGCCGAGCGCAGCACCACCCAGTACGAATATCCTCAGGGCAGCGCCTGCTTCATCCAGTCGGTCCAGGACAACATGGAAGACATCATGCGCCTCGCCCACAGCGAAGCCATGCTCTTCAAATACGGTTCCGGCACAGGCACGGATTTGACGCCCATCCGCTCCAGCAAGGAGAAGCTCAGCGGCGGCGGACGTCCCAGCGGCCCGATGAGTTTCCTGAAGGTTTATGACCAGGTCGCCAATGTCGTGAAATCCGGCGGCAAAACCCGCCGCGCGGCCAAGATGAACACGCTCCGCGACTGGCACGGCGACATCGAGGAATTCGTCGATGCCAAGCAGAAGGAGGAAAAGAAGGCGTGGGCGCTGATCGAGCAGGGTTACGACGGTTCGTACAACGGTGACGCTTACGGCAGTGTGATGTACCAGAATGAAAATCTGTCCGTGCGCGCCAGTGACGAGTTCATGTCGGCCGCGCTCGCGGGCACGGAATGGTGGACGCGCACCATCACCACCAACAAACCGCTCGAAAAGAAGGATGCCGCGAAATTGCTCTATAAAATCGCCGAAGGCACCCACATCTGCGGCGATCCCGGCATGCAATATGACGGCGCCATCCAGAAATGGCACACCTGCAAGGGCACCGAGCCGATTCATTCCACCAATCCCTGCAGCGAATACGTTTTCATCAACAATACCGCCTGCAATCTCGCGTCGCTGAACCTCATGAAGTTCAAGCGCGAGGACAGCAAATTCGACGTGGAACGGTTCAAGGCCGCCGTGCGCATTTTCATCACGGCGCAGGAAATTGTCGTGGACAACGCGAGTTATCCGACGAAGGACATCGCCGAGAATTCGCACATCTATCGCACGCTCGGCCTCGGCTACGCCAACCTGGGCTCGCTGTGTATGAGTTACGGCCTGCCGTATGACAGCGACGAAGGACGCGCGCTGGCGGGCGCTATCACCGCCATCATGACCGGCCATGCTTACGAGCAGAGCGCGGAAATCGCCGCCAATGTGGGCGCTTTTCCCGGGTATCACGATGCCCGATGCGCGCACGTGGCCAAACCGCTGGTGAAAAACAACGTCGAATCCATGCTCGGCGTCATTCGATTGCATCGCGATGCCGTTGAGGCCATCCAGCCGAGCCGGGAATTCAATTATTTGAAGGATGAAGCGCGCACCGCCTGGGATGGTGCGCTGGCCAAAGGCCGCCAGCACGGCTACCGCAACGCCCAGGTCACCGTCCTCGCCCCCACCGGCACCATCGCATTCCTGATGGACTGCGATACGACCGGGGTCGAGCCCGACATCGCGCTGGTCAAATACAAGCTGCTGGCCGGCGGCGGCATGTTAAAAATTGTTAATCGGGGCGTGCCCGATGCGTTGCGCCGGCTCGGTTACAAGCCGAAGGAAAACGAAGCCATCATCGCCCACATTGAAAAATTTGACACCATCGAGGACGTGGAGGAGAACGGCAAAAACATCCAAAGCGGCCTCAAGCCGGAGCATTTGCCGGTGTTCGACTGCGCGTTCAAGGCGTATCGGGGCAAACGCAGCATTCATTACCTCGCCCATTTGAAGATGATGGCTGCCGCTCAGCCGTTCATCAGCGGCGCCATTTCCAAGACCGTCAACATGCCGAAGGAATGCACCGTGGAGGAGATCCGTGACACGTATGTCCAGGCGTGGAAGATGGGGTTGAAGTGCGTAGCGATTTACCGCGACGGGTCGAAGCGGTCGCAGCCGCTCAACACCAAGAAAACCAATGATGGCGGTGACAAGGCCGGCACCGGCATTTCCGCGCTGGAAGGCCGGATCAAGGAGCTGGAAGCTGAAGTTATTTCCCTGCGCGCCGAGTCCGGCAAACCCTTGCGCCGCCGTCTCACCGACACGCGCACGGCCGTCACGCACAAATTCGATATCGCCGGCCACGAGGGCTACCTCACCGTCGGCCTGTTTGAGGACAACCAGCCGGGCGAATTGTTCATCACCATGGCCAAGGAAGGCTCGACCATCGGCGGTTTGATGGATGCCATTGGCACGCTTACCAGCATGGCGCTGCAATACGGCGTCCCGCTCGAGGCGCTCGTCCGCAAATTTGCCCACCAGCGTTTTGAGCCCAGCGGTTTCACCAAGAACCCGGAAATCCGCAATGCGGCGTCCATCACGGATTATGTGTTCCGCTGGATGGCGTTGCAATTCATCCCGGGCTATCGTGAAAACCTTCCCTCCGTGCGCAACCAACCGGAACTCGCCATGCCCGGTCTGCTCGAAGAGGAAAAAAAAAGGGTGAACCGGCCGGTGCGTGAGCTGGCGCTGGCCGAGGACAGTGATGTCATTGACGCGAAGGAACCCGGCAACGGCAACGGTCGCCGCCCCGGTCCGGCGCGCACCGTCAAAACTTTGAGCGACTCCGTGGCGCATTTCCAGCAGGATGCGCCTACGTGTCCGAGTTGCGGCCACGTGGCCGTGCGCAACGGTGCGTGCTACAAATGCCTGAATTGCGGTGAGAGCCTCGGTTGCTCTTGAGGAACCGACAACAACGGGCCGGGGGATTTCGATTCCCCGGCCTGTTTTATTTGACTCCCAAGACGCCGGGCGCGCCAGATCCAATTTCAGCAGGGAGGTGAGCCCTCCCCCGGCCCTTTCTCCGTCTGGCGGGAGGGGAGAGCAGGGCATTGAGAAGGGAAAGGGTCAATTTTATCTCACTCCGTGTTCTCGGTGCCCCGACGACAAATGCTCCCGCGCTTGTCTCGGCTGCCCGCCGCGACTATGCTCCGGCCATGAGCGACACCTCCTTCCGCATGCGCGAAGATCCCTGGCG
>CAYPSF010000088.1:0-3574 GCA_964413165.1 uncultured Bifidobacteriaceae bacterium
ATGAACATCATTCGGGCAGAACATTTGGGCATGTGTTTCGGGGTGAAGGACGCCATCGCGCTGGCGCAGGAGGCCGCGAAACACAGCCCGCTCACCATCCTGGGCGACCTCGTCCACAACGAGACCGTGCTGGCGGAATTGCGCGCGCAGGGCATTCGCATTGAACAACAACCGGCGGCGGTAAACACCCGGACGGTGATGGTCACGGCCCACGGCGCTTCGGAACGCGCCATCCACGAAGCCCGCGGGCGCGGCCTGCAGGTGATCGAAGCCACCTGTCCGCTCGTGCAGGTGGCCCATCGCAGCCTGGCAAAACTGGTGCGCGAAGGTTATCACCCGGTCATCATCGGCAAGCGCGATCATGTTGAAGTCCGCGGCCTGACGGGGGATCTCGACGCGTTTGACGTGGTGCTGGGCGAGGAGGACGTGGCCGGCTTGCGGGAGCGGTCCCGTTTCGGCGTGGTGGCGCAAACCACCCAGCCGGTGGAAAAGGTCCGTCTGCTGGTAAAACTGATGCGGGAGCGCTTTCCGCGGTCGGAGGTGTGTTTGATTGACACCGTCTGCCAGCCGACCAAGCAGCGGCAGAATGCGGCCATTGAACTCGCCCAGAAATGTGACGTGGTCATCGTCATCGGCGGCGCGCAGAGCAACAACACCCGGGAACTGGTAAAAACCTGTTCCCGCTTTTGTTCGCGGGTTCACCACGTCCAGACGTTGGAAGATCTGCACCGGGAATGGCTTTGCGCGGACGACATCGTGGGAATCACGGCCGGCACTTCGACTCCGGACTCCGTCATCGTTGCCGTCGAAAATGCCATTTCCTGCCTGGCGATGGGCCCGGGAGAACTTTTACGAGCCGCTTGCCGCTAAACCACAAACGAAAGGGAAAAATGAAAACTCCATGGTTCAAACGTCTGGGCTGGTTCTACCTCCCCATTTCATTGCCGGGCGCCGTGCTGGTCCTGGCCGCACTGACATTCTGCGCCCAAGTGTTCTGGGCCGTCGACCGGCGGTCGCACTCGGTGAGCGACACGTTTTGCGGCGTTTTCCCGTTTCTCGCCAGCACGTTTCTACTGCTGGATTGGGTGGCGGCGCGTACCAGCAACGGATCGGACCAGCCCCGAGGTCAGTTATGAACCACGCCAAATGGATCCATCACTTCAACCGGAATCGGCAAAACCGGCCGGAACCGGATTGGGCGGCACCGGTCACCTTGCCCCCGGCCATGCTTGCGTCGGTGCGGCGGTCGGTCGAACAATTCCGCCTGGGGGACGGCGGCGGGCCCGCCTCGCTCATCGCCCACGACGCCGACCGGTTTCGCGGGCGGACTCCCGAATGGCAGGCAATCGTGGACCTGTGGTTTGCGGAGGAGGCCGAGCATGCGCGGCTGCTGGGGTGCGCGGTGCGGAGATTGGGCGGGCGCATCATCACGTCGCACTGGAGTTTCACCGCGTTTTGTCTTTGCCGGCGGGTGCTGGGCGTGCGATTTGAACTGCAGGTCCTCACGCTTACCGAGCTGGTCAGCACGGCCTACTATCGCCTGTTGCGGAACCATTCCCCCGACGGGCCGTTGGCGGCCATGTGCGAATTAATATTGCGCGACGAAGCGGGGCACGTGGCGTTCCAGCGCGACCGGCTGACGGATGCGGGTTGCCCGAAGCCAGGATGGCGGGGAGCCGGGTGGCGGATTCAATTTCTGCTTTTCGGCTACGCGGCCGGAACCATGCTCTGGATAAACCATGCCCCGGCTTTGAAGGCCATTGGCGGTTCCCGCGGTGAATACTATGCGGAGGTGGCGCGGCAGTTGACCCGCTTCATTCGCGCGTTGCGGAAAGGTCCAAGGCCGGCGCGCGTTCCGGCCCGGTGGGCCAAACCTGCAACCGCCCAACTGGAGCCGGCCCAATGAAAATTCCGACCGGTACATCTGCCTGGGACCGCTGGGGGATCGTCGTGATTTATGCCCTGGCCATGGCGTGGGTGGAGGCGGCTGTGGTGGTTTACCTGCGCTCCATGATGGGTCGCATCGAACCCTATCAACCGGAGCCGTTCCCCGTGCTCGGCGGATTTGCCTCCGTGGAACTCCCGCGCGAGTTCGCCACGCTGGTCATGTTGCTCACGGTCGGAATCCTCGCGGGCCGGACCTGGCGGGCGCGGCTGGGCTATGCGGCCATTGCTTTCGGCACCTGGGACATTTTTTACTACGTCTTCCTGAAAATCATTTGCGGCTGGCCGCATTCGCTGCTGGATTGGGACGTCCTGTTCCTCTTGCCGCTGCCCTGGTGGGGACCGGTGCTGGCGCCGGTTTTGATTTCGTTGCTGATGATTTTATGGGGCACCGGGGCCAGCCGGTTTGAAAGTACGCCGGACGCCCGTCCGTCCGGCCGGCCGGTCTGGGTTTTAAGTCTGACCGGCATGGGCCTCGCGCTATATGCGTTCATGGCGGACACCCTCGCTGCCGCCCACGGTGGCTTCGAAGCCGTTCGCATGGTTTTGCCTGAAAAATTCAACTGGCCCCTGTTTGCGGCGGCGCTGGCGCTGATGTCCGCACCCCTCATCGCCGCCGGCTGGCCCGGGTTGGCCGAATCCCCGGCAAACCGGGTTGAAAACCGGAACCCCCGCATCGCCCCCAAAAGCCGGCGCTTGACTTCCGGTTAACTACATTGTATAACAAGGTAGCTGGCATAACGTGGTATGAGTTACTTGGCAACCAGTCAAAGCCTCCATCGGCCGGCCGGGCCGATCAGCGTGCTGCTCCGGGGCGAACTGGAACCCATCCTGGGCTGGCTCGACCGGTGGAACCTGCGGCGGCTCGCGCTGCACCTGGCCGTCGTCATCCTCGGCGCGGGACTTTACGGCGCGGCGATGGGCTGGTGGCGCGACCCGCAACAGGCGCTTTACGTGGCCATCAAGTTCCCGTTGATCATCCTGCTCACCACCGCCGGCAACGCGCTGCTCAATGCCATGCTCGCGCCGCTGCTGGGCCTGAACATTCCCTTCCGCCAATCCGGTTCGGCCATTCTGATGAGTTTCACCATCACGGCGGCGATCCTCGGTGCGTTCAGTCCGTTGCTGGCGTTCGCGGTTTGGAATGCGCCGCCGATGTCGCCGGCGGCGGTTTCCGGGACGGCTTACAATGGGATCCTGCTCACCCATGTCATCGTCATTGCCTTCGCCGGTGTCACGGGCAACGTGCGTTTGTATCAATTGCTGGCGCGGTTGGGTGGCAGCCGGACCGTCGCGCGACGGGTGTTGTTCACGTGGCTGGCGGGCAACCTGTTTCTCGGCAGCCAGCTTTCCTGGATTTTGCGCCCGTTCATCGGGTCGCCATCGCTGCCGGTGGAGTTTTATCGCGCGACGGCCCTGCACGGAAATTTTTACGAAAGCGTCTTCCGCTCGCTGCTGCAGGTTTTCCAGCAATTCAACTGAACCAAACACCATCAAATTATGAACCATCAAAATCCCATTGGGCCCCCCCCCCCCCCAAAACCCCCCACCCAATACCCCCAGGGGGGCCGCGCCCGGTAACCCGCCCCCGGGGCGGAGAAAGCCCGAACCCCCCCCCCCCCCCCCCACC
>CAYPSF010000088.1:3584-18280 GCA_964413165.1 uncultured Bifidobacteriaceae bacterium
AAATTATGAACCATCAAAATCCCATCCCACCCGTCCCACCCCAAATCCCGCCTCCGATTCCGCCCGTGATGCCGGCCGACGGTTCCCGGCCCCTGGGCGATGATCCGGCCGAACGCGCCGCCATCCCCAACGTCATCGTCGCCATTGAAGCCATTCTGCGGCACCCGCGGCGCATGATGTTCCAGTTGCGCCAGCCCGGCGCGGGGCGGCTGATTGCGGCGATGATTTTTGTCTCGGTCGCGTGCAGCCTGATCTATGGCGTGGTGGCCGGCACGTTTTCCTGCGGCACGCAACTCTGGGCCGCGCCGGTCAAGATCACGGTGGGATTGATGATCTCGGCATTGATCTGCCTGCCGAGCCTTTACATTTTCACCTGCCTGGGCGGTTCGCAGGCGCGGCTGGTCGAGGTGTCCGGCTTCCTCGCGGGGCTGCTCATGTTGATGACCATCCTGCTGGTCGGCTTCGCCCCCGTGGCGTGGATTTTTTCGCAATCGACCGAATCGCTCCCCTGGATGGGTGCGCTGCTGCTGGCTTTCTGGTTCATCGCGACGCTGTTCGGGCTGCGATTTTTGGGAGCTGGATTTTCCCACTCGCAGGCCAGGTCCCTGGCCGGTTTCCGCATCTGGGCGGTCATCTTCCTGCTGGTGGCGGTGCAAATGACCACCGCGCTGCGACCCATTATCGGCACTTCGGACAGTTTTTTGCCAAAAGAGAAGAAGTTATTCCTGGCCCATTGGAGTGATTGCCTGAAAACGCCGGGCGAGGCGCCCGGTTCAGGATCGCGATAAGCAGCCGGGCGAATGTTTCGGCGGCGGTTTTTTCGGGACAATTTTCAAGGCACGGCACAGAATAACATTCTCATGAAGGCGCGAATCAAAAGGATCCTGGCCGGATTGACCGCCTTGACGGTGGCAACGATCGTCTGGTTGCCGTGCCTGCATTTCATTTTTATCCGTCCCGCCGCTGAATTTCGCCGGGATGAGGGAATTTCGCCCGTGGCCCGCGCGCTGGCGGCACGGCACCTGCAACTCTGGACCGAACCGGTGCTGCGCGAGCAGGAACTGAATAAGATGCGGGTCAGCAATGCGGAATGGGATTTCATGGGGCGAAGCTACCTGGTCTGGTCGCTCGCCAACATGGCCCTGCGCGATCCGGCGTCCAAACCGCTTTATCTTCAAACGATGGACCGGATCATTGACGAAACCCTGCGGCTGGAACAACAGGAAGGGATGTATTTCTTCCTGATGCCGTATGCCAAGGAACGGCATTATCTCGTCCAGCCGGCCCACAGCCTCTTTCTGGACGGTGAAATTGCCCTGATGCTCGCCGCGCGGCGGGTGGTCGAGGAGAAACCGGAGTACAAACCGCTTTTGACCGAACGCGTGAATGCCATCGTCGGGCGTTTCCAGAAAAGCCTGCGGCGGCTGCTGGAAAGTTACCCCGATGAATGCTGGATGTTCGATCACTGCGTTGCGTTGGATGCCATTAAAATGGCCGACTACCTCGACGGCAGCGATCATTCGGCCCTGATCCATGACTGGTTGGCCATGGCCAGGCAAAAACTGGAGGATCCCAAATCGGGCCTGTTAATCTCCAGTTTTACGGAAGACGGCACGCCGCTGGATGGCCCGGAAGGTTCGTCCATCTGGATGGTGACGCACAGTCTGCAATTGCTGGACGAGGATTTTGCCCGCGACCAATACCAGCGCGCCCGGAAAGAACTTGGCGAAATCACACTGGGCTTTGGTTACGCGCACGAATGGCCGCAATCGTCGAAAGGCACGGCTGACATCGATTCCGGCCCGATCATTCCCGGGTTTGAAATCAGCGCCGGTTCGAGTGGCATGGCCTTCATTGGCGCCAGCACGTTTGATGACGGGAAATTCCTCGCGTCATTGGACGCCACCCTGGATTTTGCCGCCTTTCCTTCGCGAACTCATGGACGGTTGAAATACTGCGCCAGCAATCAGGTGGGCGATGCCGCCTTGCTGTATGCCGCGACCCTCGGACCGCTTTGGCAAAAGGTAAAAAACGGAGCCAGACCATGATAAAGAATATTTGGAGGCGGCTCGTGACCGGTCAACGGGCTGAATTCCTGTCGGCCAGGGATTTATTGCAGCGCGCCGTTGCCATCAGCGGGCTGTTTCTGCTGGTCCATCTCGCCGGGTTTCGGGAATTCACCGGCATCCTGAACGGCACGATCGGCTCGCTCGTCCTGGGTTGGAACCTTTCTGCATTTCTGGCGGTCATCTACATCCTGGTGTATCTGGCGTTCGTCATCCTGGTCCCGGTGCTGGTTCTGGCCGCCATGATTCTGACGGTCTGGCAGCGATGCATTCCAAAAGAAGAAGATTCCCGGGTTCCACCCGATACCAGTTCCCGGAGGTCCGATGCCAACGGTTAAGTCAGCTACCGGGTCCATTCTGACCAGCATCTGCCGATTTTCCAACGCTGCCGTTCTGGTTCTGATCGCCGTGTGGTTTTTTCTGATGCCCGGGATGATCGTCGTCCATGACCTGGCGGATCCGAATCTCCGCGCGGCCGGCATACCCCGGTCGGCCTGGAAGCTTCACCGGAATCTATCGCCCAAATTCGAGCAATGGGCCGGGAAACGCCTCGCCTCCACGCGGGCGGCTGAACTTTCCACCAGCAATATTTCAGGAACGGAATGGCCGCTGTTTGGAGCGGTCTTCTATCTTTGGGCGACGGAATCGCTCCAGGATGAATGGGAGAAAGGTCATTCTCCCCATGCCATTGCGCCGAGAATTTACGCCCGCGGCGCCATCGAAACGGCGACCCGCCTGGTCATCGATCCCACCCAGGCAAACTGGGTCAAGGTTCATTGGGGTAAAAAATATTTAAAAACTGAAAACGTTTTCTACCGCATGCTGGTCATTTCCGCGCTCACCAGCCGCGCCCGGCTCACCGGCGACAAGGAATTTCTGCCCTTGTTGCGCGACCAGGTGGACAGCCTGTCCTCAGAACTTGACGCCAGCCGGCATGGATTGCTTGAGGATTATCCCGGGGAATGCTACCCGGGGGACGTACTGACGGCGATTGCCATGATTCATCGAGCGGACAAGGTTCTCGGCACGGATCATTCCGCATTCGTCGATCGCGCGATACGCGGCTTTCAGGACAAGGCCCTGGACTCCCGGGGATTGGTTCCCTACTTCGCCATCGCTCCGCTGGGAGAACCGGTTGGCTCGAGCCGCGGTTGCGGTAATTCTTACGTCTCGCTTTTCTCCCCGGAGATCTGGCCGGAACAAGCGCAAAAATGGTATGACCTTTACGCACATTATTTCTGGCAAGAAGCTGGGACCTGTGCCGGGTTCCGGGAATTTTCGAAAGATTTGACCAACAACGATTGGTATATCGATGTGGACGCCGGGCCGGTCCTCAAAGGTTTCGGTTGTGCGGCTTGCGCCTTTGGGGTGGGAGCCGCCCGGGTCAACGGACACTTTGAACACGCCTATCCGTTGGCGGCCGAGATGCTGGTCACCTCGTGGCCGCTTCCGAACGGCACACGACTCGTTCCCCGGCTGCTTTCGAACGCAGCCGATGCGCCTTACCTCGGTGAGGCCGGGATCCTTTTTAACCTGACCCGGTTGCCGGCAGCCGGGGTTGCCATTAAAACGGGCGGCTCGATACCGGGGTTTGTCTGGATTTTTTTGGCACTGCAAATTGGATTTGGACTGGTTTTGTTGCTGACTCCGGTCTGGTCTATTCGCCGGTGGCAGAAACACCGGATCTCGACGGTTCTTCGCCGACCGGGAACCCAATTCGGCATCTGGCTCGGACTGCTGATTGCTTGTGCCGTCTTCCTGCTCCTGGGCAAAACGCTCATCGGGATGCTCTGCCTGGCCTGCGCCCAGCTCTTTCCCCGGTATAAACAAAAGCGCGAGGCAGGCCCGGTGCCAGACGGGAAGGGGTGAACAGTTCCGGGAAAACCCGGTCTAACCAATGCCGCTTTGTCATTATGAAATACCTGAGAATGCCCTTTCAACGCGATACCATCGCCCCGATGATGGCGCTGCTGTTCGCTTCCGCCGTGAGCCTGGCCCTGATCAGCCTGTGCATCGTCTGGACGAAAAACTTTCATTACGGCCTGCTGATCTGGAATCTTTTCCTCGCCTGGCTGCCGCTCCTGTTCGCCCTGCTGGCGCGGGACACCTTCCGCTCGCAGCCGCAACCGACGTGGCGGAGCTATGGCTGGGCCGGCTTGTGGCTCCTGTTTTTTCCCAACTCACTGTATATCTTTACCGACCTGATTCATCTCTGGATGAGTTTTCGCCTGCATTTCTGGATCGACCTCACCCTGATTCTGTTGTGTGCGCTGACCGGGCTGGTGCTCGGTTTTGTCTCGCTCTATCTGATGCAATCCGTCGTGGCGCAGCGGTTCGGCCGCGTGGCGAGCTGGCTGTTTGTGGGCCTGGCGGCGGCGTTGTGCAGCTTCGGCATCTACCTCGGCCGGTTCCTGCGCTTCAACAGCTGGGACGTGCTGCGTCCGGGAAAAATCTATCACGGCCTGGACGTCTGGATGGGCAGTCCGATGATCAACACCACCTCCGCCGCATTCCTGGTGTTCTTCGCCCTGTTTGTTTTTATCGCGTACCTCATGCTTTATGCCCTGACGCGCCTGCCAAAAATCGATTTTGCCCTGGCCGCCCCGGAAAAAGGACACGCGGAATCCGTCCGCTGTCACGCCTGAAACGGCGGGTCGCTATTCCCTCCCCGACAGGAAAGAATCATCTCCGTGAAATAGCCTTAGTTTTCTTGCTGGCGCTTCGCGAAAGTGGCACGTCCACTTCCTTTTCTTCCATTTGTGAACGGCTCACCACATGTCCCGGTGCAATGCCTTACAAATGAGAAAGATATAAACTGAATTTGTTGAAATTTTTTGAAAGAAATGCGTTAGCTCTCACGAGTCATAGTTGAACGCAACTCTCGCTATGAAGACGGCCATTACAAAATACCTCCTGAGGCGCCCCTCAAGCACTGCCCGGCGCTTCAATGCCGTTCCAGCATTCACCCTCATCGAACTGCTGGTGGTCATCGCCATGCTGGCGGTTCTCTCGGCGATGTTCCTGCCTGCGCTGGCCGGGTCGCGGGCGCAACCCAGGGTCACCGCCTGCGCTGCCAACTTTCGGCAATGGGCGGTGTCGGTCAATCTGTATGCCAACGACCATTTGGATTCGCTGCCGCGCTTTGATTGGAACAGCGGCGGCGGCAATTTTCTCCAGGATGTCTCAATAAACTTTATCCCCAACCTTGCGCCTTATGGGTTGACCATCCCCATGTGGTTCGATCCCGTGCGTCCGGACGAATATGATTCCCTGGCTCAGCCCACTGCGATGGGGCATTTCCCCACCAGCATTGAGGAACTTAACAACTACCTGTCGCGCCAATTTAACGAATGCGTCCTCCATTACAATTGGTGGGTGCAGCGTTGCCCGGTAAGCCCGCCAAACGCCAACAGTATTTTTCCACCGGACATGTATTCGTCTCCGGTCAATTGGGCGAATATAGTGGCGCTCAATCCGTGGATTAAGACCACTCCTGTCGCGAATTATGGTCTCCCCAAAAAACTGCACGACAACGCGGCCGCCCATCTACCATTCGTCAGTTGCTTGTCGGCTTCGGCCCTCGGCCAGGCTGGTAATGGGCTGGCTGATTCGGTTACCGGGAAAGCGTCTTCCAATCCCGCGGATCAATGTGCGAACGTGGCGCATTTTGACAATGGCGTCTTTCTGGGCGTTAACGCCGCCTATGCCGACGGCCACGTGGAATCGCACAACCCAAGCCAGATGAACTGCGGCTATTTGCAAGGCGGCATCTTTTGGTTTTATTGATTTCATGGAACACCAACCGAAATTGTTGGAACAGTTTTCAGTAAATGTGCCTTTGTTCGTGCAATTCTTGATGGTTAAATAGCATTCATGAAAACAGGCCTTGAAGAACACATTCTCGGACGGCCGTGGCGAGCCACCCGGCGTTTTAATGTCTTTTCGGCATTCACCCTGATCGAGTTGCTGGTGGTCATCGCCACGCTAGCCATGCTGTCGGCCATGCTCCTGCCCGCGCTGGCCGGGTCGCGGGCGCAACCCAGGGTCACGGCCTGCGCCGCCAACTTCCGGCAATGGGCGGTGTCGGTCAATCTGTATGCCAACGACCATTTGGATTCGCTGCCGCGCTTTGATTGGAACAGCGGCGGCGGCAATTTTCTCCAGGATGTCTCAATAAACTTTATCCCCAACCTTGCGCCTTATGGGTTGACCATCCCCATGTGGTTCGATCCCGTGCGTCCGGACGAATATGATTCCCTGGCTCAGCCCACTGCGATGGGGCATTTCCCCACCAGCATTGAGGAACTTAACAACTACCTGTCGCGCCAATTTAACGAATGCGTCCTCCATTACAATTGGTGGGTGCAGCGTTGCCCGACAGTCCCGCCAAACGCCAACAGTATCTTTCCACCGGACATGTATTCATCTCCGGCCAATTGGGCGAATCTAGTGGCGCTGAACCCAAGGCTGAAGGGCACTCCAGTCGCCAATTATGGTCTTCCCAAAAAACTGCACGACAACGCGGCCACCCATTTACCGTTCGTCAGTTGCTTGTCGGCTTCGGCAGTCGGCCTTACTGCTAATGGGTTGGCGGATTCGGTCACCGGGAAAGCGTCTCCCAATCCCGCGGATCAATGTGCTAACGTGGCGCATTTTGACAATGGCGTCTTTCTGGGCGTCAACGCCGCCTATGCCGATGGCCATGTGGAATCGCACAGCCCTAGCCAGATGAACTGCGGCTATTTCCAAGGCAGCATCTTTTGGTTTTATTGATTTCATGTACCACACCTGAAAAGAGTTTCGTATGAAGACAGCCAACTCTCCCCTGCCCGGTGAAAACTCGCTCAACGGGAAGATTCAGCACCGGCCGGCTGTCCGTCGGGCGATGCTCCGGCTCGCCGTGGCGGCCGCTGTGGTGGCGCTGGCCGCCGTCGCCGGGGCCGGACTTCCTCCAGCGCAATTGCTTTCGGCGCGCAATCCGGCCGTGGCACCGCCGGCCGGTGGCAACGGCGATTCGGTGGATGCCGCGGTCAGTCCCGACGGCCGGTTCGTGGTTTTTTCCAGCGCCGCGTGTGACCTGGTGCCGGGAAACGACCGGCAGTTCAGCCTGAATGTGTATCTGCGCGACCGGGGGAGCAACACCACGGTCCGCGTCAGCCAGAACCTGGCCGGAACCGGCGGGGGCGATGCGTCCTCGTTCCTCGGCCAGGTCTCCACCAACGGCCAATTCGTTCTCTTCGAGAGCGGAGCCAACAATCTGGCGGCCGCCAACACCAACTGGGGTCGGGATATTCTCGTCCGCAACGTGCCGGCCGGCACCAACATCCTGGTGAGCGTGGCCACCAATGGCAGGCCGGCCAACGGATCCTCTTACGACGCCGTGATGACTCCGGATGGCCGTTATGTGGCCTTTGTCAGCAAGGCATCCAATTTGATACCCGGCGACACCAACGGATCGGCTGACCTTTTTGTGCGGGACCTCGTGGCTGGCACCACCACGTTGGTGAGTGTGGGAGCAACGGGGTCGGGTACAATAGCCATGGCCGCGCCGCAAATCACGCCGGACGGGCGGTACGTGGCATGTTTCAGCACCGCGACGGGATTGGTGGCGAGCGCCAGCCCGTCGATTAATGGCGAGGTCTATGTTCGTGACCGTGTGGGAGGAACGACGACTTGGGCCAGCACCGCTGCCGCCGCCATGGTGCAGGCCGCATTCGGCGCGGCCGCCCCGGCCAAGATCGTTTCTTATCGGCCTCGTTTGAGTGACGACGGGCGATTCGTGGCCTTCATGTCCGGAGCCACGAGCGTATCTGGCGGCGCGGTCATTTTGGTTTACGACCAGTTGTCCACTACCACCACGCTCATCACGACCAACGCGCTGGGATCATTCGCCAGCAATTCTCCGTATCCGCCATTCGGGGTGGATGAAAACCGGTTTGGCCCCGAGATGACGGCGGATGGCCGGTTCATCGCGTACGCCAGCCGGGAACCCGCCGCCGGCGGCACGAATTTGAGCGTTCACGTGTGGGATTCGCTGGCGAGCACCGACCAGGCGGTGAGCACGAATGGGAGCGGAGTCCCAGCCAATACGATTTCCTATACGCCGGTTCTCAGCGGCAATGGCGGGTTTGTGGCGTTCCTGAGTAACGCAACAAACCTGGTCGCCAATCCCGTCTCGGCCGGTTTCCACCTGTATCTTGGCAACCTCCAATCCGGCGCCCTGCAATTAGTGGACGTGGACACCAACGGAGCAGGGTCAACCGACCTCGGCAATACTTTCCCCAGCCTGAGCGCGGACGGTCGGGTGGCCACTTTCTGCGCCCCGGATGGCAGTCTGGTTTATGGGGACTGGAACAACGCGTTCGACGTGTTTGCGCGGGACACGCTGGCGGGAACGAACGAGCTCATTTCGCAGCGGGATCCGGCTCTGGTTTCGACGGTGGGCAACAGACTTACACGAAAGTCGCCCTATTCCATCAGCGGCGACGGCCGGTGGTTTGTGTTTGAAAGTTTCGCGAACGATTTGTTGCCGAATGACACCAACGGTTTCTGCGATGTATTCCTTCAGGACCTCTGGACCGGCCAGACCACTCTCGTCAGCGCCGCGGCGGATGGCACCCCGGGCCGGGGCGGCCACAGTTACGGCGGGGTCATCAGCGCCAATGGCCGGTACGTGGCTTTTGCCAGCGCGGCGACCAACCTGACCGCCATTGCCACCGCCACCAATCTCAACCTCTACCGTAAAGACCTGCAAACCGGCGCCATCCTTTTGATCAGTGTGGCCAGCAACGGCACCGATGCCGGGGCGGGCAATTGTTGGGACGCGGTCATCAGCGCCGACGGACGGTATGTGGCCTTCGTGAGCACGGCCAAAAACCTCGCCCCGGGCACCTTTGACACCTCTAGCGGCTTCGGCAACTTCAATGCGTTCTGGCGTGACGTGAATTCCGGCACCACCATCGTGATGAATAGCCCGGGATCACCAACCCTCTCCGTTTCTCCCTCGATGAGCGCCGATGGACGTTACGTTGCTTATCAAACCAATCAACTGAATCAACTGAGGATTCGCGACACCCAGCTTGGCAGGGACATTTACTCCAATTCGGCAACAATTCTGTCGGCCGCCATCAGCCCGGACGGCAGCCGGGTGCTCTATCGGAGAACTTTACCCGATCAGGTGTGTGTGGACCAGATCGCCACTCGGGCGGTGCTCCAGTCGTTCAGCAGCACGGCCCCGGTTCAAAGTTCCGGTCAGTGGAGCAGCGATGGCCGCTATGTGGTGTTTACCGGCAATACCAATGCGACCACCGCGGCCTTTGTCTGCGATCTGGCCACGAGTAACACCACGCTGGTCAGTTTCAGGGCGGTCGATCGCAGCGTGGCCAATGCGGCGTCAGATATGCCGGTCATCAGTGGCGATAGCCGCTACGTGGCCTACCGCAGTTACGCGACCAATATCATCACCGGCGACACCAATCCGGCGCCGAAAATTTATCTGTTTGACCGCTCCATCGGGCAGAACACCATCCTGAGTCCGTCCCAGATCGCCGCCACTCCCTTTCCGTGGATCTCCTTGCCGGTCATCAGCGGCGGCGCCGAGAATGTGGCCTTTCTGAACGCCGGGTCCGACCTGGTGACGGACGATTTGAATCGTGTTCCCGACGCCTTCGCGGTCCGGGTGCAGTATCACATCGAGATGACACCGGTGGCCACACCGGGCGGGACCACGACGCTGACCTGGCAGGCAGTGCCGTTGCGAACCTACGGGGTGCAGTTCAAGAGCAACCTGAGCGACCCGTCATGGCAGGATTTGCCCGCGAGCATTTCGTTCATCGGCAACGAAGGAATGGTCATCGTGCCGGCGGATCAGCCGAACCGGTTTTACCGGGTTATCGAGACTCAATAAAACGATTTGTTTCCTGGAAGCGGGGTCAAACCAAAATCAAACCCTTCTGGCGTTGGCTGGTCTGGTTCTCAAACTGGCTATTGCCACCCTGATTCCGGCGGCTGCTTTTAAAAACCATGTGAGGGGGGCAGGCCAGACTTGTCAGAATTTGGGGTGACCCCGGCCAGACAAATTTCCCGGCCGGATGCGTCATACTATTAAATCATGCGCGGACCGGAACTTGAACGGCTCTACGACGAGCACGCCCCGTCGCTTTATGCCTTTCTGCTGAACCTGACCCGCGATGAAGCTGATACCCGGGACCTGCTCCAGGATATTTTTGTCAAACTGGCGCGAGACCACGGTTGGCTGACTGGCGTGCGGGACGAACGCGCTTTTCTCATCCGGCTGGCGCACAATGCGGCGATTGATCTGATGCGCCGACGTGGCACGCGCGATAAAACCCGCGAACAGTTTGCTGCCGAGATCGTCTCACCCTTCGCGCCGGCCAGCGACCCGGACCAACAGGCCTTTCGGGCCGCCCTGGCGGAGGCGCTGGCCGAATTGCCGGCGGAGCAGCGCGCGGTCGTGCATTTGAAGCTGTGGGCGGGGCTGACCTTCGAGAAAATCGCCGGCACGCTGGACATTCCCTTGAACACGGCCGCCAGCCGATATCGCTACGGGCTAGACAAATTGCGCGAGCGGCTGCGTCCCCTTTACGAAGAGATCAAATAGTTTAGATGGCTACAAAGAACACGAGACAAAGAATTTTCTTAACGCAGAGGCGTGGAGAGCGCAAAGAAACGCAAAGGGGGTTTGATCTGATCTTCTCTGCGAACCTCGGCGTTCTCTGCGTCTCCGGGTTAGAAACCACTTTCCCAAAATGAAACCGGACGATTTTGAGCAAAAGCTTCAACGCCAGCCGTTGCGGCAGATCCCCGCCAAATGGCGCGAGGAAATTTTGACGGCGGCTGAATCCGCTGCCACCGCCCGCCACTCGCCACCCGTCACCCGGCCATCCTGGCTCTCAACCCTCAACGCTCAACTCTCAACTGTCTTATGGCCCCATCCCAAAGCCTGGGCCGGCCTGGCGGCGGTTTGGATTCTGATCCTGGCAGTGGATTTCTCAATGCGTGACCCATCGCCGGCGGTCGCGGAAAAAACCGCGCCTTCGTCGCCGGAAGTCATTGTGGAATTGCGGCAACAACAGCGGCTGCTGGCGGAATTGATCGGTTCGCGTGACACGAGTAGCGCCGACCGGTTCAAATCTCTTATACCGCGGCCGCGCAGCGAACGGGTGGAATTTGTGGCGGCATGAAATGGAACTCCTCCGAAAGTGAAATGTATGAATGAAGAACCAACAAGTTTCGGGCAGAAAACAAGGAAGGGTTCCCTGGGGCGGGTCTTGATCATCGCCGCCCTCGTCGCATTCTCCATCGGCGTTGTGACCATTGGCAGGTCACTTACCACGGCTGAGGATTACGGGGCGGCATCGATCCTGGGTCTCGTTATTTTGTTTGTTTTGTTCGGTCTGTTGCTGTTCGTCCGCCGGCTGTACCGTCGGGGCAATTTCCAGCGGGTTGGTTTCGGGTTCGCCTGCCTCGTCACGCTGGTGGCGCTGTTTTACGCCGAGGAGGACTGGCGCGGGAAACATGACTGGGAAAAATTCAAACGCGCATGGGAAGCCAAGGGCGAAAGATTCGACCGCGCCGGCGTGGTTCCACCGGCGGTGCCCGACAACCAGAATTTCGCGCTGACGCCGGTGGCCGCCAGCAGCTATGAAACAGTTCTGGACCAAAACGGGCATGCTGTGTGGCCGCGAAATACGAACGTCATCAATCGGCTGCGGATGAATCCTTATAGCAGCAGCCAGGGCAACAGCGGGGCCCTGGCGTGGCCGACCAACGGAGATTGGCGAGCGGCGAAAACCAGCGATTTGAACGCCTGGCAACAATATTACCGCGCCCTGGCAGCCAAAACGAATGAGTTCCCGGTCCCGTCACAACCGCAATCGCCCGCCGCCGACGTCCTGCTCGCTTTGAGCAAATACGATTCAGCGATTCAAGAATTGCGTCAGAGCGCCCAATTGCGTTACTCGCGGTTTCCGCTGGAATATGACAAAGACGATCCGGCGGCGATCTTGCTGCCGCATCTGGCGGCACTGAAATCCTGCAGCCATGTGCTGCAATTGCGCGCGCTCGCCGAATTGCAAAACGGCCAAAGTGATCTGGCGCTGGCCGATATAGAGCTCATCTTGCGCCTGACTGATTCCGTTCGCACCGAACCGATCCTGATTTCACATCTGGTACGCATTGCGATGCTGAATATCGCCCTCCAGCCGGTCTGGGAGGGCCTGGCCGGGCACCGGTGGTCGGACGCGCAACTGGCCGAACTTGACCGGAAAATGGCCGGGTTGGATTTTATTTCCGACTACCGGCTCGCCATGCGCGGAGAGATGGCGCTGTTTCAGGGTGGCATCTTCGAATATCTGCGCCATCACCCGGGACAGCTGGCCAATCTGGTCGGTGACAGTGCCACGGCTGTGCCGATTCCGGCGCTCGCCATCAGCCGCCTGGTTCCGGTCGGCTGGTTTTACCAGAATCAATTGCATTGTGCCCGTCCGATGGTGGAATTTTATCTGCCGGCGGCGGATGTCAACCTCGGGATTTTTTCGCCGAAAACCATCCAACAGGCGGATGCCACCATTGTCGCCGAGACCCGGCAACTCAACCCCTGCAACGCTCTCGAACGGCTGTTGCTGCCCGCCCTGGGCAATGCTGCAAAGAAATTCGCCCAGGGACAAAATGCCGCAAACCTGGCGCTCGCGGCAACCGCGTTGGAGCGTTATCGCCTCGCGCACGGCGACTATCCTCAATCATTCGACGCCCTGACGCCACAATTCATCGCCAAATTGCCGCCCGACGTCATCAATGGTCATCCATTGCACTATCAACATGAAACCGACGGGCAATTCGTGCTCTACTCGGTCGGCTGGAACGAAACGGATGAAGATGGCGAGGCGAGCCTCAATAAAAGCGGCGCGGTGGACATAAACCAAGGCGACTGGGCCTGGCGATATCCGACGAAGTAGGCCGGGAACTTCAATCCAACTGCCAGGGCCGGCCGGCTGTTTTTTTATTTTCCGGCTGCTCAAAACGAACCAGCAGCAGCCGGCCGATTCCCCTGTGAATAAGAATGAATTTCCCGGCGACGGCAGACCGGTTGCCGCGGCCAAAAGGCCGTCAATGCATGGGTTTAAAGCCCGGCGAACATTCCGGATTGAACCCCGGACGTGGTGAACAACAATAGCTTTGATGATGCTGGCATGTCGGGTGCTCGACACCAACAGGAATGATTATCGAGGTCATATGTTCTGCTTCGCAAGAATTTGACGATAGTTTTTTCTTCCAGCGGCTCACCCTTATCGACATCTGCTGCGGACCACCCGCGGTACGATGACTTCTTTGTGTCCGGGCTTGAAGCAACCCCTGTTTTGAGCCCGGGCGTAACTTCTTTTGGTCACATTTTGCCGTTATGGGGTTTGGCCGTTCCCATGAAGAAAACAGATTTCAGTCCGCACCCGTCCTTTGCCTCGTCCGGGCGGGGCGGGCGCAGATGACAGGCGGGATAAAGTTGTACACGGAATGCATGCACTCGAACAAAGACCGTTGCTCTGGCAGGCGCTGACCTGGGAGGAGATTGGTTCGTTACGCCGCACCGGAGTGGATCTCTGCCTGCTGCCGGCGGGCGCAACGGAACAACACGGTCCGCATCTCGGCGTGGGCATGGACACGGTCAATGCCGAAGCCTTGTGCCGGGCGGTGTCGCGCGTGACCGGCGTTCCCGTGCTGCCGCCTTTGCCTTACGGTTGCTCACTGGGCCATTCCCACCGCTGGCCAGGCACCCTCGCCCTGCAACCGCAGACGCTCACGGGCACCGTGGTGGAACTTTTTGAGTGGCTGCACGGCGCGGGATTTAAACGCCTCCTGGTGGTCAACGGTCACGTGGGCAACGCCGCTCCCCTGCGCTGCGCCGTCGAAATCATCCGCAGCCGGTGGGACGACGCGCTGGTCTGCGTCTGCAACGTGGCCGAGCTCAGCCCGCGCGTGCGCGCCGAGTTTTTTGCCGACGCGGAGGACTGGCACGCCAACGCCGCCGAAACGTCCCTGATGCTGGCCGGCGCCCCGGAACTGGTGCGGCCGGAAAAGCTCGCCACGGCCGACGACGAGGACCGGACGAACGGGCTGGTCTTTCCCCATCCGGTCAACCGCACCAGCCGGAACGGCGTCACCGGTTTTCCCAGCCGGGCCACCCGCGAACAGGGGGAGAAACTTTTTCAATTCATGGTGGAGGACCTCGCGACCCTGGTCCGGCGCGCCTTGTTGGAACAACCACCGCTCGAACACAGTTATTTTACCACGATCAAATGAATGCCACAGTTAAACCAAAGAACGGGAAGGTCATGCTGCCGAAAACTTCCCGCCGGATTTCCGGAACGAACGGCCTGCCGGCCGGGGCCCTGGCTGCCAACGGAGCGAACGCCACGGTAAAACTCAAGGCCCTCAAGCAGAAGCTCATCCAGCAGGGCGTGAAATATTGCGTCGGCGCCTATGTAGACATCCACGGCGTGCCCAAGGGCAAGTTTGTGCCCATCGAACATTTTGAGCATTTCGCCCACGGGTCCGAGCTGTACACCGGTTACGCCCTGGACGGCCTGGGCCAGGCGCCCAATGACGACGAAATCT
>CAYPSF010000089.1:0-18058 GCA_964413165.1 uncultured Bifidobacteriaceae bacterium
AGGCCGCGACCTGGGTTCCGGCCTGCCCAAGACCCTGACCATCCGTTCCGAGGAAGTTCGCGAAGCGTTGCAAGAACCGCTATCGAGCATTTTGGAGTCCATCCGCCTCACGCTGGAACGCTGTCCGCCCGAACTCGCCGCCGATCTTGTGGATCGCGGCCTGGTCATGGCCGGCGGCGGCTCGCTGTTGCGCGGCATCGACCGGCTGGTAGCGGAGGAGACCGGCCTGCCGGTCCATCTGGCCGACGACCCCATGAGTGCGGTCGCCGAAGGCACCGGCCGCGTCTTGCAGGAAATCGAATTCCTCAAGCGCGTCGCGACCAACGCCAAATATTGATTTCCCGCCTTTGCGTTTGCCTGCACACCCCGACCCGCGGGTCGGAGCGGTTGCAGGATGTTTAGAAAAAAACAATATCTCGCGCTTGGCGCGGTGACGCTGGTGGCACTGCTGATTCTCAGCCTGCCGCCGCGCGTGACCGGCCACGTCAAGCTCGCCCTGGGCAGTTTATTTTTGCCGCTGTTCGGGCTGGCCAACACCGCGGAGCAATTGCCGGCCAATCTGGCTGACAGTGTCCTGCCCCGGCGCGAATTACTGCGTCAAATTGACCGGCTTACCCGGGAAAACCAGCAGTTTCAAGTTCAAGCTCTGCAAGCCGCCGCCCTCGCGCGGGAAAACGACCAGCTTCACTCGCTGCTCGGCTGGCAGCAGCAGGCGCCCTGGAAACTCAAGCTCGCCAATGTCGTCACGCGCGACCCGGCCAACTGGTGGCAGACCGTGCAAATCAACCTCGGCAGCCGGGATGGCATCCAAACCAACCTGCCGGTGCTGACCGCCGATGGACTGGTCGGGCGGGTTTCCGCCGTGGGATACACCCGCTCGCAAGTGGTCTTGATTGGCGACCCGAACTGCCGTGTCTCGGCGATTGTTGATAATCCGGGGCGCGACATGGGCATCATCAGCGCCAGCGGCCCGTTGGGCGCGTCACTTCTGGATTTGACCTATCTTTCCGGCAGTGCGAATTTGAAATCCGGCCAGAACGTCTTCACCAGCGGTCTCGGCGGTGTTTTCCCCCGGGGGATTCCCATCGGCCAGGTGGTTGATTCGCGTCCGGTTGAATTCGGCCTTTACACCGAGGCGCGAGTTAAACTCTCGGTCAATCTCGGTGCGCTCGATCAAGTCTGGGTGATTCTTAATCCCCAGCCCAATTGATGAACATCCTGCAAACCATCCTGATTCTGGCCGCCGCGTTTCTCGCGGTGTTTGCCGAGGCGGTATTCCCGCTTCTGCGCTACTGGCTCGGCGCCCAGGTGGATTTGCTGCCGGTGCTGATGGTGTATGCGGCCTTGAATGCGGACCTGGCCACGGTCTCGCTGCTCGCCGTGCTGGGCGGCTTATGGTTCGACACGCTATCGGCCAACCCGCTCGGCATCACCATCCTGCCCCTCTCCGTCGTGGGTTTCCTGATTTACCTGCGGCGGGACCTGATTTTGCGCGAGATGTCATTCGCCCAGCTCGTGCTGGGCACCGTCGCCAGTGCCGTCGTCCCGGCGTTGTCGGTTTTGCTGTTGCTGAGCGGCGGCAAAACGCCGCTCCTCGGCTGGGGTTCGCTCTGGCAATGGATCGTGATGACGGCGGGCGGCGCGGCGGCGACGCCGCTGATGTTCGCATTGTTCGACCGTTGCCACCATGCGCTCGGCTACCAGCCGAGGACGGAAACCAGTTTTCGTCCCGACCGGGAAATCCGGCGCGGACGCTTATAAAGCGATGCTGATTTTCGACGAACTGAAGAAGAACGACCCGCAACTGCGCCTGCTGGCGATTTTGCTCGCGGGCGGCCTGTTGCTGTTGCTTTCGGGCCTGTGGTGGGTACAGGTCGTTTCGGCGCGCAAATACGAAAGTCATATGGAGACGCAATCGTATCGCACAGTCCGGGTTCCGGCGGTACGCGGAAAAATCCTCGACCGCGAAGGCCGGGTGCTGGCCGAAAACCGTCCGCAGTACAGCCTGAGCCTTTACTTCGATGATTTACGCCAGCCATTCTACCAGGCTTACACCAATGCATTGAAATCAGTGCGGGTGTGGCAGAAACAGAACATTGCCAGCGCGGAGAAAAAACTGGGCCGTTCGCTCACGAAGGCGGAATTAAAATCGTTCCAATTGAAGCCGGAGGAATTAAAGCGGCTGCGCGAACAGGCGCGCCTCGACGTCGCCGGAACCATCATGGCGCAGGTTGGCCGGGAAATCGGCCAGCCGCTGCCCCTTGAGCCGTTGAAATTCAACCGGCATTATGACACGAAGCTGGCGCTGCCGTATCCCATAGTGCCGGATCTGAACGACACGCAAATCGCGCGTTTCGAGGAGCAATACACCGGCGGCCTGGGGGTGGAACTGGATCTGCAGCCCGTCCGGACCTATCCCTACGGCACACTGGCGGCACATTTGCTGGGTTATGTGCTGCGCGATGACAGCTCCAAAGAAGGCGAGGATGCCAACCCGTTTAATTACTATCTCCCGGATTATCGTGGCCAGGTCGGTGTCGAGGCCGGGTTCGACGCACAATTGCGCGGCCATCCGGGTGAAGAGGCTGTGCTCGTCAACAATCTGGGCTACAGTCAGACGAAAAACGTCTGGAGCAAGCCGGAGCCAGGCGACAATGTGGTGCTGACGATTGATCTCGACATTCAGCAGGCGGCGGAACGTTCGCTCACCAACCATCAGGGCGCGAATGCGCGCGCGGCGGTGGTGGTGATGGATGTGCGCACCGGCGACGTGCTGGCCCTGGTTTCATCGCCGTCGATCAACCCGGATTATGCGGCCAACGACCCCGTGCGTTTGAGCGATCCCAAGTTGCGTCCGCAAATCAACCGGGCTACGTATGAAAACTACATACCGGGTTCGATTTTTAAACCCATTGTCGCTCTCGCGGCATTGGAAAATGGATTGAATCCGGATGAGATTTATCAGGTGCAACCGGATCCGATGGAGCCAGGGCACGGTTGCGTCTATGTTGGCGCCAGAAAAATCAAGGACACCGTGCCGCCGGGTTCTTACAATCTCAAGCGCGCCATCGTACAATCCAGCAATGCCTATTTTATTTTCAACGGTTTGCGCACCGGCATCGAGAAAATCGTCCGGCTCGGTGAAAAATTTCATTTGGGTCAGCGGGAAGGTTTGCCAACCCGTCAGGATGCCAAGGGAAATTTCCCGACATTGGAACGGATCAGAAACCCCGACTGGCACGATGGCGATTCGGCGAATATTTGCTTTGGCCAGGGCGAAGTTTCCGTAACACCAATGCAAATTGCGGTCGTGTATTCGGCCATCGCCAACGGCGGAAAGGTCTTATGGCCGCGTTTTGTCGAACGCATCGAGCCGCAAAACCCGGCCAGCGGCGAGGCCCCGACCGTTTTTCCTTCCAGGATGGAGCGCGATACTCTGGGTTTGCATCCCCGCAGCTATAAAATCCTGCACGACGCGATGCTGGCTGAAACCGAGGACCCGGAAGGGACGGGCCGCGCCGCGCCGGTACCCGGGTTGCGCGTTTGCGGCAAGACCGGCACGGCACAGATCAAGAACGAGCAAGGCCAATTGATCCGGTGGGATTATTGGTTCGCATCGTTCGCCCCTTATGAAAATCCGCGTTACGCCGTCGTGGTTATGGTACAGTCGGAAAACCGCGGTTCCGGCGGCCTGGTCTGTGCGCCGATTGCACATGACATTTACGACGCGATTTTAAAAAGCGAGAAACCGGACTCACCGGTGGCGGCGGTGCGATCCGGGGCGATGGTAAATTAAAATGATCACCACCCCCATCAACGAACCGCACGTGAAGATCGACCGGCTGCAGCTGGTGGTGTTGGGCGGGCTGATGCTTTTGGGCACCATGTTCGTTTACAGCGCCACCATGGTGAACGCGTCGGAAGCGCTCAAGCCCTGGTACAGCCAGACCTGGTTCCATCAGATTGTCTGGTATGCGCTCGGCATCGGCGCGGGCACGGTGCTGTGCCTGCTGGACTATCATACGTTGGCGCGGTGGTCGTTCGTGGTGTATTGGGCGATGATTTTCTGCCTGGTCGCGGTGATGATTCCACATGTCGGCTCGATGCGCTTTGGCGCGCGTCGTTGGATTGACCTGGGATTTTTCCAATTTCAGCCAAGCGAATTCGCCAAGCTGGCCTTCATCCTGGCGGCGGCGCATTTCCTGAGCCGGCCGGAGGATGAATTGCGGCAGCCGGTGACTTTCTGGAAGGGCATCGGGCTTCTGCTCCTGCCCTTCGCGTTGATTTTGAAGGAACCGGATCTGGGGTCGGCGCTGGTTTTATTGCCCACGGGGCTGGTGATGATGTTTGTTGCCGGCACGCCCAAACAATATCTGCTGCAATTGATCGGGGCGGTGGGTTTGCTGGCGGTGCTGTTTTTGGTGGATGTTCTGTTCCTGCCGCCCGGCCGGTGGCAGATTTCCATGCAGGAATATCAGCGCGACCGGCTGCTCGTTTATTTTGGACGGGATTACACACGTTTCGCTTCGCCGAACGCCAAACCGCAGGATCTGCAGGTCATGCGGCAAAAGCAACTGGACGATGAATACAACGTCCGGCAGGCGCTGATTTCCGTTGGCTCGGGCGGGCTGGCGGGCAAAGGGTGGCGACAGGGCACCCAGAACGCCCTCGGATATTTGCCACGAGCGGTGGCTCACAACGACTTCATTTTCTCCGTGATTGCCGAGGAGGAAGGATTTGTCGGCAGCGTGATCGTGATCGCGCTGTATGCGGTGGTTCTCTTCACCGGATTGAGAATCGCCGGCCAGGCGCGCGACCGCCTGGGCAAGCTCGTGGCGGTGGGCGTCGTGACGCTCATCTTCAGCCACGTGTTCATCAACATCGGCATGAACATTCGCATCATGCCCGTGACGGGCGTCCCACTGCCGCTGCTTTCCTACGGCGGGTCTTCAGTGCTCGGCTCGTTGATCGCCATGGGCTTGATGCAAAACGTATACATCCATCGAAAAGGATATTGAAAAAGGATATTGATTATGAGTGATAAGAATTTTTCGCGGCGACGCCGCGGGATGCGATTCCGCCCCAAGGGCGGGCTCGGCCCCAATCCGCAAAAAACCGACCGTGAGGCCATCCAGGCCCGCGCCGACGTGGTCAGCGAGCAGGGCGGCAACGAACACGTGTTCGAAAAACGGCACACGCACGAAATTGAACGCGCCGAAAACATTGCCGCCGGCCTGCCGCCCCAGGGAGCGGTGGAACACGAAATGCCGGATGCCGGCGCGGCCAAAAAGGAATTCCGCGAGCCCAAACTCGAAACGCCGGCCCAGGTGCAGGAGGAAAAACCCTTTGCCCCGGTGCCCGTGGCCGAACAACCCAGGGGCATTCTGGACAGCATCAAGGTCGCGGCGACCAATCTGGTGCGGAAGGTCCAGCGGCTCATCCGGCCGGAGAAGAAAATCCACAAGGAAGTCGTCATCAACGCCGAGACGCTGGAAACGCGGGTGGCGGTGCTGGAAGATGGCCGGCTGGAGGAATTCAACATCGAACGCACCACAGAAGAGCGGCTCGTCGGCAGTATTTTCAAGGGCAAGGTGCGCAACCTCGAAGACGGCCTCAAGGCCGCGTTCGTAGACATCGGCTTCGAGAAAAACGCCTTTCTGCATTACTGGGACATCGTGCCGAACCAGTTCGACAGCGGCGTGGAAATTGTCGAGCGCGAAGGTCGCAAACGCGATCGACCCAAGATCACGCAGAAGGACATTCCGCGCCTGTATCCGCCGGGCAGCGAAATCATCGTGCAGGTGACGAAGGGTCCGATTGGCACCAAAGGCCCGCGCATCACGACCAACCTGGTGTTGCCGGGGCGGTACCTGGTGTTGCTGCCCAACTCGGACCAATCCGGCATTTCACGCAAGATCGAAAACCCGGAGGAACGCAAGCGATTGAAAAAAATCCTGCGCGAACTGGCCATTCCCGACGGCATGGGCGTCATCATGCGCACCGCGGGCGAAGGCCAGCAGAAACGGTATTTTGTGCGGGACCTGGCGCTGCTGCTCGAGGAATGGAGCGGCGTGCAGGAGCGTATGAAGAAACAGCTGTCGGCGACATGCGTGTTCCAGGAGCCGGATTTGATTGAACGCACCGTGCGCGACTTTTTGACCGAGGACGTCGAGCGCATCGTGGTGGATAATCAAAAGGCCCACGACCGGATGCGCGACATGGTCAGCAAAATTTCCAAGCGCGCGGCCAGCAAGGTGAAGCACTACGCCGAGGCGCAGGCGATTTTTGACCGGTTCAACATCAGCAAGCAGCTGGAGAACGCGTTTTCGCGCCAGGTGCATCTGCGCAGCGGCGGCTACATCGTCATTGACGAAACGGAGGCGCTGGTGGCGATTGACGTGAACACGGGCCGGCACAAGGGCAGCCGCGACCAGGAATCCACCATTTTGAAGGTGAATCTCGAGGCGGCCGAGGAAATCTGCCGCCAACTCCGGCTACGCAATATGGGCGGGTTGATCGTGCTCGATTTCATCGACATGAAATCGCGCCGGGACCAGCAGCAGGTCTATCAGCGCGTCAAGGAAGGCCTGCGTCGCGACAAGGCCAAGACGCACATCCTGCCTATCTCGCAGCTCGGCCTGATGGAAATGACGCGCCAGCGGCACACCGAAAGCGTGCGGTCGGCGGTGTATGATGATTGTCCGTATTGCAAGGGCCGCGGCAAGGTGAAGAGTGTCGTGACCATGAGCGTGGAAATCCAGCGCAAGCTGCAGGAAATCCTGAAAAAGCGTGAGCGCGACGAATCGGATTTCCAGCTTCGCATCGTGGTGCATCCGACGGTGCTGGAACGGCTGCGCACCGAGGACGAGAAACATCTCATCGAGATGGAGAAGCGCTACTTCGGCAAGCTGTCCTTCCGGGCCGACACCGGCATGCACGCCGAACAGTTCAAGATTGTGAACGTGGAAAACAACGAGGAGCTGGCCAGCGTCGGTTCCTGAAATAATCCAAAGGCGCAAAGCCCAAAACGCCCCGCGGGAAACTGCGGGGCGTTTTTATTCCAGTTGCCGCAGTTCCCAACCTCCGGTGTAGGCTGAGCCGTTGCTTTTCGGCGTCACGATGATTCTCATGACCTGTGAATTTGTGACTGTGATTTCAAACGGGCCACAGATCCAATCCGAGTTTTTTGTCGTTGTGGGATACGGGTTCGAGGAACCGACTGTGAAGTAATATGTTCCTGGCTTCACAATGAACAAGGTGTCTTCGCCGCCGGCCATGACTGCCGTTTGCCCGGAATTTATTTTGACTGTGCAGGGGTAAATATTTATGTCGCCGTTGTTTCCGGAACGTTCAATGAAAATTTCAGCTTGCGAAGGGCGTGGCTGGCCAGCGCATCCATTGGCCAAAGCAAAACCCAACAATGTCACAAGTTTTATGGTGTTTACTGGAATTTTGGTTTGTTTCACAGTTTGCCCTTGGTGCTCGGCAATTGACCAGCAATGCGCGGGTCATGCCGGCAGGCGGCGTCGGCGGCGCGGGCAAAGGCCTTGAACAGCGCCTCGACGATGTGATGTGGCTCATCGCCATAGAGCAGTTCCAGATGCAGGTTGCAGCGGGCTTCGTTCACGAAACCCTGGAAAAATTCGCGCGCCAGTCCGAAACGGAAAGCGCTCGACGAGTCCTGAAGTTTTTCGGACCGGGCAACGCATTTTTGGGAAAACTCATTCAACCCGCGCCAGACGAGGTGTGGCCGTCCGCCAAAATCAATGACGCAACGTGCGAGACATTCATCCATGGGCACATAGGCCTCGCCGGTGAACGGATTCTTCGGATGAAAGCCCGTACCGTAACGGCGGATGCCGCGTTTGTCGCCCAGCGCCTGCACAAACACCTGGCCGAGCGCGATGCCGCAATCTTCGACCGTATGATGAGCGTCCACTTCCAGGTCCCCGCGGCAGCGCAACCGGAGATCCATCGTCGCGTGCTTGGCGAAAAGCGTCAGCATGTGGTCGAAGAACGGAATACCCGTTTTGACCGAGGATTTTCCCCGGCCGTCGAGGTTGAGGGTGACGGCGATGCGGGTTTCCCTGGTATTACGCGTGATTTTGGCCTGCCGGGCTTTCATGGCGGCCATTAAAACAAACTGGGGCGGAGAAAACCAAGCGCAATCGCGCAATCAATGGAGCGGAGGGGCCGGTGCGTTGGTCGGGGGCGCCATTTTTGCGTTAATCGCGTCAATCTGCTGTTGCAGCGCGCCGGGTGCGGGCGAGACTTTTTGAGCAGCCTGGAGCCAGCGAATGGCATCCGGATAGTTGCCGGCATCCCGTTCCAGATTGGCCAGGTTCACGGTAATTTCCTCGAAGGCGAGCTTGTTCTCCTTTGCAGCTTCGGGATCCAGTTTCAACCATTTGTACAGGGCAAGCTGCCAGAGATTCCGCGTGTGGCTGGTATCATGATCGTTCTCGTAAAAGAGGCGGCCCAGCTCGAACAGAATCTCGTAGCTGTCCGGATTGTTCCGCAATCCCTCGCGCAAAAAGGCTTCGGCTTCCCGCGGCTGGTTGAGATGCTCGCGCATGAAGTAAGCGCCAACGGTGTAGGTTTCGATTTTTTGCGGGTCCATGTCCGCCGCCAGCCGCAACCAGGGGAGGATTTCACGTTCATTGCTGTGTGCCAGGTGCGTGTGTTCGGCAATGCGAAAATGGCGGCCAAACCGGTCAATCCAATCCTTCGGTTGGCCGAGAAAATCCTCCTTTTTTTCATCTTCAGGGCTGTCGGTGTGGCCGTGGCTTTCGGCTACAATTTCCTTCGTGCCCTGATCGCGCAGGTCAAAAATGGACGGATAATAACCGCTGTGAAAATAAACGTCCGCCATGGTGAAGAATTGATTGGCGAACAGCCGTCGTCCGTCGCCAAACAAGACGCTGAAAACGTTGTCCGATTTGGAGCGGTTGCTCCAGGTGGTGGCGCGGGGCTGAAGGCCGGTTGCCAGGGTGAAGCAAACCGCCAGCAAGAGCGCCAAAACCAGATACGGGGAGGCCTTCATCACGTGTTCAGACTTTTGCGCCGGAAGCCAAGCCAGGTGAGCAGCAGGAACAGGCCGGCGTAGGCCGCCGCGTAGAGTGTCGCCAGGAAGAGATCACCCCAGGGGATCAAACGCCAGTCATAAACCACAATGTCGCGGATATCGAACCATTCCAGGTGCGGGATCAAAAAGTAAATCGTATAAAAGACGGCTTGCAGAGGTTGCGTCTGGTGAAGCGCCACCGTGTTCAAGTGGCCACCGACCAGCAAAATGCCGGCCACAACGATGAAACAAATTGTGGTGGTGGACGAAGGGGCGGCGGCAATAATGGAACTGCATAGCGACAGGGCGATGACCACGGCGAGCATGGCCCATTGCAGCCAGATGGCCTGAAGATAGGTGAGCCACGGCCAATGTTGTTCCCGGGAGCCGGTGATGATGGCGAAGAAAACATAGAAGACGAGCAACGCCAGTCCGGAGGCCAGCCAGCAACCGAGAAATTTTCCGAGGATGAATTGCCCGCGCGTGACGGGTTTGGCCAGCAAGGGGAAGATGGTGCGGCTTTCGCGTTCGGCGGGGATCTGCCGTGCCGACGTGATGATGGCGATGAGCAACGCCGAGATCCAGATCAGCAACATGCAGATGTCTTTGACGTAGCGCACAATTTTCGGGTCGTGAAAGAAATTGACCATGCCGGCGGCCAGGGTGATGAGCGCCGTGAGGACAAACAGGACATAAAAGTCCTTGCGGCGATACAGTTCCTTGATGACGACACCGGCCAAGGCCCAGATGGTATTCATGACGTGGATTGCGGTTGATAACCGATGATGTCGAGAAAAGCCTTTTCCAGATTGGCCTGATGCTGGGCAACGAGATCGCTGACGCGTCCCGACGCCTTGAGTTCGCCCTGGTTGATGATGGCAACGCGGTCGCAGACGGTTTCCACTTCACCCAGTTCATGGGACGAAAAGAACACGGTTTTGCCCTCGTTTTTCAGGCGTTGAATGATTTCACGGACTTTCATGCGCCCCAGCGGATCCAGGCCGCTCGTCGGTTCATCGAGAATCAGCAGATCGGGATTATTGATCAGCGCCTGCGCCAGCCCGACGCGCTGTTGCATTCCCTTGGAAAAGGATTTGATGGGGCGTTTACGCGCCGGCTCCAGTTCAACCAGCTTGAGGAGTTGGTCGATCCGTTTGTCCGCTTCCGCCCGGGGGAGGCCAAAAATTTTTGCGTAGAACCGGAGCAGCTCCTCGGCGGTGAGAAATTTATAATAATACGTCATTTCCGGCAGATAACCGATACGCTGGCGCGCAATCGGTTGGCGCACGTCGATGCCGAAGAGATAGGCCGCTCCACGGGTAGGCGGGACAAAACCGAGCAGGACATTGATGGTGGTGGTTTTGCCTGCGCCGTTCGGTCCGAGAAAACCAAAAACTTCGCCGGTATTTACCTCCAAATCAAGGCTGCCGAGGGCAATTTTGGCAGTCTGTCGGAATTCATGGCTGGTGAATGCGACATGCAGTTTTTCAGTTTTAAGAATGACGCTCATAACGACGGCTCGTCTTCAAAGGCTATTTCGTAATACTGAAAGAACAATCAAATTAATGCGCATAAAATATAAAAGACCCGTTCAGCGACAACAAAATTCAATTTTTCCGGAAAGATTCCCGCCAGGGCTGGTGTTTCCGGTAAAGCTCCAGTCGTTGTTGCATGATGTCTGCATCGTCTTTTTGTCCGGCGGTCCGGGCGAGGTTGACGGCTTCCTGCCCGGTTTGCACAGCTTCATCAAAATGCCCGGTTGCCGCATAGGCCATGGCCAGCGTATCCAGCGCCACCGGTTGCGCCTTGCCAGCCAGCTGGCTGGCTTTGGTAGCGAGCGCCAGGGCGGCCGGGCCGTTGCCAATTTGCGAGTTTTCGTCCGCCGCCAGCACCCGGGAAATATAGGTTAACATTTGAAGGTTCTCCGGCTCGATCCGCAACGCCTCGTAAAAATAGGGCATGGCTTCGGCGTCGCGTCCCTGCTTCAGTAAAATCCGGCCCGTCTGAAAACGGGGTGGCGCGTAATGGGCATCCAGTTGTGCGGCTTCAGAAAACTGGCCCAAGGCTTCATCAAACTGACCGAGCTCGGCCAGGACGATGCCGAGATTGTTGTGAGAAAATTGCGATTTTGGGTTCAATCGCACCGACTCGCGACAATAATTCAACGCCGCTTCAGGTTTGCCCTCATCCATGAGCAATTTGCCGATGTTGTTGTACATTTCGTGGCGGTCCGGATCAAGCTGTGCTGCCTTCTGATATTCAATCAACGCCGCCTCCGGTTTGTCTTGTTCTTCCAACGCCACGCCTAGATTGAGGTGGGCAAGTGCGTTGTCTTTGGTGACGGCCAGAGCATGGGTAAAAAGCGCTTCGCTATCCCGCCAATAGCGCAATTGGTTTTCCGTGAGAGCCAGACACGCGGAAAGAACCAAAACGCCTGGAACCGCCGCCCCCGCGATTTTTGGAAGTTGAGCCCGGCTCATCCATTCTGCGACGGTGAAGGTAATCGCGATAAAAATCCCAATGAGGGGAAAGTAACTATAACGATCGGCCATGGCTTGATCGCCAACCTGCACCAGACCAATCACCGGCACCAGCGTCCCCAAAAACCAAAGCCAGCCGACCAGCAACCACGGGCTATGCCGGCGCCGCCGCCAGGCCGCCGCCGAGACAAGGAGTAAAACCGCCGCCACAGTTGCCGTGAGCTGCCAGGCAATGTGTTTGGCCAGCGGGTAAAACACTGCCAGCCGCACCGGCCAGATGGTTTTCACCAGATATGCCCCGTAAGCCACGATGGCGTTTTCAAATCGCAACGTCAGCGGAACTTTTGCCAGCGAGGCAACGGCTTCACTTCGTTGGGCCAGAAAAGTGACTGTGGCTGAGAGCGCGGCGAGCAAAAAAAACGGCCATTTTTCGAGCACGAAACGCCTGACCTTCCAGATTTTGAATTCCGGGTCAGGGATCCTTTGCAACGGCCAATAATCCAGCAACAACATTACCCAGGGCAGGGTGACCAGCATGGGTTTGGACATCAAACCCAGCGCAAAAAAAATCACTGCCAGCCAGAAGCTGCGTCGATGTTTTTCCCTGGCGAATCGCACGTATGACCGCAGCGCCAGCAAAGCGAAAAAGGTGCTTAAGACGTCTTTGCGTTCCGAAATCCAGGCAACGGATTCGACATGTAAGGGATGCCAGGCAAACAAGGCGGCAATGAAAGCGCTGGGCCACAATGCATCCGTCAAGCTCAGCAACAACAGGAAAAGCAAGGTTGCATTCGCTGCATGAAACAGGACGTTGACAAAATGATGGCCGCCCGGATTCAAGTGAAACAACTCGCAGTCGGTCATGTGTGACAGCCAGGTGAGCGGATGCCAGTTACTGGCGTGCCAGGAGGTGAAGGCCCATTTGACTCCCGCCCAGGTCAGGCCTCTTTGGACGACTTGGTTTTGAGTGACATATTCATCATCGTCATAATTGATGAAACGGTCATGCGTTGCCGGCAGGTAAGCCAACAGGGTGGCAAGCGCGAGCAACAAACCGATGACACGCGGACGGGGCATCGCCTGATTTGTAGGTGGTTTCGTGGTGGCAAGAAAGAAAAAAGGCCCGAAGCATTTCGCCTCGGGCCTTTGAATCAAAACCGTACTGGTTACGGCAGAATGTGAGCCGGAGTCACCGTGGCGCTCAAGTCGCAACTCGGCGGAGTCCCGACCGCGCTGCAGGCGTAGTTGCCTCCCGCCGGACAGGGCGGAATGCTGCCTTTCGCATTCAATTTGACGTACGGGGTCAGGTCATCGGGATACGTGATGGTTGAACCCGTTGTTTTGCGCTGTTCCAAAGCGAATTGCTGCGCTGCGGAATCAATTTGCCGCAGGTTATTAATGCAAGCATTGGCCTGGGAAGTGGAGCGGGCCTTCACGAAGTTGGGAATGGCGATTGCCGCCAAGAGGCCGATAATGGCCACGACAATCATAATTTCCACCAGTGTAAAGCCTGCCTTGCGGAGGACCTTAGTATTTTTCATACGCTGTTTTTCTTTCCGTTTATTGCGGCGTGAGCGATCAACAGGCGGGTTACAATGATTACGATTTTGCCCACAGAATTGCCTGTTGCAACCACAACTTACCTGCTTAGTCAGCACTCTCGGTGCCAAAATCCGGCGATTCGCCGGGTCAAAATTAGCCTAAAAACGGTCGTTTTTGCAAAAAAAGCCCGAAGCTAAAGCTTCGGGCTTTTGAATCAAAACCGTATTGGTTACGGCAGAATGTGAGACGGGGTAACCGTGGCGCTCAACGAACAACTCGGGGATGCGCCCACCGAGGTGATGGTATAAGAGCCACCTGCCGGACAGGGCGGAATGCTGCCCTTCGAATTCAACTTGATGTACGGAGTCAGGTCCGTAGTCAAAGTGATGGTGGTGCCGGTGGTTTTACCCTGTTCCAGCGCCCATTCCTGGGATGCGGCATCGATCTGTCGCAGGTTGTTGATGCAAGCATTAGCTTGGGAAGTGGCACGGGCCTTCACGAAGTTAGGAATGGCAATTGCCGCCAAAAGACCAATAATGGCCACGACAATCATGATTTCCACCAATGTGAAGCCTGCCTTGTGGAGGGCTTTGGTATTTTTCATATAATTTATTTTCTTTCGTTCTCTGCGGCGTGAACAAGACAACAGGCGGGTTACAATGATTACATTTTGTTCACTGATTGCCTGCTGCTACCGCAGCGTATCAGTTAGGTTAGCACTCGCAGTGCCAAAGCCAAAGTGGAAAATACACCTGCGCCCCGTCTTGAGCAATCCATTGTGCCAGCCGAGCAAAAATCTTTCACTGACATAGAAAATCCCCGGGCATCATTTGAAAAAAATCGAATCGGGCCACGGGGGATGTCTCAACTTCAAGTGCCATGTAGGATTTTTAGACACGGAATAGAAAGTGTGATTTATCCTATAAAATCAACCTGATTTCTTCTGCCGGGAGGAAACTTTCTTTTCCAAGCCGTCTTGCAACCCAGAGCATCGTTGCTCCAAGCACATTGGTGCTGAGGATCTTACTTAATTTAAACGGGATGTCTGTATAACAGCAGTGAATGCCGGTTTGGGCCGGCCATCCCGGTTGAACAGAAGCGGGTACGCCGTACGATTTTTGACCGGCCAGTTGTTGAGCCAGGAGTCCCGGTCAGTCACGCCCCAAAAGGTCACGCGGCTGACCCGGTCATGATGTTTGGCAAACACCGCGAATAAATCGGCATAACGTTGGGTGAGTTTTTGTTGAACCGAATCCGGTAATCCATTGGTGTAGGGATTCAATTCGGCCCGCAACGCAAAGTTCAGGGAGACTTCCGCAGCTTGTGATCCCGTTGCCGGCGGCAACACGTCCAGATCCAGTTCGGTAATCATGACTTTCACGCCCAGTTTGGAAAAGGTTTCGATGGTTTCGTCCACCTGCTGCGGTTCCGGCCAGTCCATTTTGTAATGGCCCTGCAAACCGATACCAGTGATATGAACTCCCTGAGTTTGAAGTTTTTTGATCAACGCAATCGCACCCGCCCGTTTCGGTCCGTTTTCCAGCGAATAATCATTGTAATATAATTCGGCTTGCGGGTCGGCCTCATGCGCGAATTGATAAGCCTTTAACAAATAATCCTCGCCGATGATTCGCTTCCACGGTGATTCGCGAAGCTTGCCATCTTCGTCCAGCGCCTCGTTTACCACGTCCCAACCGCCGATTTTTCCCCGGTAGCGTCCGACGACAGTGGAAATGTGGTCATGCATCCGTTTGAGCAGCGTATCGCGGCCGACGGGGTTTCCCCGGTCATCCTGGAAGACCCATTTTGGCGTCTGGCTATGCCAGACCAGGGTGTGGCCGACGATGAACATTTTATTCTTTTGGCCAAACTCCACATAACGGTCCGCTGCGGAAAAATCATACTGGTCCGGCTGGGGATGGATGGATTCCCATTTCAAAACATTTTCCGGGCTGATGGCGTTGAATTGCGCCCGGATGAACGCGACGGCATTGGTGTCCTGGCCGGTGAACTCAGCTTCATTGAGCGCCGCGCCGACGAGAAAATCTTTTTTGAAGGCGTCCTTGAGGGTGGTTTGGGCGAACCCGTCGGTGGCCATAAAAAGTCCCATGATTCCAACGGCGGCCATAATTTTCATAAACATTGTCATCCGGTGGCAAATTTTTTGCGGCGTTCCGCCAGTTCATCGGCGATCTGGATCGTCAGGCGTTTGGTGATCGGGTAGATCATCAACAGGATGGTACAGACGGCAAACAAGATGCCAAGGTAAACGCTGGAACACATGCGAATGCCCTGCAAGGTTTCGGGTGTCTGCGGCGCGTTGGGGCTGTAACCGTACATGGCCATCAACCAAAGGAACGCGGCAGAGCCCAGGCTCAGTCCCGCTTTCAACGCGAAGCCAATTGTGGCGAAAATGATTCCCGTGGCGCGGCGGCCGTTTTTCCATTCCGAATAATCCGCTACATCGGCAAACATCGCCCAAAGCAATGGAATTGTCGGTGCGTAAAGGAAAGATGTAATCACGGTCAGGATGGCCATGCCGGTTATATCCGTCGGTCTGAGTACATAGAATGCCGCGTACCCCAGTGCAGTGAGTGCGAAACCACCAACGGCCACGGCCTTTTTACCAAACATCTTGGACAGGAAGGGTGATCCAATAATAACGATGATCGTCACGACCTTTCCGATCATTTGCATCATGCTGTAGCCAACGTCGGACACGTTGGAACTGGCGAGGTTCGCCCGGTCGCCGTGCACGATATAACCCAGCCATTCCAGCAGACCGCCGGGTGCCGGCGCATCCGGCGCCAAGGCCGGCGCCGTCAGGTGAAGCTTTTGCAGCCAGTCGAAGAACGCGGCCTTGTCGGCGTAATAGTGGTAATAGTTGTATTGAGCGCTGCCCATGAGGGCCAGGATGCTGAAGTGAATGAGGGTCAGGACAAACATGACCCGCCATGGATTGTTTTTGAACAGATCGGCAAAATCCTGTTTCGGGGGGGTTTTCTGTTCGGGCTTGGGATGGATGCGCTCCTTGGAGACGATGAACGTGATCAGGAACAATATGAGGCACAGAACCGCCCAAAGTCCCATTGTCATTTGCCAGCCGTGTTGCCGGTCGTGGTTGGGGCCGGCAAACTTGAACACCAGAGGCAGCGTCAGGCCGACAACGAGGAACTGCGCGATGTTGACCGAGATAAAGCGGTAAGAATTGAGTCTTGCGCGCTCAATGACGTCTCCGGTCATGACCCCGCCAAGCGCCGAGTAGGGCATGTTATTGGCCGAGTAAAGCGTCATGAGCAGAATATTGGTCACGAACGCGTAGGCGATCTTGGCTGGTTGTGCGAAATCAGGCGTTGTGTAGGCCAGGACCATAATCACCGCCCAGGGAATCGACGTCCAAAGCACCCACGGACGAAATCTACCCCACCGTGTCTGGGTCCGGTCGGCCAGGATGCCCATGATGGGGTCGAAGAATGCATCCCACAACCGCGCCACCAGAATGATGGTTCCCGCAGTGCTGGCCTTGATGCCGAATACATCGGTATAGAAGGCAGCCTGAAAGCAGACCATCGTCATGAAGACGAAATTCGCGGCGGCGTCACCACCGGCGTAACCGGCCTTTTCGATGAAGGAGAGCTTTTGATTTTGGTCGGACATATTAAGCTGTCGTTGGTTGTATGAGTCCGGTTATTCCACCGTCAAAATCACCTTCTGCAAATCGGTGTCCCGCGAGGAATTGCCGATCATGATTTCGAATTCACCCGGTTCCACGACGCATTTCATATGCAAATCGTAAAACGCCAGCGATTCCGGTGTGATCTCGAGCGTGACCGTCCGGGACTCGCCCGGCCGCAAGGAGATTTTCTCAAAACCCTTCAACTCTTTAACCGGCCGGGTTACCGAACTGACGCAATCACGGATATACATTTGCACGACTTCGGTGCCGGCGCGCTTGCCGGTATTCTTGACGTCTATTTGCAATCGCGTGGATTCGTTCCGGCGGATTTTATTCTTTGCCAGACGTGGATTTTTAAAAGCAAAGGTCGTATAGCTCAGGCCAAAGCCGAAGGGATGGAGCGGCGAAACATCATCGAACAAATAGCCGCGGCGGGCGGAGGGCTTGTAATTGTAGAAGGCAGGCAAATGACCCGCCGAACGCGGGATGGTCATGGGCAGCTTGCCGCCGGGATTGAAATCGCCGAATAATACGTCCGCGACCGCGTGGCCGGTTTCCTGGCCGAGGTACCAGCATTCAAAAATGACCGGCACGTTCTCGTTCAAATATTGGGTGGAAAGCGGGCTGCCGTTAAAGAGGAATACGATGACGGGCTTGCCGGTGGAAAGCATGGCCGTGACCAGTTCCTGCTGCCGGCCGACCAGGTCGAGATTGGTGCGGTCGCCCATATGCATGCGCGACCAGGCCTCGCGCGACGTTTGTTCATTGCCGCCAATGGCCACTACTACCACGTCTGCCTGCTGCGCGACCTTGACGGCCTCCTGGATGAGTTTGCGGTCTTCTTCCGGGTGGCTGGGAGTCACCAGATCCTGGTTCCAAGAGCCGCCCACGGTGATTTTGCAGCCTTCGCAATATGGCACCTGCACCCGGTCGCCGACCTTCGAGCGGATGCCTTCCAGCAACGAGGTGTAAAATTTCGGGCGCCCGCTGTAACCTCCGAGCAGTTCGCGATCGGCATTCGGGCCGATCACGGCGATGGATTTGATTTTGCTCGGATTGAGCGGCACCAGGTTGTTCGCATTTTTAAGCAGGGTGATGGTCTCCCGCGCGGCCTGCAACGCCAGCTTGCGATTTTTTTCGCAGCCCACGATCCGGGCAGCCTCGTCAGGATTGACGTAAGGGTCGTCGAACAATCCCATTTTGAATTTCCAGAAGAGCATGGGTGCCACGAGTTCGTCGATCTGGGATTCCTTCAGCACGCCCTTGTGGACGAGTTCGACCAGGTGCAGGTAGCAA
>CAYPSF010000090.1:0-17989 GCA_964413165.1 uncultured Bifidobacteriaceae bacterium
GATTTGTAATTTCCGTTTCATATGTTTTTTGTGTTTGGTTTTTCGCAGAGAATTTTTTTTGTGTCCTGTACCATAGACGGGTGAGCCTGACGGAGCCATGGGGTATTTCCCTACCCAACATGTATTTGTTTTTCCGTTTTCGTTCGCTGTTGGTGTCCGGCTGGCCCGGTCTAGACAGGTAACAGGATCAATCGGTAACCCGGTTTTATTTTGGATTGCTGTCCAACGACGAACAAGTGCGGCTCCAGCGTGGCAACCAGTAATTACTTTTGTCCAGCGAAAGCACCACACTCGCAGCTCTGCCCACTATTTGCCCCCTGTCAACTGCGCCAAAATATCGTGAATCAAAGCTATTGTCGCGATTGTCACCCATCATGAAATAGTGACCGTCTGAAACCAGCACAGGCTCGAAGGTGCGCTTCGCCGGAATTCCGTTGATGGCCATGACCGCATGAGAGTGGGTAGGAAGCTGTTCTGTGGCGAATATGCTGTGGGCACGCTCTGAGTTGGAAAGCCGCTCTGGTACTTTTGGCTCTAAAGTCGAATAATCTACGGGTTGTCCATTGATGACCAGTTGATCATTTCGCAACTCAATGGTATCGCCGGGCAAGCCAATGACACGCTGGACCAACCGTGTGCCATCCTTTGGTGAAAAGAATACTACAATATCGCCCCGCTGTGGGTTGCTTCACTCCGCAATGTGCCGGGTGGTGAACGGCACTTTGAGATTGTAGGCGAGCTTGTTCACCAACACCCGGTCACCGACGAGAATCGTCGGCTCCATCGAACCAGATGGCACCACGTTCCAATCCGCCAATGAGGAACGGATGGAAAACATGACCAGTGCGATGATTAATAGCGGGCGAATTTCTTGACGCCACCATCGAGAGGCAAGGGCGCGATATTTTTTACAATTCATGACGTTTTGATCTCTTAAGCGTTTAGTCTGTTCGCTAGCAATCTCCTCAGCTAATTCTGCGCGCCGTTCTTGATACCCAGCGCCTTGGCCCGCTGCGCCCGCTGCGCTTGCAATTGCTCCTGGTTGAGGGCGACCAACCCCTTGAGCGTCTCCATCTGGGCCGACGTCAGGAATTCCGCCGCGCCTCGCACCACGTTTTGCTGGTGGTCGTTGACGATTTGGGTCCATTCGTCCAGCGGTCGGAACAGGTCGGTGTCGTCGAGCGACATCCCCATAACCATCTCCGCCTTGATGAGGCCTTGGAGCTTGTCGGTTTGTTCCTGGGTGAGCGGCTCACCGCCCATGTTCTGCTGGATTGCGCCGACCAGGCGCTTGGCCTGGTCGTTGCGCATCCCATCAGCAACCGAATCCAAAAAGGCCGTCCCGTCGGGGCCGAGGATTTCGCGCCGCTGGCTCTCCTGCTGTCGCCGGTCCTCGTCACGCTGGCTCAGCGCGTCCGCCACCGACATCGAACCGCGCAAGAGCGCAGCCATGCGGTCTGCATCGCGTCGTTTGTTGTCGGTTTCCAGGTCGAGGTATTGCTCGATCTTCTCCGGGGACAGCTTCGTCATCTTAAAGAACACGTCGAGATTGGCGCGCATCTGGTCGCGCCTGTAGTTCTTCTCGGCTTGCTGCTGGTCCTGACTGTCCAAAACGCTGGCGAGCGCGTTTCCGAACGTGTGGGTTTGGGCCACGGATTCCGAGGCGGACCTGGCTGCCGCCGCTCTCTCGCGCATCAAGGCCACCAGGCGCTCGTTGCCGGCACGCCCTTCAGCCTCGACGACCTCCCGGTTCCGTTGCCCGGCCGCGGCGAACGCCGAACGCCGGGACTCCAACTCCTGTTCTCCTGCCCGGACTTGCGCCTCGATCCCGGCCAATTCGCGACCCTCGCGCACATGCCGCCAGCATTCCCAACCCACGAGCGATATCCCCACCGCCAACAAACCAAACTGCATCTTGCTCGATAATCTCATATGTCCTGTCTAGAGCTTTCGCAACATCCGCAGCACAGTGCTCTTTTGCGCGCTCATATTGGAGACTTGCATCAGCCGGAGGGATTCCACCTGCTCCGGCGACAGGAACCCCGCCGCAGCCTGCAGAATCCGCTGGTTCGATTCGGCCTGGGCCGCAAAGCGCCCCTCCAATCCATCCGGCGAGACGAGTTCCCGCACCGTGAAGTCGCCTGCCAGGCCAGAGGCCACTTCCGACGGTTCGGCTTCAATGACGCGGGCCAGCGCCTCTCGCTGAAAGGCGCTGATCGGGAAAGGTCCCAACTGCTTGTTGAATTGATCCACCAGTGCCCGGGCCGGGAATTCCTGCTGGTATTCCTGGTAGCCGGCAAAGCCCTCGTCCCCCAGCAATAGCCGGATCTGGCCGTTCGCATCCCGTTCGGTATCTGCCTCGGTCTGCACCGCAGCTTCAGCCGTCAGGGTTCCCTCCGTAAACGCCACGGCGGTCTCGAGATTTTTCAGACCTCGATCCGCGCCGATCCCCAACAGCTTTTCAGCCTCCGGCTTCTTCAACTTCAATCCTTCGATGAGCGGCGTCAAGCGGGTGCGACTGGCCGTGAACAACTGCCGGCGCAACGCCTCCCGCGCATCCGGGTCGCTCAGGGTCGCCGCCAGCAGCGTGGATGGCGCGTGAGCGCCGGCCAGCGACCGGCTCCCCTGGCCGCCGGCCTTGCTTCGAGCCCTCAATCGCTCCAGGTCCTTTTGCTGGCTGCTCTCGGTTTCGAGAATGCCGGCCGTCTGCTGTTCCAGTTCCTGCGCGCGGCTTTCCTCTGCCGCCAACGCTTCCGCCTGTCCGCTCAATTGCTGACGGGCGGCCGCAATCTGTCCCGCTTGCGCGGCGTTTTCATGATGCTGAACCGCGAGCAGGACAACCACACTCGCGCCGATGACAACTTTCGTGTTGGTCCATGCCATAATTTTCACTGCTCCTTTCACAAGAGGTAAGGTTGAGCCGCCGGCCATCGCGCCCTTGGCAATCGTGACCGCCATGGCGGAATTGGCCAGCGCCGCGGGCGCGGCGTGGACGGAATTGCCCGAAATCGTCCCGGCAATGATCGCCGTCGTCAAAACCACGCCGCGCTTCGCGAAAAGTGTCCGCAGCTTTTCCAAGGCGCGGCTCACGCGTTTGCGGGCCGTTGCTTCATCCAATTTCAACGCCGCGGCCACTTCCTGCGGCGTTCGGTTTTCAAAGAAGCGCAGGACGATGGCGTTGCGGTCTTGTTCACCAAGACGGCCCATCGCCTCATCCAGCAACGGCGCGATTTGTTCCCATAACGACGTCTCCGGTTTGGTCAGGGTTTGCATATACACCTCCTGTTCGCGGCGCTGGCGGCGGATTTCACGCTTGATAAGGCTGGCCGTGGTAAGCCGCGCCGCCTGATAGAGCCAACCGGACAATACGGTCTTTGGACTTAGCGATTTTGCCTTCCGCGCGAGCAGGATGAAAACCGCCTGGGTGACTTCCTCGGCATGAGACGGATTGCGGGTCTGCCGCAACGCGGCGGAATAGACCAGATGGACATGCCGCTTAAAGAGCGCTGTGAAAGCGGATTCATCGCCCCCGGCATATTCTTTTAAGAGCGTGATGTCATCAGGTTCCGCCATTTACCTGATAATGTCCGCCAAAAGAGAGTTGTGACAGGTTTTTTGAGCTTCCGATTTGCGCTGTGTCTCTAGCCTTGAGTTTTAAAGCGAATGCACTAAATCGCCGGCCAGTTGTGGAACTCAGACTTTAAAACCGCACCCAAAACGGTGGCATTAGATTTGATCTTTTCTCCTGCATTTGCATATTCGGCGCAGGCAGACTAGCTGTGAGATGTGATGGAAAGACAACCGATCATCATTGCGCACCGGGGAGCCAGCGGTTACCTGCCGGAGCATACGTTGGCGGCCAAGGCCCTGGCGCACACCATGGGCGCGGATTATCTGGAACAGGACCTGGTCTTGAGCAAGGACGGCGTCCCGATGGTACTGCATGATGTGTATCTCGACATGGTCACCGATGTGGCGCGACGTCATCCCGATCGCCGCCGGCGCGACGGCCGGTTTTACGCGATTGATTTCACGCTAGCCGAGTTGAAACGGCTGAGGGTACAGGAACGATTCAACCGCTAGACCGGCAAACCGGTATTCAAAAACCGCTTTCCCCATGGGCTCGCACTGTTTGAAATCCCCACGCTCGAGGAGGAATTGCAGTTCATCCAGGGTCTGAACCGTTCCACGGGCAAGAACGCCGGCATTTATCCCGAAATCAAAGCCCCGGCGTGGCACCGGGCGCAAGGCCGGGACATTTCGCGCATCGTCCTCGAAATTCTGGCCCGCTATGGTTACACCACCCGGGCCGACAAAGTTTACCTGCAATGTTTCAATTTCGCGGAAATAAAGCGTATCCGGACGGAACTCGGCTACCGGGGCAAACTCATCCAACTGCTCGGGGAATACGGCCCGGGCCGGGCGGCGATTGACTACCTGTTTCTCAAAACGCGGCGCGGTTTGGAAAAGTTGGCGCAAGTGGCCGACGGAATCGGTCCCTCAATCAAACTGGTGGTCACTGGCCGACGATCTGGCCGGTTCCGCATCACGAAACTGGTGAAAAACGCCCATGACTTCCAACTGGAAGTTCACCCCTACACGTTCCGCGCGGATTTGCTGCCGAAATACGCGCCGTCGCTGGAGGAACTGTTTCGCATTTTCCTGGTGGAAGCCGGTGTGGACGGGGTGTTCACGGATCATCCGGATCGCGGCGCGGCTTTTTTGCGCGGGCGAAACCGAACCCGGTGAACACCGGTAACCGATCACACCATGTATCCTTTGGTCACGTCGCGAAAAGCCCGGACCTGGCCATCCTGCCATCGTTGATCGTATTTCAATTCCCCGGCCATGAGCTGGGCCACCCGGGGCGCCATGAGTACGGCGGCCCGGGCGTTGAGAAAGAGCGCCCGGGTGCGGCGGCCCAGCACGTCTTCCACGGTACGTGCCATTTCCTCGCGGGCGGCCCAAATGACTTCCGCGCCGCAGATGGGAAGAGCCGGGTGCAGCGGTTCACCCAGCGCCGGGTCGTGGCGGATCAAATCCTGAATGAACGGTGCGTCCGCGCCGTAGACCGCAAGGTGTCCGAAGCGCCCGGCGTTCTGGTAATAGCCATGGATGTTCAGGTGCCGGGTGACACTGTTGCACTCGGCAAGGCGCACCAGCATGGCGGCCTGATTCACACAGTCCTCCGCCATGTTGCGATAGGTCGTCCATTTGCCGCCGGCGACCGTGACCAGCCCGGACTGATCGATGTGAATCGTATGGTCGCGCGAAAGCGCCGCGGTGTTTTTGCTGTCGCCGGATTTCACCAGCGGACGAATGCCGGCAAAGGCGCTGAGGATGTCGGCCTTGGTCGGTTTCTTTTCCAGGTAAAGGCCAGCTGTTTCAAGCATGAATTCGATTTCGTGTTCCAGCGGCACCGGCTCGAGCGAAGCAGACTCGATGGGTGTGTCCGTCGTGCCAACGAGTGTATGTCCATGCCACGGAATGGCGAACATCACCCGACCGTCGCTGGTATGGGGCACCATGATGGCGGTGTCACCCGGCAGAAACGATTTGTCCAAAACGATGTGCGCACCCTGGCTCGGCGCAATCATCGGCCGGGCTTCCGGTTCGGCCAGGTGGCGGACGGAATCGGTGAACGGCCCGGTCGCATTGATGATGACCTTCGCCCGGGCGGTGAAATCCCTGCCGGATTCCAGATCGCGCGCCGAGACGCCAACGACGAGGCCATCGGCATCTTTCGTCAAGCCGGTAACGGGGGCGTAATTAAGCATCGTGGCACCCTGTTCCACAGCGGTGGCAACGAGATTGATGAGCAGGCGCGAATCGTCGAACTGGCCGTCGTAATAAATCACACCGCCACGCAGACCGTCGGGCTTGATGTTTGGCAGCCGCTGGAGGGTTTCCTCCTTGGAAAGCCGTTGTGACGCGCCGAAGCCGTATTTGCCGGACAACCCCTGGTAAAGTTTGAGGCCGATACCGTAGAAGGGCCCTTCCCACCAGGCATAACTCGGCACGATGAAACGCAGTTCACTGACCAGATGCGGCGCGTTTTGCCGGAGAATCCCGCGCTCCTTGAGCGCTTCCATGACGAGCGAGATGTTGCCCTGTTCGAGATAACGCACCCCGCCGTGAACCAATTTTGTGGAGCGGCTGGAGGTGCCCTTGCCGAAGTCGTGCTTTTCGAGCAACAATGTGCGGTAGCCGCGGGCAGCGGCATCGAGGGCCACACCCACGCCGGTCGCGCCACCGCCAATGACAATCATGCTCCACACTTCTGGCTGCGTCAGGACACGATTCAACATTTCAGACCGTTTCATAACGCGTTCACCTGGATTTTGATTTGCCGGTCAGGCGTGGCGCCGGTTCCCAATGCTTCGAGCGGGCGAGGGCTTCATTCCAGCGGCCACGCAACTCGGCGACCCGGGCGGGCGGCATCCCGGGTTCAAAGACTTTCTCCACCTTCCATTGCGAAGCGATGCTCTTCGGATTTTTCCAAAAGTGAACCGCCAATCCGGCCAGGTACGCGGCGCCCAGCGCGGTGGTCTCGGTCACCGTGGGCCGCACCACCGGCACGCGAAGGATGTCCGCCTGAAATTGCATCAACGGTTCGCTGTGTGCGGCGCCGCCATCCACGCGCAATTCCTTCAACTGCTTCCCCGTATCGGCGCGCATCGCGTCCAGGAGATCGGCCACTTGAAACGCGATGCCTTCCAGGGCCGCCCGGGCGATGTGGGCCGCGCTGGTGTCGCGCGTGAGACCGATGATCATACCGCGGGCATAGGCGTCCCAGTGCGGCGCGCCCAGCCCGGCAAAGGCGGGCACCAGGAAAACGCCGCCATTATCGCGAACGGAGCCGGCGAGGAGATTGACCTCCTGCGCCGAACGGACGAGTTGCAGGCCGTCGCGCAGCCATTGCACCACCGCGCCGCCCATGAACACGCTGCCTTCCTGGGCGTATTCGAGTTTGTCACCCTGCTTCCACGCCACGGTCGTCAACAGGCGGTTCTTCGACGCGATGGGTTTCGTACCGGTGTTCTGCAACATGAAACAGCCGGTGCCGTAGGTGCATTTGGTGAGACCGGGTTGGATGCACATCTGACCGAAGAGGGCCGCCTGCTGGTCGCCGGCGATGCCGGACACCGGCACTTTGCCCAGGCCAAGCGAGGTGGAGACTTCGCCATAAACCTCGCTGGACGACCGGACTTCTGCCAACAGGCTCGCGGGGATCCGGAACAGCTTCAGCAACGTCTTGTCCCATTCGCCCGTGTGGATGTTGTAAAGCATCGTGCGCGAGGCGTTGCTTGGGTCGGTGACGTGGATATTCTGGCCACTCGTAAGTTTCCAGACCAGCCAGGTGTCCACCGTGCCGAAGGCCAGCTGGCCCGCCTCGGCCTTGGCCCGCGCGCCGGGGACATGATCGAGAATCCACGCCAGCTTAGTGGCGGAGAAATAGGCGTCCAGCAGCAGGCCGGTGCGTTTCTGGATGGTCCTCTCCGCCCCGTCCGCACGCAGTTGATCGCACAGGCGCGCCGTCCGCCGGTCCTGCCAGACGATGGCATTGTAAATGGGTTCGCCCGTCTGGCGATCCCACACGATGGTGGTTTCGCGCTGGTTGGTGATACCGATGCCCGCGACATCTTTTGGCCGGATGCGTGCGCGGCCCAGGGCTTCCACCGCGACACTCATCTGCAGGAACCAGATCTCCTGCGGGTCATGTTCCACCCAACCGGGTTGGGGGAAAATCTGGCGGATCTCCTTCTGCGCGATGGAGACAACCTGGCCCTCGTGATTAAAGACCATTGCCCGCACGCTGGTCGTGCCGGCATCGAGAGAAAGGATGTAGCTCACAAGGTCATCATCATAAATGGACAGAACCTTGGCGAGCCAAACAGAACCCGATGCAATAGCGCACCGATCAATCCGTCGATCAGCGCGAATCCCCTCTTACTGTCCGGATCACCAGATGGCAAAAAGAGTTCAGAAAGGGCCCCTTCCGCCAGTTTTCAGTTTGACCAATCGCCCGGTGAACGCCCGAATCGGCTGATGGCTCACGTCAGCCGGCCGGAAGCGATTCCCGGGTTGCCCGCTAACAACTCAGACCTTCTGGAGTGCGGCCTTGACCCGATCCGGCGTCATCGGCAATTGGAACAGCCGGGCGCCGGTGGCATCGTAGAGGGCATTGGCAATCAGCGCGCCCATCAGGATGATGGCCGGTTCGCCGCCACCCTGCGGCGCGGTTTTATTGTTTTCGATGAGCACGGCTTCGATTTTCGGCACCCAGGAAAACCGCGGGATTTCGTAGGTGTCATAGTTTGTGTCCAGCACCTGGCCGCCCTTGAAATGGATTTCCTCCGTGAAGACATAACCGAGGCCCATTGTGATGCAGCCCTCCAACTGGATCTTTGCGCCTTCGGGATTGATGACCACGCCCATGTCCTGGGCGCAGACGACGCGTTTGACCTGCACGGTCCCCTTGGCGGCATCCACGGCAACCTCGGCAATGGCGGCCACGTAGGTTCCGGCGTCAATGCCGCAAGCCACGCCATAACCGCGTTTGCTGGGGGCTTTGGCGGGTTTCCAGCCGAATTTTTCGGCGGCGGTTTTGAGCACCCGGATCATCCGGGCGTCGCTTAAATTATTCAGGCGAAATTCCACCGGATCAATGCCCGCGCCGGCTGCCATGATGTCGATGTGCGATTCCCGGGCGTACGTGTTGGTGTTGTTGCCGGGGGCGCGCCAGGCGCCGGTGGCAAACGGATGGGCGCCCGCCGGTCCGCCAAAACCCGACCCGCTCGACGCCGTGCGATGGTTGGGCACGGTGTAGAATTGTTGCGAACCACGGTCGCCGGCAAAGAAAACTCCGTAGTCCCAGAAAGCCATTTTACCGGCGGCGTCCACGCCGGCGTTGATTTTGACGACCGCCGCCGGACGGAAGGTATCGTAGAAGAATTCCTCTTCGCGCGTCCACATGACCTGCACCGGTTTACCGCTGGCCTTGGCCAGGCGGGCGGCTTCCACCGCCTCAGCGTTGTTGGTCTTGCCGCCAAACCCGCCGCCGACAAACGGGGTGATGACCCGGACCTTTTCTTCGGGAAACCCGATCGCCCTGGCAATCTGGTCGCGGGCGCCGAAAGGATTCTGGGTTGAAGCCCAGACGGTCGCCTTGTCGCCCTCGATTTGTGCCAGGGCGGCATGCGGCTCCATCGGCGAATGGGCGACATAACTGTTGAAGTAGGTCGCTTCAAATTTTTTGGCCGCAGCGGTTTTGCCCGCCTCCAGGTCGCCACCTTGCTTCAAGATTCTCGGTTCGGGCGCGACCCCGAGCAGATGGTCAAAGATGTTTTTGTCGTCGATGGTCGCCGCCGGAACATCGAACTCGGCCTTGATTTTACCCAGGGCGCTCTCCGCCACGTCGGGGAATTCATGCAACACCGCCACCAGGTCGCCATCCTGGACGACCTGCACCCCGCCAATTCCCTTCGCCGGTGCCGTGTCCACGCTCTTTAATTTGGCGCCGTGCGCGGGCGGCCGCAGAATTTTGGCATAAAGCATGCCCGGCATGCGGATGTCGGCCGCGTAATGGGCCTGGCCGGTAACTTTGGCCTCACCGTCGCGTCGCGTGCGCGGCCGACCCACAGTTTTGTACTGGGCCGGGTCTTTCAAGGTCGGCTTGGTCTGCACGTGCCGCTCGATTTTTTGCCCCTTTGCCAGTTGCCCGTAAGTCATCCGGTTTTTGGGATCTTGCTGGTCGACGATGGCGCCGTCTTTCGCGACCAATTGCGCCTGCGGAACCTTGAGCGCCTCGGCCGCCAATTCCAGAAGCACAATTTTTGCCTCGGCCGCCGCCGCCACCAGCGCCGGGCCAAAAATGCGCGTGGTCATGGAACCGAACGTGCCCATGTCCCAGGGACACAAATCGGTATCGCCCATGATGATGTCCACGGTATCGAGCGGCGTTTCCAGTTCCTCGGCCAGCATCTGGGGCAGGGAGGTAATGGGGCCCTGGCCCATTTCGATTTTGCCGGTCAAACAGGTAACCCGGCCGTCTTCGCCGATGCGCAGGAAGGCGTTGTAATCCGAAGGCAACCCGGGGCGTCCACCGCGGGGCCGGGGCGCCTCCTCCTGGCCGAACAGCACATCATTCAGGGCAACGAAAATGACGATGCCGCCGCCGACGCGCTTGAGAAAATCCCGCCGGTTGCTCGAGAATAAATCCTCGTAGCTATGAATGTCCCGGAAATTGGCCGCCAGAAAATCGTTTGTGTTCATCGGGCTCCTTTCATCTCGGCGGCGGCCTGCTGGATGGCCCGAACGATGCGCACATGGGCGCCGCAGCGGCAGAAGTTTTGTTCCATGCCCCGGTTGATCTGCTGTTCCGTCGGTTGCGGATTGTAGCGCAGCAGGCTGACGCCGGTGAGGATCATGCCCGGCGTGCAAAAACCGCATTGCATGCCGTCGTGATCCATGAACGCCTTTTGCAGCGGGTGCAATTTCCCGCCCCGGGCCAGGCCCTCGATGGTGACCACTTCCTTGCCTTTAACATCCCTGACCTTTAAGAGGCAGGAACGGGTCGCCCGCTGGTCCAGGAGGATGGTGCAGGAGCCGCAATGACCTTCGCCGCAGCCGTATTTGGTCCCGGTCAATCCCAGGTCGGTCCGCAACACCCACAGGAGCGGGCGGTCGCCGTCCACTTTCAACTGAACGGGCTGGTCGTTGAGTTTGAAGGCAATCGTGTCCGTCATGCGGTCCTCCGTTTCAAGCGCGTGGTTCGTTGATGATGCCTGGCCGTTCGTCGGCCATAGCATCGGCTTTTGTAGCCGATTCAATTGGAATGAAAAGCAGAATTTTTGGGGAATTGCAGGCGCATCCGCGACTGCTCCGGGGCGCAGCATTTATGCCGCTTCATTTTCCCTTGCCATTTGTGCGGTGAAGCGGGCTGAAGCCCGCGCTCCAAAAACAGTTCGGACACTGCCAAGCTGCGTTGCCATTCGAGCGGAATCATCTAGATTTACCGGCAGCCAGACGTTATGACACGCTTCTACGATCAACTCGCCGCTGCTGCTTTGACGGAGAACCGTCCGTTCGCGCTGGCGTTGATTTCCGGGGTCAAGGGTTCCAGTCCCCAACGCGCCGGGGCCAAGGCGCTGTTCTTTCCGGACGGCAAAATCGTCGGTACGCTGGGGGGCGGTTGTCTCGAGGCCGAGGTTCACGCCCGAGCCAAAAAGGCGCTGCAGACAGGCCAGTCGTCGTCGTTCGAAATGGTGCTCGACCATGATTTTGGCTGGGACGACGGTTTGATTTGCGGCGGTAGTGTGACGGGCCTGATTCTGCCGCACGCCCCGCAAGCGGCGGAGCTCTGGCGCCGGCTGGCGGCCGTCGCGGAACCGTTTTGCTGGGGCGTCAAAAAAGATTATTCCATCGTCCCGGTCGAAAGCGGGCTGGGTGAATGGCTCTACCAGGAAACGGTCACTCCGCCGGCAGCTTTGTGGATTGCCGGTTCCGGCCATGTGGCCCAGGCCGTGGCGCCCCTGGCGTTGCAGCTGGATTTTGCCGTAACCATCTTCGACGATCGGCCGGAACTGGCCAACCACCAGTTTTTCCCGTCCACCGCACGGCTCCAGGTTGGTCCCTGGCACGAGCTTTTAAAAGTGCCGCTCCCGAGAACGCCGGCCTTCGGACTCATCGTCACGCGCGGCCACCAACATGACGCGCTGGTGTTGTCGGAGTGGATTCAGCGTCCGTTTGCTTTTCTCGGCATGATTGGCAGCCGCCGCAAGGCGCGCATCATGCGGGCGGAGTTTTTGCGCCAGAACATTGCCCCCGCCGAACAGCTCGATCGGCTCGCCTGCCCGGTGGGCCTGGACATCCAGGCCGTGGGCACGCACGAAATTGCCGTGAGTGTGATGGGACAGTTCATCCAAAAGCGGGCTGAATATGCCTGCCGTGACAAGTGACGGGTGACACGTGACAGGATTTCGTGTCACCTGTCACTTGTCACATGTCACTGATGAAAGATCAAATGGCGCTCGGCGTGATCATCCTGGGCGCCGGAGCGTCGTCGCGGATGGGCCGGCCCAAGCTGTTGTTGCCCTGGGGCAACACCTCCGTTATCGGGCATCTACTCCGACAGTGGCGCGGACTCGGCGCTGCCCAAATTGGCATCGTGCAGCGTCCGCGGGACGCAGCGCTGGCGGCCGAACTGGACCGGCTGAATTTCCCGCGCGTTGACCGCTTCACAAACCCGCAACCGGAGCGCGGCATGTTCAGCTCGATTCAATGTGCCGCCAACTGGACCGGCTGGAAGAATGAGATAACTACCTGGGCCATTGTGCTGGGCGATCAGCCGCATTTGCGCCTCGAAACGTTGCGGCAACTGCTGGAATTTCACTTCGTAAACGCCGACGCGGTCTCCCAGCTCGAATTTGGCGGCCATGCGCGGCACCCGGTTTTGCTTCCGAAACAGGTGTTTACCGAACTAAAAGCATCCCCGGCCGAAACTTTGAAGGATTTTCTAAAACAAACTTCTGCCCGTAACGTTCGCTGTTCTGTGGATGAACCCGGTCTGGCGCTGGATCTGAATACGCCGGAGGATTACGAACGGGCAAAATTATCTGGCAGGGAGGGCAGTCCTTTGCCCGCCGCCCGGCCGGCCGCAAAAAAAACGGCGCGCACGGAGTGATGCGCCCCGCCTTTCGCGTATTTTGCGTGTTCAGCGGTTAATGAATTCCTGGTTCCGTTTTCACCCGCCGATGGCGGTCATGGGACGGCCGGGCTGGTAGTTGTTCCGAAATTCGTGCTCCAGGGGTTTGCTTCGCAGGGCCAACTCCAGCAATTCTTTCAGGGCCGCGTCATCTGCGCCGTGGCGCAAGGCCGCGCGTAAATCCACCTCGGCATGGTTGCCAAGGCAAGGACGCACCTTGCCGTCGGCAGTCAGCCGCATCTTGTTGCAATTCTCGCAAAAATGCTCGTTCGTCAACGCGCCGATGAAACCGACCAGCGCGCCGGTCTGCTTCAGCAGGTAATATTTTGCCGGACCGTGCCCGAGGCGGCGGTCGGGTTGCGGGATCAACTCGTCGTGCCGGGACAGCAACTGCATCGCTTCGCCGCAGGGCAGAAAATTTGCCTCGGTCAAAACCTCCGTCAATGTCAACGGCATCAGTTCGATAAGGCGCAATGGGAGGCCGTGTTCGGCGGCGAAGAGCACCAGCGGCCAGAGTTCCGCTTCGTTCACGCCGCGCATAAGCACGCAATTCAATTTCACGCGCTCAAAACCCGCCGCCACCGCCGCCCGGATGCCGGCCACCACGCGGGCCACGTCGCCGCCGGTGACCCGGTGATAGATGGCCGGGTCCAACGCATCGAGGCTCACATTCACCGTGCGCAGTCCGGCTTCACGCAAGGGTTGCGCCAGCGCCGCCAGCCGGGTGCCGTTGGTGGACAATCCCACGCACTCCACCCCGGGAATCGCCGTCATGGCGCGGACAATGTCCGGCACATCACCGCGGACCAGCGGTTCGCCGCCGGTCAACCGGAATTTCCGGAAACCCAACCCCGCCGCCACGCGCACCACGCGCACAATTTCCTCCGCCGTCAGGTGGTCAGGCTGGCGTTCCCAGCCCTTGTAACCCTCCGGCATGCAATAGAGACAGCGCTCGTTGCACCGGTCGGTGACCGAGATGCGCAGGTAATCAACTTTGCGTCCAAATGGATCCATTTTTACTTTTTCTAGTGCGGATCTTCTCCGCGCAAATGCGCCAGTCCTTCGCGGATGGCCGGCGCGAGAATCTCCAGGCACTCGCGCACCGCCGCTGGCTTGCCAGGCAAATTTACGATGAGCGTCCGGCCGCGGGTCCCAGCTACGGCCCGCGACAAGATCGCCGTCTTTACTTTCGCGAACGACTGCAGGCGCATGATTTCGCCGAACCCGGGCAGCTCCTTTTCCAGCACCGCGCGCGACGCCTCCGGCGTCACATCCCGCGCGGAAATCCCCGTGCCCCCCGTCGTCACCACCATATCGCATTTTTGCACGTCCGCAAATTTTCTCAACGCGGCCGAAATCAATTCCACCTCATCCGGCACCACCGCCGATTCAAAGGTCGCCGCCCCGCCGAGAAACTCGCGCAACACCGTCTCAATTTCCGGCCCGCTGCGGTCTTCATAAACCCCCGCTGACGCGCGGTCACTCACGGTAAGGCGCCCGATTTTCATTTCTTGATTTTCTCCATGACGCGAATGCCTTCAATCCGCATGGTTTTGTCCACCGCCTTGCACATGTCGTAAAGCGTCAGCGCCGCCACGCTCGCCCCGGTCAACGCCTCCATCTCCACGCCCGTTTGCGCGCCGGTTTCGGCGATGCAAATGATTTCAATGGCCGCCGGTCGCACGCGAAAGTTCACCTCGACGTGGTTCAAGCTCAGCGGATGGCATAGCGGGATCAATTCCGCTGTGCGCTTGGCGGCCTGGATCCCGGCGATTTGCGCCACCGTCAGCACGTCGCCCTTCGGCAGCGCATTCCTTTTGAGCGCGCGAATGGTTGCCGGCGCGCAGACCAGCCGGCCTCCGGCCACTGCCCGACGGTGTTGCACCGGCTTGTGGCCGACGTTGACCATGTGCGCCGCACCGTGGGCATCCAGATGAGAGAACTTCTTCTTCATCGCTTCACGCCTCCAGCATAGCCGTCAGCGGTAAAAAATCCACCCCAGCGAATTGGTCCACCGAACCCTGATTGGCCGGGACGCGGACCAGGGCGTTTGCCGCCGCCAGGCAGGCCACGTTACCGGAATTGGCCCACGCCAGCGGATGCAAACGCGCAGTCCCGCTGGAGCCCCAGCTCAACCTCGCCGGCCAGAGCGTTTCGCGTGGACTCGGCTGGTCCTCGAGTTTTTCGGCCAGTTGCCCGCGCAAAAATACCGGCCCGGTCCCGCCGGTCAAACCGCCCAGCGCCGCGGCCACTGCAAAATGAAAACAGACAAAATGGGACAGGGGGTTTCCGGGCAACCCAAAGGCGACTCGCGAACCGTTCACGCCAAAGATCAACGGCCGGCCGGGACGCAGGTTGACCTGGCTGAAAACGATTGCAAAGCCGAGCCACTCCAATAACGGGCGGGTGAAATCCTTTTCCCCCACACTCGCTCCGCCGGAAACCAGCAACACATCTGCATCGCCGATTGCTCCCGCATTGCGGGACCGATTGCCGATTTGTGATTTGGCCAGTTCGAAATTTTCAGGCAAATGTCCTTGCGCCACATCGCTCTGAAGATCCTGGAGCAGGCTGCGGATCAAAATCGAGTTGCTGTCACGGATCTGGCCCGGCTTGGGCATTTGATCCGGCGGCACCAGTTCGTCACCGGTGGTATAATGCACCGCCCGCAGACGCGGGCTGACAAGCGGATGAGCGTTGCCCGCCGTCGCCAGCAACGCCAGTGCCCCGGCGTTCAATTTCACCCCGGCCGACAGCAACGGCGCCCCGGCCCGCACATCTTCACCACGGAAGCTGATGTTGGCCGACTTTTCCCGGCGCGCGATGCGGATCCGGTCACCGGTGCGCTCGACATTTTCCTGCATTACCACGCGAAGCCCGCTACCCGGCAAGGCGCTCCCGGTCGCCACCCGCACAGCTTCGCCGGGTTTGAGTTGCCGTGGCTTCCAGTCGGCGGCATGCCGGGTGTCCACCACTGAAAAAGTTTCGGCCGGGTCATCGGCCAGGACCGCATAACCATCCCGGGTGGAGCGGTCGAACGGCGGCAGGTCTTCCGGTGCGCAAACCGTCTCGCGCAGTACTCGCCCCAAGGCTTCGGTGAGGGACGCGCGAACTGCGGGCAACGGCAAGCAGCGTGCGCGGATTTCCGCCAGCGCTTCGTCGAGGGAATGCGCCGAGCACCTGCTCGGCAAGTTACCGGCGGTGTTTTGGTTCGTGCCGAGGCGGTGCTCGGCGCTCCGGACACCGCGCTTCCAAATCGGCACGTCCTGTTTGAGCCGATCCATGAATCCGGCGAGCAAGGCGATGGCTTCGGCCCGGTGCGGCGCACCAACGCCGACGTAAATGGCTGTATCCCCGACCGGAATGATGCCAGTGCGATGAATCACCTTCACCGCCAGGCATGGGTGCTGTTCCGCGAGCGTTTCGAGGATACGCCGGGTTTCGCGCCCGGCCATTTCCTGGTAGGCCTCGTATTCGAGTGCAGAAATTGCCTGCCCATTTTCCTCGCCCCGCACGACACCACGAAATTCGACCCACGCACCGGCCATGCCGCCGGACAGCAGCGGAGAAATCTTCTCCGCAATCGGCTCGTTGGTGAGTTGGATTTCAATTTGCATGCTAAACAATCAGCCGCCCGACACCGGCGGAATCAAGGCCACCTCGTCATTGTCGGCAAACCGCGTTGCCGAATCGGCGTACTCCCAATTGCGCGCGAGCCGGACATTGGGACGATGCGCGGCCAGCCCGGGAAATTTTTCCAGCAACACGGCCCACAACTGATCGCCGGCCGACGGCGATGGCGGCGGGAGTTCCACGGCTTCACAGCCGGTCACATCCTTGAGCTGGGCAAAAAAAAGCACGCGCATGGCAAATGAGATTTCAAGTGCCGGCTTCAAGCAACAATTTTCCGCCGGCAAAAACCAGCACGACCGCCAGCACGCGGCTGAAGGTGACACTGCTCCAGCGCCGCGCGCCGAGGTGCGTACCGAGCAACGCGCCGATGACCGCCGGCAAGGTAAGCCAGAGCAGCGGTCCGGCGTGCGTGATTTTGTCCCAACTCGTTCCAATCAGTCCGGCGATGGAGTTGAGCACAATGAATCCTGCCGCGATGCCGCCGGTGGTTTTGGGTTTTACCCAGCGGAACAAATACAGCAACGGGCTCAAAAAAACGCCGCCACCGATGCCGGTGAGTCCCGCCAGAAAACCCAGAACCGCGCCCACCAGCAGGCCGAGCGGCCAGAAACATTTTCGCACCGGCACATCCTCCGTTTGCCAACGTGCCCGAACCAGTAAAATCAACCCCGCCGCCGCCAGCACGCTCCCGAGCACCAGTTTGTAGATCTGCGGGCTGATATGAATTTTGCTGCCGAGCCAGGCGCAGGGCACGGAGGCGACCGCGAATAAAATCAAAATTTTTCCCTCAAAATGTCCAGCTCGCCAGAAACGCCACCAGGCCACGCTGGCGACCAGGACATTCGCAATCAGCACCGCCACGCGCGCCGAGGCGGGCGCCACCCCGAGCAACGCCAGCGCCGCCAGATAACCCGTCGCGCCACCGTGCCCGACGGAGGAATAAAAAAAAGCCACGGCAAAAACCGCCGCCAATAAAAATATCCAGCCGCTGGCACTCAAGTCAGGCATGGCAGATCGGCGGGCGAATTCCAATTGACGAAGTGCCGCGCCTCGGCCGCGGGCAATTCGACAAACCGGGCGAGGCCGGATTGAGCGCAATTTTCGGCAAAAGTCGTCACGGCATTACGGCGGTTGCCGAGCGAGGCTCCGGCCAGTGACTGCGCGGCTTTCGGATAAAATGCGGCGAGGGGCTCGATGTTTCCGTTCACCCGAGGAATGGCGCCGACATTTTCAACGCAACCGGCACCCAACCCGCGCAGAAATTCCACGCTCATTTCCGGCAAATCCACCGCCAGCACGAGCAGCAACGGCAAGGCTGCAGCATCGAGCGCGCGCTCGATTCCCGCCAGCGGACCGGCGCCGGCAAACTTGTCCCGCAATACGGGGTAGCCAAACGCGGCGTAATCCGCATCGGCGCGGCCGGATATGAAAATCTCCCGTGCGCCCAGCTCCCGCGCGAGTTGAATCTGCCGCGCGAGCAACGGCTGGCCGCCAACTTCCAGCCAGGCCTTGTCGCGGCCCATGCGTGAGGATTTCCCCCCGGCCAGGATGACGGCGCTGAAATTCATCGGTCCACGCGCAGCCAGCCATCAGAGAGGATCCGCGCCCGCAACCCCCCCTGTCCGTGCAACGCCGCCTCCGCGCCCGGCG
>CAYPSF010000091.1:0-17514 GCA_964413165.1 uncultured Bifidobacteriaceae bacterium
CTTCGGGGCGCCGGAATCTGTTCGTCGGCGTGGCCGGCAGCATTTTTATTTGCTTCGCTTATTTTGTCATCCAACAATTGTGTCTGGCGTTAGGGGCCGGGGGCCATCTGCCGGCCTGGCTGGCGGCCTGGCTGCCCAATCTGATTTTTGGCGGGACGGGCCTGATACTGATGGCGCGCGTGAGGTGAATTTGAGTTGCTATGGCGGGCGATAAGCATTTCAAACTGATGTCGCGTTACGAGCGGCTGCAATTGCTCTATCAAGTGAGCAAGGTTATCCACTCCACGCTGGAGCCCCAGGAGGCACTGCAATTGATTGTCAGTGAAGCGGTCCGGCTGATGCGCGCCTCCAGCGGATCAGTGGTCCTGATCAATCCTACGTCGGGCTTCCTGGAAATCCACGCCGCCCAAAACCTGCCCTCGTCGGCGACCCGGATGAAATTGCGCGTAGGTGAAGGGATCACCGGCTGGGTGGCGCGGACCGGTCAGCCCGCACGCAGCGGCGACGTGACCCAGGACCCGCGCTATGTGATGGCTCGTCGCGGCGTCCGGTCGGAACTGGCGGTGCCGCTTGAAGTCAACGGCGAGACCCGCGGCGTGCTCAACGTGGATTCGGACCGGGCGGATGCCTTTGCCGCGGAAGACCAGGAATTGCTTCAGGAACTGGCGATTCAAGCGGCCAAAGTGATTCAAAACACATGGCTTTACGAGCAATTGCGGCTGAAAGTGCATCTGTTCGAATCGCTCGCCAGCGTGAGCCGCACCATCAATTCCACGTTGAACCTGGACGAAGCGTTGCAGGTCATCACCCGCGAAGCCTGCGCCCTGATGCGGGCGCGGATGTGTTCGCTGATGATGCTGGATGAAAGCCGTGAATGGCTTGATTTACGCGCCAGTTATGGGGCGGGCAAGGCCTACATCAACAAGCCCCGATTGGCGGTCGGCGACAGCCTGCTGGGGGTCGTGGTGCGTCGCAAAAAACCGATGCAGGTAGCCAATGTCCAGGCGTCGAGCCGCTATCAAAACGTCGAAGTCGCCCGTCACGAAGGATTGGTTTCTCTGTTGAGTGTGCCGCTGCTTTTCGTCGGTCAGGCCATTGGAACGTTGAGTGTATACACGGGCCGGGCGTACAATTTTTCCAATGAGGAAGTCCGCATTTTGAGCGCCCTGGCTGAATTATCGGCCATTGCGATTGAGAAAGCGCGGCTTTATGAACGGGTGGTGGATGTCGAGGAACAATTGCGCCAGAACGAAAAACTTTCCGCCCTCGGCCTGCTGGCCGCCGAGGTGGCACACGAAATCCGCAATCCGCTCACCGTCATGAAGCTGTTGTATCACTCGCTGGATTTAAAGTTTCCCGACGGCGATCCCCGGGCCAAGGACGCACGAATCATTGACGCGAAAATCGGCCATTTAAATACGATCGTGGAGCAGGTGCTGGCCTTTGCGCGAACCACAGAACCCAAACTGTTGCCGGTCAATTTAAACGAATTGGTGGATGAGCTCGGATTGCTGGTCCGGCACAAGCTGGCCAATCAAAATGTCCGGCTCATTCGTCAATTGCAGCCGGATTTGGCGGTGGTGATGGGTGATGCGCCGCAGCTGGAGCAGGCATTTTTAAATTTAATTCTCAACGCCGCTGAGGCCATGCCCAATGGCGGAACTCTTACCATCAAATCCCGCTCCACCCGCTTGCCCCGCACCAGCCTGCACCCTACGCATGTCACGCTGGAGTTCAAGGATACCGGCGGCGGCATGAGCAAAGAGGTTCAAAAGGGTGCCTTCAAGGCGGTTTTGGGCACGACCAAAGCCAAAGGAACCGGGCTGGGCCTGGCCATTGTTGGTCGCATCATCGAGACTCATCATGGCGGTATCCGAATCAAATCGCAAATGGGTCGCGGTACAGTCATGTGCATTACCCTGCCCGTGAAATGACGGTGTAGAGCTTGAAATCCCTTTTCAGCCAGTACAGCCCCAGTTGTTGTTCAGAGTCAATTTACAAAACTGCTTCGTTGCTTTTCTATCCGTAAACCGTTGTCCTATCAGAATACGACAGAGTTATTCTTTCAAAGCCACTGGTTTTATAACTATCGGCCAAGGATCAACGGAGGCTCGGCAAGCCCGCCGTTTCAAAATGGAAAAAATAAAAACGAAAAACCAACTATCGTTACAGTCTTTGGAATTGCGACCTTTTCAACGACTAAATCATAAAACTATAACGATACATAAGATTATTATTGGCGATTCTCTGCTATAATGGAGATTGATTTGAACTAGCCATTCAGTAGTTCCCGATTGAATTGCCATGTTTGCTCCTTGAACGATGATCAATCGCTCTCACCGCTCTCACCGTTCGTCCAGCCTGCAAGCAAGTCGATAGGATGCGTTATTACCGCCTTGCAGCGTTGCAACGAAAAGCATTGAACACGTCTAAAAAATTTGCGACCCTAGAATAACAAATCAGCGTAGTGTTATATAAGTGATTCATTTACAAATATTTAACGATTAAATAAAAAGTAATTTAACACTTCATGTTCATTTATCCAAAACAATACGACGTCATCGTGGTGGGCGCAGGCCATGGGGGTGTTGAAGCTGCCCTGGCCGCAGCTCGAATGGGATGTCAGACTCTCCTCTTAACGATCAATGCAGATACCATTGGGCAGATGTCATGTAATCCAGCAATTGGCGGTTTAGCGAAAGGTCATATCGCCCGGGAAATTGATGCGCTGGGTGGAGAGATGGGCAAATCCACAGACATGGCTGGCTTGCAATTCAGAATGCTCAATACCAAAAAGGGTCCGGCGGTATGGGCGCCGCGCGCCCAGTGTGATAAGAAGGCTTACCAATTTCGGCTAAAATGGATTTGTGAATCGGAGCCCAATTTGGATGTTAAGCAGGGGCAATCATCCAAGGTTTTGTTCAAGGACGGAGCGGCCTTTGGAGTGGAGACCACGCTAGAAGTTCAATATCTCGGAAAAACAATCGTTATAACGACAGGGACGTTTTTGCGCGGGCTGATGCACGTTGGCTCCAATCAGCAGTCGGGAGGTCGAGCTGGTGACGCGGCGGCGATGAATCTTTCGGCATCGCTCAAAGAACTTGGGTTGGAGCTTGGACGACTAAAGACCGGAACTCCACCCCGACTTTTGCGACGATCGATCAATTTCTCAAAGACTGAAATTCAGCCTGGCGATGAGCCGGTCCCCTACTTTACCTTTTGGAAGGACGATTTGTTCCATGTGGAACATTCCAGGGTAAAGCCGGTAGCTAGCGGGTTATCGAATGGCAAGTATCCACCGGGTTCAATTTTGGATAGAATTAATTGCCAACTTCCTTGTTTTATAACATTTACGACTGATAAGACCGCCGAGATTATTCGCCGGAATCTCCATAAATCGCCCATGTATTCGGGTGTTATCAAGGGCGTCGGGCCGCGATACTGTCCTTCGATTGAAGATAAAATTGTCAAATTTCCCGAGAAAGCCAGACATCAGATATTTCTCGAGCCGGAGGGCATTGAAACCGACGAGTTTTACGTCAATGGCTTCTCCACCAGCTTGCCGTTCGATGTGCAGGTGGACTTGGTTCGAACCATCATCGGATGCGAGAATGCGGAGATCATGCGCCCGGCTTACGCGGTAGAATACGATTTCGCATTTCCCACCCAGCTTCACCCATCTTTGGAAACCAAGGTATGCAGGAATCTATTTCTGGCAGGACAAATCAATGGCACATCTGGATATGAAGAAGCTGGTGCGCAAGGACTGATAGCCGGGATAAACGCGGCTCGGCGAGTGATGGGACTGGACTCAATCGTCCTACGTCGTGACCAGGCGTACATAGGAGTTTTGATTGACGATTTAATCACGAAGGGGACGGTGGAACCTTATCGAATGTTTACATCCCGGGCCGAATACCGTCTTTTGCTCCGGCAGGATAATGCGGACTTGCGACTTTCAAAAATCGGCCACGAAATTGGCCTGTTGTCGAATCGGAACTATCAAAAATTTCTAGCTAAAGAAACAGCCTATGTAAATGAGATAAATCGTTTACAATCAACATATTATATCTCTGATTCGCTGGCAAAAATTCTGTCCAGGCCCGAGGTTAATTACAAAGATTTGCCAAATCAGAATGAGGCCTTGTCTGATGAAGTGATTCAGCAGGTGGAGATCGCGGTTAAGTATGCCGGTTACATCCAACGTCAGGAGGTTGAAGTGGAAAAATTCAGGAATATGGAAGACAAAATGATTCCCGATGTATTCGATTTTTCAACCGTCCCCAGCCTCGGGCCTGAAGCGCGACAAAAACTTACCGAGATTCGTCCGGCAACCATTGGTCAAGCGGCCCGAATTTCCGGTGTTTCGCCTGCCGACATCAGCATCCTCATGGTTTGGCTGAAGCGTTGCGGCGGAGCCCAAGCCGGAGATGATTCTTCTGCGGATCCTGATGACTGCAGTGCTTGTGAAACGGAATTGGATGAGTAGCTGAGGGTGATCATTTGGCTGTCCGACATGGATTCGAACCATGAATAACGCCTCCAAAGGGCGCTGTGTTACCATTACACCATCGGACAATCCGCAGCCAAGCTAGTCGTTCCCCGGTGTCCGCGCAAAGCCAAAATCATTCGCGAACCCTTTGATTGGCGAGCGAAAACACGCGCGCAATTGTTTGCCCGCGAATTGATTGCAAATTCCCTCTTGTCATTCGCCGCATTCGTGTTAGTGTTTCGCCCCTTTTTATGAAGACGGACATTCATCCGAAATATGTGGATGCGGAAATCCGTTGCGCCTGCGGCAACGTGATCAAGACGCGTTCCACCAAGCCTGTGATCATCGTCGGCATTTGCAACGTGTGCCATCCCTTTTACACCGGCCAGCAGAAATTCGTGGACACCGCCGGCCGCGTGGACAAGTTCCAGCAGCGTGCCGCCAAGACCCAGGCGGCCCAGGCCGCGGCGGCGACCCGCAAGAAAAAGAAGTAGCTTTTTGATCTCTACCCGCCTGCATTCTGCCGAGGCAGAGAGCAGGCGGTTTCTTTTTTAGACGCCATGTTCAGAAAATTTGCGATCTACGATTTGCGATTAACGCGGCCGGTGCCCATTAGCTCGTAAATTGTAGATCGAATATCGTCAATGGACCTGCGCCCGCACATCGAAAAATTCCGCAAACGCTTTGCCGAGGTTGAAGCCGCGTTGAGCGAACCCAAGGCTTTTGACCACCCGCAGCGCGCCCAGGAATTGTCCCGCGAATACGCCCGGCTCAAGGAAATCGTGGCGCAGGGCGAACGCTATTTAAAGACCACCTCCGACCTCGATGAAAATCGCGCCTTGCTCAAAAGTGAACCGGCGGAATCCGAACTGGCGGTGATGGCCCGGGAGGAGGTTGCCCGGCTGGAAATCGCGGAAAAGAAGCTGGCGCAGCAAATCCAGTTCGGGCTGGTGCCGCCGGACCCGACGGACTCGCGCAATACGATCGTTGAAATTCGCGCCGGGGCCGGCGGTTCGGAATCCGCGCTGTTCGCTGCCGATCTTTACCGGATGTATTGCCGTTACGCCGAAGCGCGCGGCTGGAAGGTGGAAACCATGGATTCCAACCCGTCCGACCTCGGTGGCTTCAAGGAAATCATCTTTCAGATTTCCGGCGCGGATGTCTTCAAGCGGCTCAAATACGAGAGTGGCGTGCATCGGGTCCAACGTGTGCCCGCGACCGAGGCGCAGGGCCGCATCCACACCAGCACCGCCACCGTAGCCGTGCTGCCCGAGGCCGAGGAGGTGGACATCGAAATCAAGCCCGAAGAAATCGAAATCAACGTCTGCCGCGCGTCTGGCAAGGGCGGGCAGGGGGTGAACACCACGGATTCCGCCGTGCAAATCATTCACAAGCCGAGCGGTTTGATTGTCCGGTGTGCCGACCAGCGGTCGCAGCAAAAGAACAAGGCCCAGGCGCTTACGGTGCTGCGCTCGCGCTTGCTCGATCGCAAGGTGGCCGAGGAAAACGCCAGATACGCCGCGCATCGCAAAGACCAGGTCGGTACCGGCGAGCGCAGCGAAAAAATCCGCACTTACAATTTCCCGCAGAACCGCGTCACGGACCACCGCATCGAGGTCACGCTTTACAACCTGACGAGCGTCATTGAAGGCAACCTCGACCCGCTGCTCGACCCGCTGATGACCCACGATATGGAAGAAAGGTTAAAAGCGTTAAACGGTTGAATCGTTACACCGGTTTTGACGATTCAACGATTTAACCATTCAACGATTTATGAATCCAAAAGGACTGATTTTCGACTGTGACGGCACGCTGGCCGACACGATGCCATTGCACTGGAGTGCCTGGCGCATGATCACGCAACGATACCGGCTGCATTTTCCCGAAGACCGTTTTTACTCGCTCGGCGGGGTTCCGGCGCGCGAAATCATGAAGATCCTGGCCGAGGAGCAGGGCCGCTCGCTCGACCACATCGCCATTGCGCATGAGAAGGAGGAAGCCTACCTGGCCACGCTTTCCCATATTGAGCCCATCCATGCCGTCGTGGAGATCGCCAAAGCGAACCACGGCAAAATCCCCATGGCCGTTGCGTCCGGCGGCACGGAAAAAATCATCGGCCTGGTGCTCGAACGCCTGAACATCCGGCATCTGTTCGATGCCATCGTGACGAGCGAGATGGTGAAAAAGCAGAAACCTGCACCGGATATTTTTATCGAAGCTGCCCGGCGGATCGGCGTGGAACCGAAATTTTGCCGCGCCTATGAAGACACCGAACTGGGCATGACCGCCATCCGCGCCGCTGGCATGGAAGCCGTGGACGTGCGGGAAGTGATCGCCAAACGCTGAAGCCGGTTCGGTTGGCAGCCTATTCTCGCATTGGACCAACGGTTCATTTCACCTGATGTAGCCAGTTCTGTATCTGCTTTTGAATCTCCGGCAAAAATCCAAACGCCATGATGCCGGCCCCGAGCACTGCAAAAATCAGACACCATGCAATCAGCGCTCGAAAGTAGTTCTTTCGGGACTCGTTGTCGCCCACAAGTGCCCAAATGATGACCATGAAGAAACCGATGCACGGCAAAGCCACGACAAACATCGCAAACATCCAAAACCAGACCGACACGTAATTTTTGTCCTTTTCTTTGGCCATATAATCAGGGTGTGTTTGGCGGTCTAACCGTCAGCGGGTGCCTGTGCGACCTGTCCATTTCGCGGAGCCGGCATTATTGTCCTAGTTTTTTTGACTTTTCCGTCGCGGCGCGGACGGCGCTCATCACGACAGCGCGTAACCGGCCCTTTTCCAGTTCGTGCAGGCCTTCGATGGTTGTGCCGCCGGGGCTGGTGACCTGGTCCTTGAGTGCGCCGGGATGCTGGCCAGTTTCCAGGACCATTTTGGCCGCGCCCAGGACCGTATGCGCGGCGAGTTTTGACGCCACGTCGCGCGGCAGACCTGCCGCCACGCCGCCGTCGCCCAGCGCCTCGATGAATTGATAAACGTACGCCGGGCCGCTGCCGCTCAATCCGGTCACGGCGTCGAGCAGCGCTTCCTTCACCGGCAAGGCGATGCCGACGGCAGAAAGAAGTTTTTTTGTCAGTCCCCCATCAGCGGCGGTGGCCGATTTGCCCAGGGCGAAGGCGGAGGCGCCGGCGCCGACGAGCGCCGGGGTGTTGGGCATTACCCGGATGACGCGCGCCCCGGAGGGCAGTGCAGCTTCAAGTTTCGCGAGCGTCACGCCGGCGGCGATGGAAATCAGCAGATGGCTGCCGGTGAACTTGCCGCGAATTTCCGCGAGCGCAGCTGCGGCCTGGTCGGGCTTCGTTGCCAGAATCAGGACCAGGGCAAATTTCGCCACGTCGGCATTGGCCGCCACGGTTTTCGCGCCGATTTCGTCGGCAAAGCATTTGCGCGCCGCGTCGTGCGGGTCGCTGGCGATGATTTCTTTGGGAATAACGAGTTCGGCCCGGATGAAACCTTTGGCCAGAGCCGTGGCCATCTTACCCGCGCCGAGAAAGCCGATTTTCAATGGGGTTGCCATAAAGGTCTTGTAGCAAGCCATTTTGTTCAGTGAAAGCGAAAACCAACCGGTGAATTCACGGCTTGAATTTGCGCCAGCCCAAACTATTATAAGTCCGGCACAAAAGGCCGTCGGTTTTTTGATTTATATATCATGTCCAACCGCCGTTCATGGGAAACGTTTGAGGCAATGCGCCAGGCCGCCGAAGAGGGGGATGCGCAGGCGCAATGCTATCTCGGGGTCTGTTTCCAGAACGGCCAGGGGGTGGCGCAGGATTATCAGGAGGCGGTGAAATGGTTCCGGCGTTCGGCGGAACAGGGCGACCCGGTCGCCCAATGTTATCTCGGGGTATGCTATTTAAACGGTGCGGGGGTGCCGCAGGAGTTTGTTGAAGCGGCCAAATGGCTGCGCGAAGCTGCGGAACAAGGTGATCCGGCGGCCCAATTCAACCTGGGCATGCTTTACGAGACGGGCCAGGGTGTGCCGCAAAATTATGTCGACGCGGTGAAATGGTATCGCGAGTCCGCGGAGCGTGGTTACCCGGCCGCCCAGTTCAACCTGGGGGTCTTTTACGAGACGGGCCAGGTCGTGCCGCAAAATTTCGAGTTGGCGGTGAAATGGTATCGTGAAGCCGCGGAACAGGAATGCGCGCCCGCCCAGTGCAACCTGGGCCTTTGCTACCAGACCGGCCGCGGGGTGGAGGCCAACCAGCAGACCGCGGTGAAATGGTTCATCCGTGCTGCGCGACAGGGTGACAAAACCGCGCAACACAACCTCGGCTTGCACTATGCCTCGGTGCAGGATTCGGGCGCCCCGGAAGCCACTGAAGCCGCCGGGACGGAATCCCCGGATTGAAATCAACGCGTCAGGGCCGCGAGTTTTGCGGCCGCCTGGCCGGAATCGATCACCGCTGCCGCCAGTTCCCACCCTTCCCCCAGTGATTTCACCCGGCCGGCAACGAATAATGCGGCGGAGGCATTGAGCAAAACCGCCTCGCGCTTCGGGCCCCGTTCCTTGCCGTGCAAAATGTGCCGCACAATTTCCGCATTGGCCTGGCGGTCGCTGCCCAGCAAATCCGCCAGCTTGGCCGGGATCAAAGGGAATTGTTCCGGTGATAAAAGGGACGTGGCAAAACCGCGCGACTGGTAAAATTCAGCGATCGTGTTTTCTCCCAGCGTCGAAAGTTCATCAAGAAATCCGGCCGGCGGCACCGAACCGCAAACAACCATCGCGCGCCGCACTCCCAGCGATTGCAGCACGTGGGCAAGCGGTTCGCACAAGGCCGGTTGGGGTACGCCGACGAGCATCGCGGAAGGCCGCGCCGGATTCAGCAGCGGGCCGAGGAAATTGAAGATCGTCCGCCGGCCGCGTTCCGCACAAAGTTTCCGGGCCGGGGCGATGTGTTTGAACGCGGGATGATAATTGGGTGCGAAAAAAAACGCGAAATTATGTTCGCGCAAAGAACGCGAGGCCTCCGCCGGCGTGAGGTCAATCCGCACGCCGAGCGCCTCCAGGACATCCGCGCTGCCGGCCTGCGACGTTACCGCCCGGTTGCCATGCTTGGCGACCGTCACCCCGGCGGCAGCACAGAGGAGGGCCGTGGCCGTCGAGATGTTGAACGTGCCCAACCGGTCACCGCCGGTGCCGACGACGTCGAGAATTTCCCGCGAGTTCCGCCAGGCGGGATCGAGCGGCGGTGGAATGGACCGGTCGCGCAAGGCGCGGGCGAACCCGGCGATCTCACCGGGCGTTTCGCCTTTTTGCGCCAGCGCAATCAGGAAATCGGCCTTGGCGGCGGCGGCAACCTTTTCCCCGGCGAGGAATTCCACCGCCTGGCGGATCTGTTCCTCCACGAGCGGTTGCGCGGCGGTGAGTTGCTGGGTGAGCTTTTCAAGCACCGGATGATTCTAGGAACCGGCGCGGCCGGCTCAAAGCGGAAAGTTTCGGGGTGGGCCGCCGGATTTGACGAAAGCGTGGACAGTTGGGCAAAATTACGTAACTTGTCACGTGCTGGCGCTGTCTCAAGTAGGAGCAGCAAATGAATTCATTTTATGGCAGATAAACCGGGCCGAAGTTGGATTAAATGGTCAATCATTGTTTTGGCGGTCGTCACCGTGGTTCTGGCCGGCGTTTGGTATTTTGGCGGCGACCGGTCCGGCGTGCCACAATATCAAACGGTTTTGGTCGCCCGGGGCGATCTCGTTCAAATCGTCACCGCCACCGGCACGTTGAACCCGGTCACCAACGTCACGGTCGGCAGTCAGATTTCAGGGATCATCCAGTCGCTGTATGCAGATTGGAATTCGGCGGTCAAAGCGAACCAAGTGGTGGCCCAACTTGACCCGGCCACTTATCAGGCTTCCGTGGCCCAGGCGGAGGGAGACCTCGCCAATTCGAGGGCCAATCTTGAATTGACCGCCATCGAGGCGAAACGGGCCTCGGAATTGTACACCAACAATTTGATCGCCGAATCTGATCACGATACCGCCGTGGCCAATCTGCACCAGGCCCAGGCGATGGTCCAGATCAAGCAGGCTTCCCTGGACAATGCCCGGGTCAACTTGTCGCGCTGTACCATCTACTCGCCAGTCGATGGTACCGTTATCTCGCGCAACGTGGACGTCGGTCAGACCGTGGCCGCCAGCCTGTCGGCGCCAACCCTGTTTATCATCGCCAATGATCTCTCCCAGATGCAGATTGACGCCAATGTCTCCGAGGCGGACATCGGCAACGTGGAGGAAGGGCAGAATGTCACTTTTACCGTGGACGCTTTCCCGGACCGTAAGTTCAACGGCAAGGTCAGGCAAATCCGCAACTCCCCGACGACGGTGCAGAACGTCGTTACCTACGATGCCGTCATCGACGTCAACAATGCGGATTTGAAACTCAGGCCGGGCATGACGGCGAATGCCTCCATCATCACCGCCGAGCGTGACGGCGTGATGAAAATACCCAACGCGGCGTTACGTTTCAGATTGCCGGAGCCATCCACCAATCAGGCATTTGGGGCGCGGCTGCTGGCGAAAATCGGTTTGGGCAAGGACGCAAAACCCGCTGCAACCAATGCCGCACCGGTTGCCAAGAGCGCGGACACGAACAAGACCGAGGTTGCCAGTGGCGCCGAGGTCCCACTCACGGGCAACGAGCCGCCCCAGGAGTTGTTTCGCCGGGTCCAGGAGATGCGTGAGCGCGGCGAGGAGGTGCCGCCGGAAATTCGCGCCAAACTCCGGGAATTGTTTCAAAGCGGGGCATTGCAGCGGCCCGGTGGCGGTGGTGGTGGTACTGCTGGCGGTTTCCGGGGTGGTGGCGCGGGTTCGCGTTCGCGTTCGAACCAGCCCACGTTCCGTTCCATCTACTTGCTGGCCCCGGCGGGGCCAGCCACTCCCGCACCCCAGGCGGCGCGGGTTAGAATCGGCATCAGCGACGGTGTGAATACAGAAGTTATCGATGGCCTGAAGGAGGGCGACGTGGTTGTCACGGCAGTCAAGCTCACCCAGGCACAAGCCGCCGCAGCGCCGGCCGGAGCGAGCCCGTTTGGCGGTGGCGGTGGTGGCGGCGGTGGTTTCCGCGGTGGCGGCCGGTAGGCGGAGAGACGTTAACATGAAGCCTGTCATCAAACTGGCGGACATTCACAAGACCTATCAGACCGGGGAGGTCGAGGTGAAGGCCGTGCGCGGTGTATCCCTGGAAATCTTTCAAGGGGAGTTTGTCGCTCTCATGGGCGCGAGCGGTTCGGGCAAGTCCACGATGATGAATACCATCGGCTGTCTTGACCGGCCGACCGGAGGAACCTATTTCCTTGATGGCATTGATGTTTCAATGCTCAATCGTGATGAACTGGCGGACATCCGCAATCAGAAAATCGGGTTCGTTTTCCAGGGATTCAATTTGCTCTCCCGCACGTCCGCCCTGGAAAATGTTGAGCTGCCGATGCTCTACACCCGGCACCGCCTGGAAGGCGCCACCCAGCGGGAGCGGGCGTTGAAGGCACTCGAAATCGTCGGCCTCGGTGATCGAGCCGACCACAAACCCAATCAGCTTTCCGGTGGCCAGCAGCAGCGCGTGGCCATCGCCCGGGCGCTGGCGAACCAGCCGGCATTGCTGCTGGCCGACGAGCCGACCGGCAATCTCGACAGCCGTACGAGCATTGAAATCATGGGGGTGTTTCAAAAATTGAATGACCAGGGCATCACCATCGTCATGGTCACGCACGAACTGGACGTGGCGCAATACACCAAACGCATGATCGTCATGCGCGACGGCAAAGTGGTGGGCGATACACCCGTGGCCAACCGGTCAAACGCAGAAAAGGAAGTGGCCCGCCTGCGCGAGGAACAAAAAGCCGTACAGCTGGCCGACTGAATATGCGTTATCTCGCTGTCATCAAGATCGCTTTCCGCGCCTTGCGCCGGAACAAGATGCGAACCGTGCTGACGATGCTGGGCATCATCATCGGCGTGGGGGCGGTCATTGCGATGGTGGCGCTTGGCCGGGCGGCCAAAGTGCAAATCGCGGCCCGGATTGCCGCGCTGGGACAAAATGTGATTGTGGTGTTTTCCGGCAGTGTCAACCGCAGCGGTGTCCGCTCGGGTTTTGGCGGTGCGGGCACACTGACGGTGGAAGATGCGCTGGCGATCCAAAGCGAGGTGCCGAACGTGGTGGCTGTCAGCCCGGAAGTCCGCAGCAACGGACAGCTCATGGCGGGTGAGAACAACTGGAGCTCCACCATCATGGGCGAGTCCGTGGATTACCTGAAAATCCGTCAGTGGGACGTGATGGAAGGCACCATGTTTTCCGACTCCGACGTGCGGTCCGCGGCCAAGGTTTGCATACTGGGCAAAACCACGGCGGATAACCTGTTTCCGGAGGGGAATCCGGTGGACCAGACCATTCGGATCAAGAACGTTCCGGTCAAGGTCCTCGGCGTGCTTCATCCCAAGGGCGTCTCCATGTTTGGACAGGACCAGGACGATACGGTCATCGTGCCGTACACCACCGGCATGAAACGGTTCGCCGGTGTCACCATGCTCCGGACCATCAATGTATCGGCGGATGACGCCGATAATGTCGCTGGGGCCATTGACGCCATCACCCAGCTGTTGCGGCAACGACATCGCATCCAGCCGGGGGCGGACGACGATTTTATCATCCGCAATCCGCAGGAATTTTTTGAGGCCCAGAATGCCGCCGCCGATACCATGACCGCGCTGCTGGCCGGGGTCGCCACCATCTCGCTGATAGTCGGCGGCATCGGCATCATGAACATCATGCTGGTCAGCGTCACCGAACGGACCCGGGAGATTGGCATCCGCATGGCCGTGGGCGCTCGCGGGCATGACATCCTGCTGCAGTTTCTCATTGAAGCGGTGACCCTCAGTTCCACCGGTGGCGTCCTCGGCATTGCGCTGGGCGTTGGCGGGGCGAAGCTGCTGACACTGATCAAGCACTGGCCCACGCTCGTTTCCGTGGAATCGATCCTCCTCGCCTTTGTCTTCAGCGCGGCGGTGGGGATATTTTTCGGTTTTTATCCCGCCCGCAAAGCTTCGCAACTCGACCCTATCGATGCGTTGCGCTATGAATAGCGTGTGATCGCCGAAATCCTGCCCACGCACACGCCTGCGTTGTTTGCCGCCGCCGTGAAACGCACGGCGCAACTGCTTGTTGCCGGCGAGGTCGTCGCGCTGCCGACGGAAACGGTTTATGGTCTGGCCGCCAATGCGCTCGATGAAACGGCGGTGGCAAAAATTTTCCAGATCAAGGGCCGGCCGGCGGACAATCCGATTATCGTTCACGTCGCCAACACCGAAATGGCGAAGGGTTGCGTGAGGGACTGGCCGCCCGGGGCAGACCGGCTCGCCCGGTCTTTTTGGCCGGGACCGTTGACGCTGGTGTTGCCGCGCGCGCGAAAAATTCCCGACCCGGTAACCGCCGGCGGCGCCACGGTTGGGGTTCGCTGGCCCAGTCATCCCTTTATTCAAGCCGTGATCCGCGAGTGCGATTTCCCGCTCGCCGCCCCGAGCGCGAATTTGTCCGGCCAGGTTTCACCCACGAACGCCGAACATGTGCGCCAGCAGCTCGGCGACAAGATTTCCTTGATCGTGGACGGCGGCCAATCACAGGTCGGCATCGAATCCACCGTGCTCGACTTGACGGTGTCGCCGCCGCAGATTTTGCGTCCGGGAATGATACATGCCGAATCGCTCGCGGCGGTGGTGGAAAATACCCGGCCGGCAACCGCCGGCCAGCATCCGTCGCAGCTGAAGAGTCCGGGTTTGCTGAAAAAACATTATTCGCCCCAGGCGAAATTGTTGGTTCTGGGCTGGCGCGACGACGCCGATTTGAACACTCAACTCTCGACCTGGCGCTCGCAACCTTCGGATTGTCACATCATCGCACACACGCACATTCCCTCGACGAAACCTTTTGCCCGGGTGAGCGTGATTCCGCATGATGCGGAGGCATTTGCGCGGGCCATTTACGCGGAGTTGCATCGCTGCGATGCGCTGGGTGCGAAGTTGATTGTCGTCGAAACGCCGCCGGAATCGCCGGAGTGGATGGGCATCGCCGACCGGTTGCGGCGCGCGGCGATGTGATTTACTGGATTCTATTCCACCGCGGCAGGTCCGTGAGAAATAATCCGGACGCGATGGTTGCGGAACCGGACGGAGAGTTATGCAGTGTGAAATGTAGATTGGGGGGAATCTGATTTTGCGACACTGCTTGTAACGCAAAATTTCCCCAACTGTCCTCACCGCTGCGAACACAGTCGGAAAGCATTTTGCCATCCATCGTCTCAGGCGTCAGGTAAAGCGCTTGCACCGTTTTCCAGCCATCGTTGACGGCGAAAAAATCGTCCTGGGAATTGAGCGTCAGCCAGATGCATTGGCGGTTGCCATACCACGCGACCGCCCACGGCACGTCGCTCATCATCAATTCATTTTCGTTCATCCAGTCCGCAGTTTTTTGGATGTCGGGCGGATAATACGGCGGGTAGACGAGCGAGCCCACCTTGGGCGACAGGAGTGTGGAAATCAAAATCATCGGCAAACATGACAGCGCCACGAATATGGCAATGACCACATAGCGCAGCTGCGGCACCGCCAGTTTCATCTGCTCCAGGAAGGTGAAGAAAAAACTTACGCCATAAATGAACACCAGCGGAGCGAGCAGCACGATCAGGTTTTCGGAATTCAACTCCGGTGATTCGTCCGAAAGCGCGGTCCGCCCCAGCGCCTGGACGACCATAAAGGTGCCCAGGCACATGAGCAAAAAGTAGCGCATGCGTCGCGTTGCCGCCCCGCGAAAACCCAGCAGCAAGCCGGCCAGGAACAAAATACTTGCCCAACTGCCGCCCAGCTTTGGCAGGTCGTTGGTGAGAATGTCACGCACATTTCCGGCTAATTTCGACACATACAGTCTGAAATTCAGCACGTGCGTGAAATCAGGATGCACCGACCGTTCCAGTTGGAATTGCGGAAATAACCTCGTTCCTTCAACGATGGCAAAACCCGCCGTGCCAAACGGCGTGCCACTGACCGCGTAATTGCGGACTACCCACGGTGTCAACACCACCAGAAACACGCCCAGGGCCGCCAGGACGTGCAGCATCCGCCGCTGCCCGCTGAACAGAAACAAGAACAACCCGAGTGGAATGATCGCCCAGCCGAAGGCATAACGCGTCAATGCGCCCACGCCGGTCAACATGCCCGCCGCCAGCGCCAGTCCCAGCAACCGGCGCTGGTGCATCAGCGATTCTCGCGCCAGTTCCTCAATCCGCAAGACGCACCACGTCAACCCCAGAAAAATCACCAGCAGCAGCAGCGTGGACAATCCCGAAATGCTGAATCGCCAAAGCAACTCGCAGCCGATGGTCAAGAGCGCCGACAGCCAGGCGACACCCGGGTCAAACAATTTTCGGGCGATGAAGAAGGTCAGTGCGACCACCACCAGCAAGAGGGCCTGATTGAATAGTGCGATCAGGAAATCGGGCTGATAACGCGAGAAATGGCTGCTCTCGGTCCAAAACGGTTTCTTGAGTTCAACCGGGTAACGAAACGGCAGCACTTTCATCAGGCTGGCCAGCGCCAGCGGATATACCGGCGGGTTGGCCAGGTCCGGATGCGGCCGGGTTTTGATTTGGGCAAGATCCAGGTTGGTATTGCCGGGCACGTTCGCATATTTCAAATAATTGTTGGTTTGCACCAGATAGACGCTGAATGGCCGGATAAACAGCGTGGTATAGCCCTTGCCGGTGGCGAGGTTGCGCGCCAGCTGAGCTGAATCCATGGCTTCCGGCGTGGCAAGATTCCGATACGCGCGCAAATTGTAAACAAACATCAGGCCGACAATGACCAGGGCCAGCAGGAAGAACCGCAAATAGCGCGCCGCCGCGCCAACTTCCAGGTAGTGGATCGATTTCTGAATCAGTTCCGTGAGTGGCATAAATCAAAATCCTTCCAGATGATATAGATGCAATTTGCGATGAAACGTTCGCCGGCTCATGCCGATTTTATTGGCGGCCAGAGTGCGGTTCCCGTCGGTTTCTTTCAAGGCGCGAATGATCAATTGTTTCTCCGCTTCCTTGACGGTCAAATCATTCCGCGCCAGCGATGGGGCCAGGCTGCTGGCCGGCCCGCCGGCCCGCACCGGCGCCGGCAGGTCGCGCGCCGAGATTTTTTCCCCGCGACACAGCACCACCGCGTGTTCGATGGCCGTGCGCAGTTCGCGCACGTTGCCCGGCCAGTAATATTGCATCAGCCATTCGAGCGCATCGGCCGTGAAACCGTCCACCGGTTTGCCGTTCTCCGAGGCGAATTCGCGCAAAAATTTCTGGGCCAGCAGCGGGATGTCGCCCGTCCGCTCCCGCAACGGGGGCAGTTGGATTTCCACCACGCGCAACCGGAAGAACAAATCTTCGCGGAATTTGCCGGCTCGGACCTGCTCCTCCAGGTTTTTGTTGGTGGCCGTGATCAACCGGACATCGGCGGTCAGGGTTTTGTTCGACCCCACCCGCTCAAAGGTGCGCTCGCCCAGGAAGCGGAGCAATTTCACCTGGAGGGTCGCGTCGATCTCGCCGATTTCGTCGAGGAACAGGGTGCCTCCCTGCGCCTGCTCGAAACGCCCGATGCGCCGTTCGTGGGCGCCGGTGAACGCGCCCTTTTCGTGGCCGAACAATTCACTTTCCAGCAGCGTCGCCGCGAGTGCGGCGCAATGCACGGTCACAAACGGCTGTTGGGCCCGCGGACTGAGTTGATGGATCGCTTTGGCCACCAGTTCCTTGCCGGTGCCGCTTTCGCCGCCCAGCAGAACGGTCGCCCGGGTGGGCGCCACCTGTTGCACCATCTCAAATATCTCCCGCATGGCGGGCGATTCCCCGACGATGTTTTCCAGGCCGAACCGGGCATCGAGCTGCTGCCGCAACGAGACGTTTTCCACTTCCAGGTTTTGCCGCCGCAGCGCGCGGGCAATCCGCATCTCCAGTTCGTCAATTTGCAGCCGGCCCTTGGC
>CAYPSF010000092.1:0-16970 GCA_964413165.1 uncultured Bifidobacteriaceae bacterium
GCTGGCAGCTCGACAACGAACTCAGCCATTACGGCAAGGAACCCTGCTATTGCGACTCCTGCCAGGCGAAGTTCCGCGTCTGGCTGAAGGACAAATACGGCACCATCGAAAATCTCAACGAGGCATGGGGTACCTCCTTCTGGTCACAGCATTACCAGAACTTCGACCAGATCCGCCTCCCGAACAAGGAAGAGCTGGTCGCCCAGGTCAACGAACATGCGTTGCTCGACGCCCAACGGTGGTTTGCCGATTCGGCGGCCGATTATCTTCGTTTCCAAACGGGCATCCTGCGGAAGTACTGCGGCCATCGCCAGTGGATCACGAGCAATTTCATGCACCTGTTCGGCGCGGTGAACCCGGCGCTCAGCGGCAAGGATTTTGAAATCATCACCTGGACGCATTATCCAGTGCACGGCAATTTGAACGAGGGTCCGCTGGGCTTCCGGCTGGGCGGCGCCGCGGCGATGTCCTTCTCCCACGACTTTCACCGCAGCATCAACGGCTACGAAGGCCTGATGGAACTTCAGCCCGGCCAGGTGAATTGGGGCGATGTGAACCCGCAACCGTATCCCGGCGCGATTCATCTGTGGATCATGCGCGCCTTTGCCGCCGACGCGAAAATCGTTTGCACCTATCGCTACCGCGAACCGCTGGTCGGTCCCGAACAATATCATTACGGGCTGGTGGGCACCGACGGCGTCACGCCGACCACCGGGGGCGAGCAATATTCACAAGCCGCGCGGGAAATGGCGTTGCTCCGGAAAAATCTCAGGCCCGACGCCAAGGAGCCGGCCGCCTACGCCACGCGCCGCACCGCCCTGCTCTACAATGTCGAAAGCCGCTGGAGCATTGACGACCACAAGCAAAACGTCCGCTGGGACACGATGGAACACATCCTGAAGCAGTACCGGGCACTCAAACGCCTCGGCTGCCCGGTGGACGTCATCACCGAGGACAAGGATTTCAATCAGTATCCGTTCCTGGTGGTGCCGGCCATGCAGCTTCTCGACTCCAACACGGTTGAACGGTTCACGCGCTATGCGGAAAACGGCGGACATCTGATTCTCACCTGCCGCACCGGGCAGAAGGATCGCAACGGTCATCTTTGGGAAGGCCCCTGGGCGGCGCCTATTCTTGACCTCATCGGCGCGAAGATAAAATTTTATGACACGTTGCCCGCGCCGAATACCGGCAAAGTGAAGGCCGGCAAGACCACCTACGACTGGGTGAGTTGGGCCGAAGTTCTCGAACCCGGGCCCGGCACGACTGCCCTGGCACGCTATACGGATCAATATTATGCCGGCGGCGTGGCCGCCGTGACCCGCAAGCTGGGCAAAGGCACCGTAACCTACCTTGGCGTGGACTCACAGAACGGCGGGCTCGAAGCCCAGCTCATCCGCGAAGATTTCCAGCGAGCGGGCATCGCCGTGGAAAACCTAGCCGACGGTTTTCTGGTGGACTGGCGCGATGGATTCTGGGTGGCGACCAACTTCACCGAGAAGCCACAACGGGCGCCCATCCCGAAGCAGGCGAAGATTCTGATTGGTTCAGCGAACGTACCGACCGCCGGGGTGACGGTTTGGGAAGAATAAACCCCGGGCGGGAAAACAGGCCGGTCTGATGACCAAAAGTGTCAATGGTTTATATCGGTCATTCTGGCGATCCTTCCATCACGGCGGGTTTCCTAAACCGCAGAAAGAGAATGCAGCCGGCACCCAAGGCAGCCAGTCCCGTTATTGATGGCTCGGGAACGGGAATGACACTGACCCGGAAAACACCGCTGTTGGGCGGGCCTGTGACTGACGACCAGCCCCATTGCGAACGCTCAAACGCAAAACCACTGGCATAACCCTGATTGTTTTGATACCAGCCATTGAATGAATTGCTGGCGGTTGGCTCGTCACAAAGCCAGTATTTCGTCCCGGCTTGCAACAGCGGTTGGGCGGCGGAATTGAGGGTCAACAATCCATTGGCATTCAGGACGCTGGAATAGGTCTCCAGAATGACGCCGGGGATCCCGCTGCCATCGTCCTGGGCAATGAAAAAATTTGAGAACCCCGACCCGCTTAAACGGATCGTGGCCAGCTGAATGGTGCTCAGATAACCCGAAATACCTGGTATAAAAACCTCGGCCTGTCCCCGGTATCCACCGGAAGTGGCAGCACCACCGACGGCCCAGTCGATTCCCGAATTATAAGTGTTTCCCGGCCCGAACGAATCGAAAACCACCACCTGAGCGTGGATTGAAACAACCATGCTGGCCAACACCATACAGGTCCCTGCGGCTAATCTAATCGGTTTCATAAATCTTCTGAATACGGATTTTATACCGGGTCAACCGGGTCACGGCAAAAGGAACTTATTAACAATCCGCCAGACGGATCTGCGAATTGATGGCAACCGAGCGGGCTGCTTCAACTGGTCCGTTGGTGATACGGGAATGAAATTGCCTGCGACAAACAGGCGGAAGAAAAATGGCTGCGCGCTTTGAAAAAAATTCAGTACCCGCCAGATGGCTGCAGGGGCGCCTGATTCGTTCCCGCCGGCTGGTTCGTTCCTGCCAACTGGTTGGTATCCATGGCCGGTGAATTGGTGCCCAGCGTCGCCGCAATTTCAGCGGCCTTTTGGACGGCTTCGGCATCCTTTTTGGCCTGCTCGGCGGCGGCTTCCTCGGCCGCCTCCTGTTCCGCCCGCTTTTGCCGGTAAGCGTTGTCTTCCGCGATCATCTGCTCCCGAATCTGCCCCAGGGCACGCATGTGTTCCGCGTCGAATTTGGCCGCCTTCTCGGGATCGTATCCGTAACGCTTTTGCCAGGCTTCAGGAAGTAAAATGAACGGGACTTTTTCAATCCCGATCCCGCCCCCTTCAGGGATATAGCTGATCGTCAATCCCGACGGATCGACTCTTTCGATGTGGAACTTGTCATAAACCGTCCCCAATTTCGTAACCAGCGTATCTGCTGGAAGCTGGTTGGTTTCCTCCGCGGATGATACCGACGGGTTGGTTTGGCCCAGAGCCGGTCCCATCAGGGCCACCGATAAACCGATGATTAGAATGGTCGTTTTCATGTTCGTCCGGTAAAAGGCAGGCTGGCAGCCTCCCAAGTTTCAACTCCCGACGTCTTAACAGGATATATTCTACCCAACCAGCCTTTTTCTGCAACACCTGAACGAATCCTTGGCTACAGCGATGGCTGGCTTAACTGATTGCCATCTTTTTGAACCGTCGGAGCCGACTCTGGTCAAATCCACCATGAATGCAAAAATGCCCTGGGGACGCGCCCGCAAATGGTGGCGCGAGGAGATCCGTCCGTTGCTCATCCTGGCGCTGGTCCTCTTTTCCATCCGGTCCTCGCTCGCCGATTGGAATGATGTGCCCAGCGGCTCGATGCGGCCCACCATCCTCGAAGGCGACCGCATTTTCGTGAACAAGCTCGCGTATGATCTCAAAGTGCCATTCACCACCCGGCACATCGCCGAGTGGGGCAACCCACAGCGCGGCGATATCGTGGTCTTCTATTCGCCGAAAGACGGTACCCGCCTGGTCAAGCGAGTCATTGGCCTGCCGGGCGATCAGGTCGAGATGCAGAACGACCAGCTGATCATCAACGGCCAGCCCGTCCATTACGCTCCGCTCAGCGACGAAATCTCCGGCCAACTGCCCGAGGCAGACCAACAGCACAGCATTTTTGCCACCGAACAATTGCCAGCCCGCCCGCACGCCGTCATGGCCATCGTCGGCGTTCCCGCCAAACGAACCTTCGGCCCCCTGCAGGTTTCTGCTGGACATTATTTCATGATGGGCGACAACCGCGACAACAGTTTCGATTCGCGTTACTTCGGCGAGGTAGAACGGAAGAGCATCGTAGGCCGGGCGACCGCGGTGGTTTTGTCTTTCGACCGGACGCACTATTGGCAGCCTCGCTGGGGACGCTCTTTTTCGCACCTGGATTGACTCAACCGGACTTGCTCCGGCTTTTGGGCGTCAGTATCGCCAATCTCCGATGGTTTTCAGAATCAGCGATGAGGGGGCCAATCGTCGACCGCGGGTTTCCTCCTTTTTCGCGCCCATCAGCCACCAACTGGCCGTGCGCCGGTACCAGGGTGCCTGGGCCTGGAAAAAACTCCACGCCTGCCGGTTCGCCTGGAACTTTTTTTGGCCGGCGCATCGAGTCCGGATCGCTTTTGTTCGTAAGCATAAATTCCGGATTTTTTCCGATCGCTCTCCTGCAGGGCCTTAAGCCCCGGCGGCCGCATCCGCCCGGACCGGGTCAGCTGGCCCGCCCGTTTGATATTGACGAGACTCCAGATGCTTTTTGATTTTCGCGGGGTAAACCGGATGGTGTAACTGTCAGCGCCTAGGCTCTTCCGGATGCCATCAATCCATCCGAAACACAATGCTTCATCCAGGGCTTCCGGATAGGTGATTCCTCCTTTGCCGGAAGCGCGTTTGTAAAATCCGGCCAGGAGTTCAGTGGCGGTTTGACCGTTCCGCGCGAGCCAGTTTCGGAAATCAGACGATGACTTGAAGAACCGGGGTTTCATTGCCAACCGAGGTGTTTTGCCCGGTTGCGGCGCTCGGGCGACCGGACTTAGTCATCCGCCACCGAACAAATCCATCTGTGGCGGCGGCGCAAGCTGTTTGAGCTTGTCGCGGTCCTGCTGCCGACGCGGCGACTGGCGCACCGTGCCTTCGGGTGTCAGCTCGGATTCCTCCAGGTTGACGAGGATTTCTTTGGCGCGCGCCAACACCTCCTGCGGCACGCCGGCCAGCCGCGCCACGTGGATGCCGTAGCTCTTGTCCGTGCCGCCTTCCACGATCTTGCGCAGGAAGACAATCTGGTCGCGCCATTCGCGCACCGCCACGTTGAAATTTTTCAATCGCGGCAGGCGCAGGGCCAGCTCGGTCAGTTCGTGATAGTGCGTGGCGAACAACGTCTTCGCCCCGACCTGGTTATGCAGGTGTTCGACGATGCTCCACGCCAGGCTCAGGCCGTCGAAGGTGCTCGTGCCGCGCCCGATTTCATCCAGCACGATGAGGCTGCGCGGCGTGGCGTTGTTCAGGATGTTCGCCGTCTCGGTCATTTCCACCATGAAGGTGGACTGCCCGCGCGTGAGATCGTCGCTCGCGCCGATGCGGGTAAAAATACGGTCCACCAGGTCGATCCGCGCCCCGGCGGCGGGGACAAATGAACCGGTGTGGGCGAGGAGCGTGATGAGCGCCACCTGCCGGATGTAGGTGCTCTTGCCGGCCATGTTGGGCCCGGTGATGAGCCCGATCTGGGGAAGCGTATCAATTTTTTCCAGGTAGGGCGCGCAGTCCTCTGCGCGCCGTGGTTCGGCGGCGGGCAGCGGAGTGCCCGCCCTACCTGAAAGCCCCGCATCATTCGGGACAAACCGTTCATCCTGCAAACTTTGTTCCAAAACCGGATGCCGTCCGTCGCGGATTTGCAACACGCCTTCATCCCTTACCTCCGGCCGGCAATAGTTGTGCAGCCGCGCCGTCTCCGCGAAGGCCGCCAGCACGTCGAGCTGCGCCAGCGCAGCAGCAGTTTGCTGAATTTGCGACAGGCGGCCGAGGACCTCCTCACGCACGCGCTGGAACAGTTCGTATTCGAGTTTTACGCTGCGTTCCTCCGCGCCGAGGATTTTGCCTTCCATTTCCTTCAATTCGGGCGTGATGTAACGTTCGCCGTTGGCAATGGTCTGCTTGCGGATGTAATGTTGCGGCACCTTGTCGAGATTCGACTTCGTGACCTCGATGTAGTAGCCGAACACGGAATTGAAACGCACCTTGAGCGAGGTGATGCCAGTGCGCTCGATTTCGTCCGCCTGCAGCTTCGCAATCCAATCCTTGCCGCCGCGCGTGGCGCCGCGGAGCTCGTCGAGCGCCGCGTCGAAGCCGTCGCGAATCATGCCGCCTTCCTTCAAGGCCAGCGGCGGGTCGTCCACGATGGCGCGGGAAATCAATTCCACGAGGTCGGGCAATTCGGTGAGTTGGGAACTTAATTCGTCAATCAGGTCAGGCTTGTGCTGCGCTGCGTCCTTCGATTCATCCGTAGCAGCCGACGTAAGGAGGCTCTGACTGTTTTTGGGAGAAGTGAGCCTCCTTACGTCGGCTGCTACGAGCGTTGACAGGATCTTCTTCACCGCCGGGATTTGTTCCAGCGCCAGGCGCAGGGCGACGAGGTCACGCGCGTTGCCGCTGCCCGTGCTCAAGCGGCCAAGGGTGCGTTCCAGGTCGCGCACCTGGGCCAGCTGCACCCGGAAACCGTCCAGACCGGAGGAATGGTCGATGAACGTCTGCACCGTTTCCTGCCGGCGGCGAACCGGTTCCACCGCAGCCAGCGGTTGCGACAGCCAGTTGCGCAGCATCCGCGCGCCCATCGGCGTGGCGGTGCGATTGACCGCGCCATAGAGCGAGGCCTGGCGCGGGGCGTCGTGGTGGAGCGGTTCCAGGATTTCCAGGTGGCGCAGCGTGGTGAAATCCAGCGCGAGATAATCGTTGCGGCGATAAAAGGACAGCCGCGTGAGATGCTTCACATCGCGGCGCAAATGTTGCGTGAGGTAATGTAACACCGCGCCGGCCGCGCCAATCGCCGCCGTGCGGTCCTTCAAGCCGAAACCATCTAGGGACGCGACTTTGAAATGGTCGCGCACGGTGTAAAGCGCGGTTTCCGGCGCAAACGTCCAGTCATCGTAACCGTTGAGGATCTTGAACGCGCCCCGGAGCAGATCCCGCAAGGCCGCGACTTCGCCGGGATAAATGATTTCGGCCGGACGCAACCGTTCCAGTTCAGTCAGCAACGCCGAATCGTTTTCCAGTTCCGTGGTCAGGAAATCGCCGGTGGTCAGGTCCACCAGTGCCAGGCCGAAGCTTCGGCCGCTCGGATAAACCGCAGCCAGGAAATTATTCCGTTCGGCCACGAGCATCCGTTCATCGAAGTGCGTGCCGGGCGAGAGGATCTGGGTGACCTCGCGTTTGACGAGTTTGCCGGGCCGGGCGTCCTCGAGCTGGTCGCAAATGGCGACCTTCCGACCGGCCTTGAGCAACCGGCCGATGTAGGCATGGGACGCATGGTGCGGCAGGCCGCACATAGGAATGCCATTGCGGGCGGTGAGAGCGAGATTGAGGATTTGCGCCCCGGTCTGGGCATCCTCGAAGAACATCTCGTAGAAATCGCCGAGCCGGAAAAGCAGCAGCGCGTCCTTGGGCAGTTCGCCTTTGATGCGGCGATACTGCGTCATCATGGGAGTCAATTGGGCTTCGGCGGCCATCGGCAAAACGTTAATGAGTAAACCCGCCCAGGTCGAAATGAAATTTCATTTGCCAGCCTTTTCCGGCGGAGTCGTCAACAGCGCAACGGAAGCCGCCCTGCGCACCGCCCTCACAGGTGGTGGCACGGTGACCTTTAACTGTGATGGCACCATTGCCTTGACTGGCACAGTTGCCATCGCCAGCAGTACGATTTTAAATGCGGCAGGCCACGCCATCACCATCAGCGGCAGCAACACGGTGCGGGTGTTCACGGTCAATGGCGCGAGCACGCTGTCACTTTTTAACCTCACCATTGCCAATGGTCTTGCGCTTGGCACGAACGCCATCCCCGGAACCGTTGGCGGCAGCGGCCAGGGTGGTGGCGTGCTGTTGAACGGCGGCACATTGATTGCCTCCAACTGTCTGTTCTCGTCAAACGTGGCGCAGGGAGGCAATTGTGGTTTGCCGGATGCACCGTTTTTTGGCAACGATGGCAATGGTGGAGACGGGTTGGGTGGAGCAATCAGTGTCAACAATGGAAGTCTTTCAGTTCTTGGCTGCGATTTCGTCGGCAATCAAGCCAGGGGTGGTGCAGGGACGAGTGTTCCTGTCCAAGTCATAAACGGTGGCAATGCCGGGAGCGGTTTCGGCGGGGCCGTTTATTGCGCCACTAGTTTGGTGCAATTAGTAAATTGCCAGTTTAGAACCAACCAGACGATTGGTGCCGATGCTGTTTCTGATGGATTGTCTGCGAACGAACTATCCGGCGGCGCCTACGGTGGGGCGGTATGTGAATGGGGAGGAATAGTGACCAATCTAAATGGCTCTTTCACGGGAAACCAAGCTTTGGCGTCTTTGGTCTATTATCGCGAAACTTCAGGAAGGCCGGGACAAGGCGGAGCCTGTTTTAATTCGGGAGGTTATTTGGTGGTGGCCGGAACCAGTTTCACCTCCAATACGGTTGCCGGGGGGCATGGCGGAGTAGGAGGAAGTCATTCGGCACCTGGACAGGGTGGCGCCGTCTTTAGTATTGGATCCTTCCAGGCATCCAACTGTCACTTCGGTTACAATCAGGCTATCGGCGGGGATTGGGGCATAGCCAACGGTTCGGATGGAAATGGCGGAGCGGTTTTTTGCGCCGGGCCATCAAGCATCAACCAGAGTTATTTTTTCGGAAATACAGTGCGGGGGGGCACATCTCCCGGTTCTTTTGGAATTCAAAACGGGACAAGCAAAGGCGGGGCCATTTACAACAGCAATGCGGTGTCAATTTTAGGTTGCACATTTTCCACCAACCGGGCTTTGGGAATTCCCGGCTCTCTGCCCGTGCTTGCTACACCCGGGTACGGCGGCGCCATTTACAATGTGGGTTTCTGCCAGTCCACCAACAACACACTGGAGGGGAATCTCGCCGTGGGAGGCGATTATCCATCCAGTTTTGCAGCAGCCGATGCTTATGGTGGTGCCGTTTACAATGACGGGGGCTCGGTCGTTTCGGTCAATAACACCTTCGCCCTGAATGCTGCCGTGGGTGGAACCGGCAGTCCGAACGGAACCGGTCACGGCGGCAGCATTTACAACTCAAGTGGGACGGTGAACCTGTACAACACCATCGTGGCCAACAGTACCTCCGGCAGCAATTGTTTCGGCGTGCTGATGGACGGCGGCCACAACGTCAGTTCGGATGCCAGCGCGGGATTTTCAGCGTCCGGCAGCCTCAACAACACCGACCCTATACTCGGCCCGCTCGGTAACTATGGCGGACCCACACCGACCATTCCTTTGCTGGCCGGCAGCCCGACCATCGACGGCGGGAATACTGCCACCGCCCCGGCCACTGACCAGCGCGGTCATGCCCGACCCTACGGCGCCGCTGCCGATATCGGCGCCTTCGAATCCTCCCCGCCGTTCTTCATTGGCGGACAGGTCTCGGGACATACGTTGAAAGATGAAGTCACCATCGTCATTGGCGCTGCCAATTTGACAACCACCAATCTGGGAAGTTATGGGGCCTCCGTCTTCGCCGCGGGCCCTTACACCATCACCCCAACCAGTCCGAATTACCTCTTCATCCCCGCCAGTCAACCGGTCACCGTCGGCCCGGACCAGTTCGGCTTCAATTTCAAGGCCTATCATTGGAATGCGTTGAGCCTGGAAGCGGTTACCAACGGAACCATGGACTGCATTGTCGCTGACACCAACGGCCAGACTTGCCGGGTGCTGACGTCCACCAATCGCCTCCAATGGCTGCCCTTCTCCACGAACGCCGCCAGCTCCAGCAATTACATTGAAACTTTCCTGCCCATCGCCAACGAACCCGTGCGGTTCTACCGCACGGCGATCCCGTGAACTGCCGGGTAAGGGTAAATTTCACTTGCCGGTCTTTTGGGGCAGGTGTAACTTCAGTTTAAGTTGTTTTAATCTAAATCGATACGGGTTATGAAAACTTCTAGGTGTCGTTGTTTTTGGGGGTTGATTTTCACATTGCTCTGCCTGCCACGGATCGCGTTCTGCAGCGGAGTTGTCAACACTGCGACGGAAGCGGCCCTGCGCACCGCCCTCGTTGGCGGGGGCACCGTGACCTTTAATTGTGATGGCACCATTGCTCTCTCCAGTCCTCTGGTCATCACGAACGATTCAAATCTGAATGCTTCCGGCCATGGCGTGACGATCAGCGGCGGAAACCTCTCGCAATTGTTTAACGTCCAGCCAGGCACGACGCTGGCGCTTCAGAATCTTGCTCTGGCGGATGGATTGGCGCGCGGCACGAACGGCGTGGATGGAACGGGAGCGCAAGGCGGACCCGGGGAAGGAGGCGCGATTTACAACAACGGTGGCACGATTGCCGCAACCTCCTGTGCCTTCCTGCGCAACGATGCCCAGGGTGGAACGGGCGGTGCTGGCAGCACGTTTGGTCTCAATGGAACCGGAGGCACCGGTTCGGGCGGAGCCATCTTCATGAATAATGGTTATCTGAACGCAACGAACTGCACCTTTGCAATGAATTTTTCCCTGGGCGGAACAGGTGCCCTCACTACTGTAGGTAATGTGATATCGACCGGAGGCAACGCTCAAGGTGGAGGCATTTATGCCCAGGGCAGCGTGATCCAGTTCGTGAATTGCCAGTTCTCTGGCAACAGCGCCGTGGCTGGCCAGGGTCTGCGCTTTACCGTTGTGGGCGCCAATCAAGGAGGTACCGCATGCGGAGGGGGCATTTGCATCGCAACCAGTCAGGTTTCGCTGGTCCATTGCATCATGTCTAGCAACAGCACTGTTCCAGCTACCATCAACACTACGTGCGGAGGTGCGATTTACCAAAATGGGGGCTCTTTATGGCTTGGCGAAAGTCTGTTCGCCTCAAACACAGTACTGGGGGGGCGTGGAATGACCGCCTTTCCAGCAACACCCGTAACTGCGGCCAATGCTTACGGAGGGGCATTGTACATTGCGGCCGGCTCAATCAACATCACTAATTGCACGCTCTCGGGCAATTTCGCCGTTGGGGGAATCGCCACTCAATCTGGATACCCCGGCACAGGTCTTGGTGGAGCGATTTACAATTCAGGCACCTTGCAGGCAGTGAATTGCACAATCTATGACAACACAGCGCAATCCGGTGAGTTGGGATTTTGGCCCGGCACCACATCCGGTCAAGGTAGCGGCTTGGGCGGTGGCCTTTGTAATTTTGCCGGGTCCATGAACCTGAATTGCGTAACCATCTCCGGCAACTCAGCTCAACAGAGGGTTGGTGGTACGTCAGGTACGGGAGCAGCACTTGGCGGAGGGTTGTTCTCCACCAATGGTACAATTACACTTGCTGGCACCATCCTGGCCAACAGCACCTCCGGCAGCAATTGTTTCGGGACGCTGCTCGATTCGGGGTACAATCTCAGTTCGGATGCCAGCGCCGGATTTTCTGCGCCCGGCAGTCTCAACAATACCGACCCCATCCTCGGCGCGCTCGGTAACTATGGCGGACCTACACCAACCATTCCTTTGCTGGCCGGCAGCCCGGCCATCGACGGCGGAAACACGGCCACCGCCCCGGCCACCGACCAGCGCGGCCATGCCCGGCCCTATGGCGCTGCTGCCGATATCGGCGCCTTCGAATCCTCCCCGCCGTTCTTCATTGGCGGACAGGTCTCGGGACATACGTTGAAAGATGAAGTCACCATCGTCATTGGCGCTGCCAATTTGACAACCACCAATCTGGGAAGTTATGGGGCCTCCGTCTTCGCCGCGGGCCCTTACACCATCACCCCAACCAGTCCGAATTACCTCTTCATCCCCGCCAGTCAACCGGTCACCGTCGGCCCGGACCAGTTCGGCTTCAATTTCAAGGCCTATCATTGGAATGCGTTGAGCCTGGAAGCGGTTACCAACGGAACGATGGACTGTATTGTCGCCGACACCAACGGCCAGACTTGCCGGGTGTTGACGTCCACCAATCTCGTCCAATGGCTGCCCTTCTCTACGAACGCCGCCAGCTCCAGCAATTACTTTGAAACTTTCCTGCCCATCGCCAACGAACCTGTGCGGTTCTACCGCACGGCGATCCCGTAACCACGCGTTCTGAAATCACCGCTCATCCGGCGCAATGTTCAGTTCGCCGGCGCGTTCGAGCCTTAAAATCTCCGCGCTGTAACCTTTGCGGAAGTTCGGATACTTGAACTGGCAGCCCAGTTCCATTTTCAACCGGCGATTGGACACGCGCTTGTTCGTCACGCCGCGCTTGCGGTTTTCCAAGGGATTTTCGGGCTCGGATGGCGGCGGATATTTGCCGACGGTCCCCGCCAGCCACTGGAAAAAGTTCATCTGGGTCACCGGCTCGTCGTCCACGGCGTTGTAAGTTTCGCCGGCCCGCCCGCTCTTCAAGGCCGCAATGATGCAGCCGATCAAATCGTCGCGGTGGATCATGTTCAGATAGCGCGAGCCGTCGCCTTCAATCCGCGCCTCGTTCTTCAGATATTGCTTGAACGCATGGCCCCGGTCCGGCCCGTAGATGCCGGCCACCCGCAAAATCACCGCCGGGAATTTTTTCTCCTGGGCCGCCGCCAGCAAAACCTTTTCCGTTTCCAGGAGGACCTTTGCCGTCTCCGCCAGCGGTTCAGTGGGGCTGGATTCCTTGACCGGCGAGCCGTCGGTCTGGCCGTAAACGCTCGTGCTGCTGGTATAGACGAATTTCTTCGGCGGGTTGGGCCCCAGCCATTCGACCAGGTTGCGCGTGCCCGAGAGATAAACCTGCCGGTAATTTTCCGCGGCACCGCCGGCCGCCACGCAATTCACGACCCAGTCGAATTCCCGCGGCAGCTTCGCCAGCGATTCCGGTTGGGTCACGTCCCCCCACACCGGTTGGATGCCGGCGGCCTGCAATTCATTTTCCGCCGCCGGGTTCCGGCGCAGGCCGGAAACCTCATGGCCGAGCCGGACCAGTTCCGCGCCGAGGGGCAGACCGACGTAACCGCAGCCGACAATCAGGCATTTCATTTATGATTGATGATTGATGATTGTTTCATGCCGGAGCACGATTCAAATCGTAAATCGCAAATCATCAATCGTAAATGACATTAGTCCATCACGGCGGCAAAGCGGAGGCCGCGGGTGCTGATGCGCAGTTGCTCGAAGCCAAATTCCTCCATGACCATTTCAAAAATCAGGACGCCGGTGAGAATCACGTCCGCGCGCAACTTCGGCAGGCCGGGGATTTCCTTCCGTTCCGCCAGCGGCAGACGCCAAAGGTGCTTCCGATGCGCGACGACCTGTTTGAAGCCCAGCCGGGTGGCTTCGATGCGGTCACGGTCAAAGCGATCCAGCTGGTTTTCCATCCGCCCGAGGATGCTGGTCGTGCCGCCGGTGCCGACCAGCTGGATCTCCCCGGGGGAGGAACGCGCCTCATGCTGCAAGGCGGGATCCAGCTGGGGCCGGACTTCGTTTTTCAGGAAATGCTTCAGCCAGCCGCGGCAGGCGGTGTATTCCCCGCGCGTGGGCGGGTCGCTGTGCGGGAATTTTTCCATGAGCCGCACGGTGCCCAGCGGAAAGCTGCGCGCGAAATGCTTATGTTCGCCCTGGCCGAGAATGAATTCCGTGCTGCCGCCGCCCACATCCAGCAACAGCAGCGGCGCCCGCGCCAGTTCCGAGTCGGTCGTCACGCCCTTGAACGCCCACCCGGCCTCCCGCTCGCCGGAGATGATTTCCACCTTGAGATCGGACACGCGTTCGATGGCCGAGGTGAGGTCGCCCGGATTCACCGCGTCGCGCGCGGCGCTGGTGGCAATGACCCGGATGGAATCGGAATTTTTTTCGCGCGCGGTGTTGGCGAATTCCCAGACCGCCTCGGCGGTGTGGGCGATGGTGTCGGGCTGGAGCCGGTGGGTTTCGTAAAAGCCCCGGCCCAGCCGGGTCTGGCGGCTCTCCTCGTGGATGGGGCGCACGTCGCGGCCGGACACGTCGGCAACCAACAACTTGATCGAGTTGGTGCCCACATCAATGACTGCGCGACGGACCGGTTGCATGAACGGGTTTAGACTACGCGGCCAGCTTGGAAGTGCCCAAGCGAAAAAAACAGGGTAAACGGGGAAAAAGTCGGTCGGCAACCGTGCATTTGCGCGCTTGGCAGGATTTGTCACAAAATTGTAACCTTCCGCCGGCAGGAACAGACCCATCCTGTGGATGTTTGAATCCTGGCAGACAATGACATGAGCCATCTCGCGTCGGAACACTTAATCCATCGCGGTCGTCCCCGGCCGGGCCGGGCCGGCACCGCCGGGGAGCCGACCGCTGATGTGCTCCGGCACCTCGCCGACTCGTTGCACACCCAATGGCGGCGTTATCGCAAACGGCTGAAGCGTTGTCAGAAACAATTCTCGGAAGACGCGGTGCATGCCTCGCGCGTGGAAACCCGCCGGCTCCTCGCCACCCTCGCGTTGCTCGGCGCATTCATTCCCGAGCACGACCTCCGGCCGGCCCGCCGCGCGCTTAAACGTCACCTCAACACCTTTGCCCGGCTCCGCGACACGCAGGTCCAGTTGATCTACGTGGGGCGCATGGCCGGCACCTTTCCGGACGCCTACCCGTTTTATGACTGGTTGCAGGCCCGCAAGGCCCGGTTCACCCGGACCACGCGCAAAGCCGTCAAACGCATCAAAGCGAAACGCCTGGGCCGGCGGCTGGCGGCATTGGAAAAGGAGATCCGGCGCCGGCACAAACAAATCACGCGGGAACAGGCCTTCGTGATCGTCCGGCGCGCCATGACCCGGGCGTTTGCCCGGGTGGCGCAACGTTGCCGGCAGGTGCGGGCCGGGGACACCCAAACCATTCACCGCACGCGCATTGCGTTCAAACACTTCCGTTACATGGTCGAGGCGCTGTCCCCCCTGCTGCCCGCCGTCACCGGGGACCATCGCCGCGCCATGCGCGGCTACCAGTGCATGATGGGAGACATCCAGGACATGGACGTATTGCTGGCGGCCCTGGACAAATTCGCGCGGAAACAGGAAGTGAACATCGCGTCCGCCCGCCGGTTGAAAAAAGAGCTGGTGCGCTGGCGCCAGATGCTGATTCAGGTCTATCTTAATGCGGCCGGCCGGTTGCGCCGTTTCTGGCCGCCGCCCGGACTCAGGCAATCCACCGCCAAGCGAAAGACAAAAACATCATGAACGTTTACCTGCTTCGCCACGGCATCGCCGCTGAACCGGGAGCGGCCGGTTATGAACCGGATTCCGAGCGTCCCCTCACCGCCAAGGGCGAAGACCGCCTGCGCGAGGCCGCCCGGGCGATGGAGAAATTGGGATTGTCCTTTGATTTGATCCTCTCCAGCCCGTTTTTGCGGGCCAAGCAGACCGCCGCGATTATCGCCAAAAGCCTCAAGTTGCGGAAGCAACTGGCCCTCTCGGACGACCTGACCCCCGCCGGCAACCCGCGGCTGCTGATTCAACAATTGAACCAGTTCCGTCCCGAACCGAAGAGTGTCCTGCTGGTTGGCCACGAACCCTACCTGGGCAAACTCGTTGCGCTGCTGGCTGCCGGCAATACCAGCCTGGAGATTGATTTCAAAAAGGGCGGTTTGTGCAAGTTGGAGGCGGAATACTTGCTTTATGGCCGGTGCGCGAAACTGGTGTGGCTGCTCACCCCGCGGCAGATGGAATTGATGACGTAACCCGGTCAACCGACGCGGAACGAAATGCGCTGGATCAAATCCCGCCCGAAACTGTATTGCAACCGGTCGAGGATTTCGCGGCGGCGGTAACGGACAATTTCCGAAAGCCATACGCTGTTGTCCACGCTCACGAACAACGTGCCGTTCCGGATCCCCGCCGGCTGCGCGTGCGTGACGACGTTCGGATCAATCAGCGAATTCCAGACCCGGATGACTTCCGCCTCGGCCCGGCGCTGGTCCATGCGCAAACCCTTCGTCACCTGCGGCAGCACGGCGCCGACGGTCCGCGCGCGCGCCAGCTGCGCGGCTTCGAGCGGCGCGAGATCCACCCCGCGCCATTGCGCGAGCACGCGCTGGCGAGAGGAGGTCTTTCGGGGCGGCGGCATAACCTGGAGAGCTTCAGCCGAATGCGCCGGGAAAGCAAGGCAGTAAATAGTTTGCCCTTGCCACTCCTGACTTTGTAGTGCAAAGTATATTGACATGGAATCCGACTGGGCCGCCGAACACCTGCAAACCATCCGCACCCTGATGGAGCGTTCCGCCGTTTACCGGCGGGCGCTCGCGCCAATCATGATTTTCAACGGCGCGCTGGGGATCTCGGGCACTGTCCTGAGCTGCATTTCAAACATCGAATCATCGCGCGCTTTCGTTCTGGCCTGGGCGGTTGTGGCCGCCGTCGCTCTGACCGGCTCCTTCCTGCTCGTGCGTCGCCAGGCATTGAAGGATTCGGAGCCGTTCTGGTCGCCGCCAACTCGCCGGGTGGCACAGGCCATGGTGCCGGCGTTGACCGTGGGCTTGTTTGTCGGCATGCTGGCTATTCTGGCCAACGGCGCCGGCCAGAGCGGGGCCGGGGTCATTTCTCTCATCTGGTGTATTGCCTATGGTTGTGCGCTGCACGCGGCCGGCTTCTTCATGCCGCGCGGCATCCGGTTGCTGGGTTGGCTGTTCATTCTCGCAGGCATGGGCTCCGCGTTGGCTCTGTTACTGACGACCCGCGACGGAATCGCGGGCGGACAGGCCAGCCCGCTGGATCCTCTTTTTGATGGACGCGGCTTTTTCATGGGGATTATGTTCGGTGGACTTCATCTGATCTGCGGCGTCTATCTCTACTTCACCGAGAAGGGAAAGAATGCGGCGTGAACCCGGAACTGCTTCTACAGCTCGACCGCGTGATTCACGAGAAGGGCCGGCTGGCCATCATGTCCATGCTGGCCGCCGCGCCGGAACTGTCGTTCACCGAATTGCGCGACGCGCTGGCCATGACCGACGGCAACCTCACCACCCATATCCGCGCCTTGCAGCAGGAAGGCTACCTGACCGTGGCCAAATCGTACCAAAACCACCGCCCCCTCACCACCTGCTCGCTCACCCCCGCCGGCCGCAAGGCCTTTGCTGATTATATCAACCTGCTGGAGCAAATCGTCCGGCAAAACAAAGCCAAATAAAAAATGTTTGAACGAACCGGAATCGCCGTGGTCTTTTACTTTGTGATACAAAGTTAATATGAACATCATTCGGGCAGAACATTTGGGCATGTGTTTCGGGGTGAAGGACGCCA
>CAYPSF010000093.1:0-16790 GCA_964413165.1 uncultured Bifidobacteriaceae bacterium
CGACCACGGCAAAGGTCACGGTGTCGTTGGTGGAAACGATCTGGTTCGTCGGCTGGGTGGTAATGACCACCTGGGGAATAGCCACCAATTTGATCTGGCCGGGGGTGCTTTCGTCGATGGTTACGGAACTGTTCAGCGACCCGCCAACAACAGACACCGTCGGATTAAATGAGCCGGATTTGGTTCCGGTATAGGTGATCAACGTGTTGGTCGTCGGATCCAGTGCCACACCCAACACACTGATGGCAATCGTGGAATTGGGCTGGATGGTCAGATTGCCCTGGACTTGCAGCGAATCACCGCTGGAACCATTTTGTTCTTCAAAAAGACTGGTTGAACCGCTCTCCAAGCTGAGGCCGGCCGCCAGATTCAAGGTGCCGATGCTGTTGCCGGGCGAAATCGTTCCGCCATTCTTGATGGTGACCAGTCCGGAAACCATTCCCGTGCCACCCAGTGTACCGCCGTAAACGGTGAAGGTGCCGCCGCCCGAGTAATTGATCAGGCCGTTCGTGCCGGTCAGAGAATTCGTTCCATTCACGGAAAGCACACCATTGCTCACGATGGTGGGGCCGTTATAGATATTATTCGCAGCCAGGATTAATGTGCCACTGCCAATTTTGGTCAGACCGCCCCAATCACCCAAATTTAAACCAGCCGTCAACGGAGAATTAAAACCACCACCGCCAACAATGGCCCCGCTTTGCGTGACTTTTGTGCTGCCAGAGACATCGACTATAGCACCAACGCCGTTCACGGTGATACCACGTGTACTGGTAACGTCCGAACCGGTGTAGCGTAACGCACCGTTGTTCATCACCAACGGGCCGCTGGCCAGTTTGGCCAGATCGCTCACCTCCACCGCGCCACCATTCAAATAATTGGTGCCCGTCATGTTGTCGGTACCGGTGATGATCAGTTTGCCAACGCCATCCTTGGTCAGCGAAGTGGCTGTGCCATTGTCAGCCAGGGTCGAGCTGATGGTCAGGTCGGCGGAGGCATTTTGATGGATGATGAGATCCGCACCGCCGGCGCCCAGAAGCGTGCCGCCGGTGATCGCCGTTGCGCCGCTGCCGGTGACCAGCACGCCACCGGAGGTATTGGTCAATGTGCCGGCAAGGGTAACCGTGGCCGCGGCGGTGAGCCGCAAGGAATTGATGGCCGTCAAATCCGGTACGCTGCCGGGCGAGGTGCTCGCGTTCAGACTCACGTTGTTGGCCGGCAGCCAAGTCGTGGGATCAAGGCTGGTCGTATAATTGCCGGACGCCAACGGGGCAATCGTTGTGCCAATCGCCCAATCAGTTCCGTTATAGGTGGCAAAACCGCCCAGGATGCCGTTTATATTGGCTGTGGTGGTCGTGCAAGCTTTCGTGCCTGTGCTCGTGCCGCCAACGGCATAATCCACCGTTCCACCAACATTCCGGGTGATTGCACCCTGCGCAAAAGTGTAGTTGTTCGCGCTCGGACCATTGTTGGTGACCAGCACTGAAGTGGCACCAGGATTGATCAACACGCCTCCAACTGCTTCAGACCGATTGGCATTGGCGCTGAAACGCTGGAAGAGCGTACCTCCCGCCAATGTCATCTGAGCAGTGCTGATATATTTCGCCCCACCCTGGGTGTCATTGTTTGGGGCCGGATTCGCATAATCACAGATGAAAGTACCCGCGTTCAGTTTCAGCCCGGCGATGCCGTTTAATCCGGAACTGTTGGCGCGGCTCTGAACGATCATTGTTCCCGGGGTTGACTTGACACTGAAGTTGGCAGTCATGGTTGCAGGGAATTTTGGAAACGCTTCCAAGCCGCTGCGGAAGTCAAAATTGGTTACATTCAACTGATTGGCGACACCGTTGACAAGGGAGGCTAACGTCCCGTTGTTGTCAAAAGCTACGATGTTCTGAATTACTGTTGTAGCGCCCGCAGTAATATTTGTCACCGCTCCGCCATTAATAAAGAGCCGGTTTCCTGTGGGGATGCTAGGGGCGGCGGCAACCAGGACAGTCCCCCCGGCATTCACAGTCAAATCATCGTTCAAGCTGTTGACAGCCGTAGCAGCTATGAAAAGCGTGCCCGCATTGACCGTGGTCACACCGACGTTAGTAGCCGCTACGGACGGCAGCAACACGAACGTGCCATTACCCGCCTTCGTGAAGCCCGTGCCGCCCAATGGAGCGCTATTGGTGGCCGTAACGCCATTGGCGACCGTGATGGTCGGCGTGCCGGTCAAGATCAGGGGCGAACCGGCGATATTGTAACTGCCGCTGCCGGCGGCATTGAAAGTGATGTTGGAAACGGTCACCCCGGCGCTGTTGGTGATGGTAAGCGTGCCGGCAGCACCATTGTTCGCGCCAATGACTGCATTGTAACCGGAGGTCCAGACACTGTCGCTCGCGCCGATCGCGCCGCCCGGGCTGCCCGACCAGTTGGCGTTGGTGGTGGACCAGTTGCCGGAACCGTCGGTGGGGAACGTCGGGTTGGCGCCACTGGCGTCCCAGGTCAACGTATCGCCCAGACCAATGGCGCTCAGCGTCACGGTGACGGGGCTGCCGGTGGTGTTGTTGAACATGAAACCGAATTCATCGAACGTGGTGGCCCCGCCCAGCAAGGGAATGACCGGGTTGGTAAACACCCGATGCGCGACTCCGGCCGGACCATTGATGGCCAGACCGGCGGCGGCGAGAGTGGAACTGCTGGTGCCCAGGGCGATGCCCGTCGCCACGTTGTTCATGACCAGTTGCACCTGGTTGGTATAGATGACCGAATTGGCGAGCGTCCCGTTGGCGGCCGTGCCCTGGCCCAATTTATTTGACGGTGACGAAAGGATGCCGAACAAATTGCCGGTGCCGGTCGGATGATCGTAGGTTTCAATCAAGGCGCCGGTCCAAAGACCGAAGTACCCGACGTCGTCGGTGAAGCCGGCGGTGCCCGCCGAGTTAAAGAGCCCCCAACCCATGGTGCGCTGGGAAATGCCCGCCAGGCCTCCGGATGCGGAAACCTTGAAGGTCACCGGCTTGCGCGCATTCGCCCCGGCCAGGCTGAACGGCGTAAAATTTTTGGTGATAAAGAACAGCTGGGTGTTGGCGGGAATGGTAAAGGTAACGCTGGTGCTGGAAGCCAGGTCGCCGCCGGTGGCGACGTTGGCGGTGACCAGGTTGCCGCTGGTGTCATAGGAACTCCATTGCATCACCCCAAAAGCGGGCAGCGCCATCCCCAATACCAGCAACGGTAAAATGGTTTTCAAGCCGACCGATCCGAATTTGACGACAATGCTTTTGAGCGTTTTCATAATTTTAATTTTTAGTGGGAGGGGGTGGGTCCAACTGCAAGTCTGTCCGGGAAACAAAAATGGCCATCGGCAAATTTTTGCAAACGACTTTCAACATAATGCCCAATCTGATTTATTCTGGCGTCCATCTGATACATCATGTTCTTACTGCCAATGCAGAGTGCTGACCAAACGTGACAATGGGCTCTGATTTGAAGATTTTGCCCAAATTCCCACACTCTGCCTAGCTGGACAAATGTATGGTTCTTGGGATGGGGTCCTGACGCTTTGCTGATGTTTAGACGGAGTGGGCTGGTTCACCCCGTCTTGACGGACCGGAATTTCAGGGCCGCCTCGGTGCGGGACCGGACGTGCAGCTTGTCGTAAACATGGCGGAGATGCCAGCGGACGGTCCCGTCGCTGACGCCGACGCGGTGGGCGATTTCCTTGTTGGGAAAACCCTGGGCCAGCAGTTCGAGGATCTCGCGTTCGCGGGGAGAAAGTCCCTCCACTTCCGCCGCCGTGGTCAGCGGTTCCTGGAAGGAGGCAATGACCTTGCGCGCTATGTCCCGCGACATGGGCGCCCCGCCCTGCCGGACTTCCCGGACGGCGGAGATAAGTTCTTCCGGCGTGCAACGCTTCAGCAGGTAGCCGCAGGCCCCGGCCCGCAGCGCCTTGAAAATTCTTTCGGTATCCTCGTACACGGTCACCATGATGATGTGGAGCGCGGGGATCAGCCGTTTGAGCTGGGCGGTGCATTCGATGCCCGAGAGGTTCGGCAATTGAATGTCCATCAGCACAATCTCCGGCTGATGTTTCGGAATCACCTCCAGGGCCTCCTCGGCCGTCGCGCAGGAACACACACAGGTGCACTCCGGGTCCGCATGCACGAACTCCATGAGGCTTTCCCGGATGACTTTGTTGTCCTCGACGATGGCAATTCGGGTCATAAATTCTTCTTCGCCGGCACGTGAAACCGCACGGTGGTGCCCTGGCCGGTTTCGCCGCTGATTTCAAACCGTCCGCCCAGTTTTTCAATGCGCGACCGCATGTTGTCCACGCCGTCCATTTCCCCGGTCCGGCTGTCCAGCCGCAAACCGCGCCCGTTGTCGGCAATGACCAGTTGCAGTTCGCCCTGCTCGACCTGGATTTTCAGGCGGACGCCGGTGGCCCCGGAGTGACGCACAACATTATTGAGCGCTTCCTTGAAAGCCAGAAATAACTGGTGCCGCTGGCGGGAATCCACCGCCAGGTCGTCCGGGGCCGTCGGGTTTTCGAGCCGCCAGGTGATGTTCGCCAGCCCCAGGAAACGGTCCGCGTACAGGCAGAAATAGCTGACGAGCGAAGCCAGCGAATCATGCGCGGGATTCATCGCCCAGACGATTTCGTCCAGGGCCGTCACCATCTCCCGCGCCTTGTCACCCGCCTGCCCGAGATACGTGTTCCGTTTCTCGTCGGGGGCGGTGGCGGATTTCGCCCGCGCAGCCAGCATGCCGATCTCGGTGATGCCCGAGCCGAGGTCATCGTGCAGGTCGTGAGCGATGCGGGCGCGTTCCTGTTCCATCGTTCGCTGGTGTTCGACGCGCTGGCGGTTCTGGATCTGGATTTCCAGTTCGGCGGTGCGTTTCTCGACCTGCCGGTGAAGCTGGGTGACCCATAACGCCATGACCGTCAGCGCACAGGTCAGCACGCCCATGGCCACCAGCAGCCGTTGCAACGTCCACCAGGACGGCTGCGAGAGCACCTCGATGTCCGCCGGCGAATGCAGCAACAAATCAAAGGGCGCCGTGTCGTCGCCGAGCGCCCGGTTGCCGCCCTGGGCCACATACACCCCGACCAGGGCCAGCCGGCTGCCAATCGGGAGCGGCGGCGGGGAAACTTTCTTCGTGTTGGCCCGGGCCAGAAACCGCCAGGACCCGGACTGGATTTCCAGCACCAGGTTCGTGGAGGTCAGCCGGGAACTCACCAGCGAACCCTCGATCCGCACCCGGGTTGAATCATAGATGGTGCCGGGCAGATCGTCGGGGGACAGGTTTTTGGGCTTCGGCAGGGAGACGTGCCCGGTCCGGCGCGCGACCGCCTGGCTTAAAAGTGGCGCGGCTCCGCTCAATTCCGGGTAACCCACCACTTCGGCCAGATCGCCGGTGTGCAGGTTGGCCGGCCGCCGCAAGGTGAACCGCACCCCGTTGGTGCCATCCATCATGAAAAAATCCCGCCCGTGCATGTGCAGGATCTGCCCCGACACTTTCACCCGTTGAAAAGCGCTGGCTTGCGGATCGAACTGTGTCAGTTCCGCCGCCCGCTTGCTGGGAGCGGAAAATTCATCCACCAGCGCCGGCTGGTCCACCACGATGGAATCGACATACAGGCGGATACGCCCCAGTTGCAATTGGTGGGCAGCCGCGTCCCACGCCACAAACAGGCATCCCCGCAGCCGCACGACGGCGTCTTCGTAATTTTCCAGGTGCGCGAAATTCGTGCCGACCAGCCACATATCCACCCACAGCACGCCGCCGGGCGTGTGCAAGGTCATTTTGGCCCAGCCATCAGGATAGCCGGCTGGATGCAGAACGGTGTTCTCCACCACGCCACGGATTTCCACCAGCTGGTCATCCAGACTTCCATTCATCAACTGGTCCCAGGTCGGCTGGATGGGATCTGGCATGCTCCCCAGGCCCAGGACGTTGATCTGGCCCGCCCGTACAATCGGCGCAAACGAGCCTTTGTCCGTTTTGCCTTCCACCTCGAGATACGCGCCGACTTGCGGCAGTTCGGAAATGTCCGCCGAATTGACAACCACATAGGCCGCGCGCGTGGCATCCTGCACGATAATGGCCGGCCGGTTCGACACGACGCAGATGACAACACCCTGGATTTTGACCGGGTACCCGCGCTCGGCTTCCTCCCGTTTCATCGCGTTAACGGCATCCGCGGTCGTCAACTGGGGAAAGGCGCCCTGGTTCGCATTCGTGTCTCCATTGGCATCGCGTTTGGGGGTTTCAATGAATTCAATCTCCCGGCGACTCGGCACGACGAGCACACCCGGCACCTTTTGTCCGGTGGTGGTGAAGGCGCCCCGACAAAATCCCTGGACGCGAATCCGCCGGTTTAACACCGAGGCGATGGACAAGCCGGAAACGTCCCCGACCTCCACTCGCATATGCCCTCCCATCGCGGTCAATTCCATGTGCAAACCGTCCGGCTGCTCGCTCACTTGGGTCACCTCGCCTTCCACTTCCGCCCAGGGATCTTCATCTCCCGGTACCATCGGCTGACCGATGGCTAGCCAGCGCAAATCCGGAGCCGTCCCCGGCCCGACGATTTCCAGCCGCGCCTGCGATGCGCCGGCGGGCCCGCGCCCCCCCAACCGGAAATCTACGCCCCTCCAAGTGATACTGCCGGTTCCCTCCAGGCGTACCCGTTGTCCCGGTTGCACCTGCTGGACCGGGAAATCCATTTCCAGTTCGGCGGTCCCCGACGAGTCATGCAGCACCAGTTTTCGCTGAGTAGGACTGGTCCACCAGACGGTTCCTTCCAGCCGTATGGCATATCGGGCGGTGGATCCCGGGGAACCCAAATGTCGCAACTGCGCGATGTTGGTCACCCCGGGAGTCGAAATCCGGGCCGGCTCCTGACCGGCGGCGGCGAGCGCAGTCACAACCAGACCCATCCACACGGCCAGATGGAAACCGGTCAGACGGCGTCCGGACCGGACAAGAAAAATGGCGTGCACGAAGACAGATTAAACGATCGCCGCAACTTTTTGAATCTTAAAGGTAACCGGCTTGGAATCATTCCGGCTGGGCCGTGGCCGTGGCAACGGAAACTGCACTGTCGCTGGTCGCCGGTGCGCTGGTGCGTGAATCGGCCTGGGCCACAACCTCCTCGTTCACGAGGATGGCCGCCCGCAATTGAGGCGTGTTCCGGATCGGTCCCGAATACACCGGTGAGGCGGCCGTAGGTTCGGTGCCGTCGGTGGTGTAATGGATTTTATAATCCGGCGTCGGCATCCCATCGGGTGAGGCCGCCGCCGCCAGGATCCGGATGCGGTCATTGTCATTGGCCAGGCAAAGGGCATAAACGGCGCAACGAGGTTTCGTGATATCGCTGGCCACCAGGATTGTAGCGGTGCCGGCTTCACTCATGATGGGATTGTTTCCCACCAGTTGGGCCTGCCCGGTGACGCCAAAAAAGACCGGCGTCCGGCCGGTTGGAATCGATGTGCCGGCCTTGTCTTTCAGGCTGGCATAGCAAAACGTCATGTCCCGGGCGGCGGCCGCAAACGACCGGCCGCTCAGGTCAAATTCCAGCTTCAACCCGTCGAGCTCGCCCGGCGTGTGCCGCTCGCACCGCGCCACCTCGCGTCCGCCCAGGTAACCGACGGCCTGCAAAGTACCCGGCAGGAACCGGTCAGGTTTGAAGGTAAACGGCGCGTGTTTCAGGTTGTTGGATACGCGCGAACGGTCGGGCCCTCGCCGTTCGATCAATTTGCCGTTCAAATAAAGCGCCACCTCGTCGCAATTGCTGAAGACCCGCACTTCCTGAGGGGAATCGGCCGTCCAATAGCTGGCAATGAACAACACCGGTCCCACGGGATGGCCGGCGACCGGCTCGCTGACATCGCGCTGGCTCCGGAAAAACCAGTAGCTGAACTTGGGCAGGCGAAAGATGTCCATCACGCCGGAGGATTCCAGGTCCGGGGCATAGCCGCGATTGTAGTCGAACATGACCCAGATGCCGTCGCCAAACGCCGGGGTCTTCAGGTCGTCGTTGTGCGCTTCCTGAAAGTTCAGGGCCTGTTGCACCAACCGGGCATCGCCCGCACCGCGCAACTGGCGGCTGCTGCGTTCGGTGGCTTGCAGGTCCTTCCATTTATCCTGTTCCAGGCCCGCATTCTGCGCGTAATACTCCCAATCGCCGTATTCGCTGATGAGGCACGGCTGGCCCTTGACCTCGCGGCAACCGCCATGCTGGCGGGCCTGGATGAAAACGTCGTAGCCCTTTTTCCAGCCGCAGGTGTAGCACTGGTCGCCGGGATACTCCTCGTGCGCGATGGCGTTGGCCCGGGCAATGAACGCGGCCGGCATGTCGCTCTCATTCAGGGAAACTTCCCAGAGAATCACGCACGGATGATTGCGGTCGCGGCGGACCAGCTGGCGGCATTCTCCGTACTTCAATTCGGCGAATGCGGGGTCCGGATCGAAGTATTGCCAGCCCATCAGACTGTCCATGACCACCAGTCCAAGTTCGTCGCAGGCGTCCAGGAACGCGGGCGATTGCGGATAATGCGACAGGCGGACGTAATCAAAGCCGGCCTCCTTGATTTTCAGCGCATCGCGATACTGCACCTCGTCGGACAGCGCATTGCCCAGGTAGGGATATTCCTGGTGCCGGTTCGCGCCGCGCAGAAACATTTTCTGCCCGTTGATCCAAAAACCGTCCCGGGTGATCTGGATCCGCCGGATGCCGACACGGGTCTGCTCCGTATCCACGGCCTTCCCTTGTTCGATCAACTCCGACCGCACCTGGTACAGGCTGGGCGATTGCGGAGACCAGAGTTTCGGGTTGGACACCTGAATTTCCTGGACGACGTCCCGGTCCGCCCCAGCCGCCAGCGCCTCCGGCACCGATTCCGCCACGGCCACGGCTTTCCCCAGGCCATTGAGCAAGGTCGTCCGGACCACAAACGTGCGCACCGCCGCATCGTCGTTCTTCACCTGGGTCCGGACCCTGACCGTCGCGCGCTCCGGGGCCACGGCGGGGAAACTCACAAACACCCCGCCACCCGCGGGCTGGCCGGCCAGGATGGGGTCGGTTATATGGAGCCTGTTTTTGAGCACGAGGTGGACGTTGCGATACAAGCCGCCATAGAGGTTGAAATCCAGGTCCGCCAGCGGTTTGGGGCCGGTCAGCGGGTTGTCGCGATTGTCCAAACGGACCGCGACGACGTTTTTTGCGCCGGGCCGGGCCAGTTTTGAAACATCCATGACGTAGGGCAGATATCCGCCCATGAATTTCCCGGCAGTTTGACCATTGACCCAGACTTCCGCGGCGTTCATTGCCCCGTCAAACCGGAGGATGATTTCCCGGTCGCGCGCTTCCGGCGACAGGTCGAACGTTTTGCGATACCAACAAACGCCCTGCCACTGGCGACCGCCCTGGCCCGTCACCAACGCTTCAGTGTGGGCGGTATGTGGCAGGGCCACTGGCTCCCACGTTCGATCATCAAATTCCGGCGTCTGCGCCTGCGGCACATCAGCCCGGATAAACCGCCACTGACCGTCGAAGGGAATGGCTGCCGGGCCCGTCGCGCCGACGGGCAACACCCCGCAGCACAACCAGACTGCCAGCCACCACCGTCGGCAGTTCCTTTGAATTTGACTGGGCATTCCCGATCTCACAGGTCGAAGACCCCGGCGTCAGTTTGATTGCAGGCGATAAAACCGGCTCTGGTTGGGATCCACCGGCAGGGTGACCGTAAACACCGCCCCGGTGATCTGGATGGGATCGGGCACCGACGACCATCCGATCAGGTCAGTGGCGGTCGTCAGCTTCAAGGCCGCGCCACTGAATGGCCATCGGAGCTGCAGGTTTGAACCGTTGAGGGCAGTACCGATCCAGAGCGGGGCGGCCATGCCACCCACGGCAGCCGCCACGGGTAAAACGGTGCCATTGGCATCAAAAAACGAGGCCGTATTGAAACCGGCTTCATTGACGCCACTGGTCGCCTGGTATTCTGCTCCCCAATAGAAAACGCCGGCCCCGAGCTGGTTGGGCACGCTTTTCACAATCTTGGCCAGCGCCGCGATAAAGCTGACCTGGCCGTCGGTGGTGGGAGGAAATCCAAACAGCTGGCTCTTCCAGGCGGTGGGACAGGTGTTGGTGTAGGGAAAAGCGGTTTCGGCGACGATGATGGGCTTGCCGAACTCAATGGCCGCATTACTGAGACAGATGTTCAGGTTCGTCGGGGATCCCTGGAAGAAAGGATAGTAACTCTCGCCGATGATGTCGTAAGGAACACCTTGCGCATTCAGGTTCTCAAAATACCACTGGGTGGTGGCCCAATCTCCGCCCCGGTCAATATGGACGATGATTTTGGGCATGGCCGCGCCCGTGGCATTCGTGGCGTCGCGGATCCCCTGGATGGCCGCATTCATCAACTGGCCCAGCTGCAACCAGGAGGTGTTGAAGCTGCCGGAAACTTTTCCGATGTTTGCGCCCACATTGTTGGTGAACAACATCCCTTGCGAGATTTCATTTCCAATCTGGACGTAATCCGGCATCGCTCCCGCCGCGGCAAAGGCGGCGATGGTGTTGCTGTTGTAGGTGCGCATCTGTTGCACCATCTGGGCGAAGTTCAGGCTGAACCAGGCGGAGGGGACAGCCTGGTGGCCGGGGTCGGCCCAGGTGTCGGAGTAATGAAAGTCCAGGCAGAAGAGCAGGCCCGCATTCTTAACCCGCACCGCCAGCGGCAGGGTGTAACTGAGATTGTTGGTGTAGTTGTAGGCGTTGTTGACCTGGACCAGCGCGTCGCTGCCGGTCCACAATCGCAGGCGCACACAGTTGAGACCGGAGTTTTTGAGGATGACGAGTCCATCCTGCACCGCGCCGGTGGCCTTGTAAACTTTGCCCCGGCTTTCGAAAAAACTCAGATCCGAAAAATCCGCGCCCGCCACAAACTGGGCGCCGTCCGTCGTCAAGGTCATCCCCAGCAACAGGCTCGCCAGAACGCCGGCCTTATTTGTGAATTTCATGCGCATGCGGCTGTTTGTCCGATCAGACCCCATTCCACCAAACCAAAGCCGGAACTGTTTCGCACAACTCCAAACAGTCCCGGCTTTCTTGCTACCGACGTCAATCCGGATAAGATCATCCCCTTTACCGCGTGCGGTTCCGCCGTCCGGCCAGCAGGAGGATTGCCCCTCCGCTCAACAGCGCCAGCGTGGCGGGTTCCGGAACGGCAACCACTGTGTACATGCTCGCCGCCGTGCCGAACTTCGTACCGGAAGCGTCGGTGGCCGCGTCATACGCATTTTGACCGGGGGTAAACTGGTGAAAGGAACCATCGGTCTCCGCGGGAAAACCCCCGATGCTGTCCAATGCACCATAAGCCGATTGCCCCGCAGCATTGGGGTACGACGACACAACGTCGAAATAGAAACTGGTACCAGCGCTCAACCCGAGGCTGCTCAAAGACAGCGTAAAGGTATTGAAAGTAGATCCCGTGCCACCCGCATCGTAGCTGACTGACTGATTGTTCGACCAAATTCCACCACTATAGGTTTCTCCACTGGCACCCGTGTTAAAAGTGGCAGCAAAAGCGTTCATTCCGGTGCTGATGCCCAGACTCGGCCCCCAACTGTTCAGCGCGCCCGCAGAGTTAAAGAGCGCCGTGCTGCCACTGGCACCCTGACCGACATACTGCATTAGCACATAATATTGAACGAATGCGCTCTGCGCCGCGCTCGAATTGATGGTGAAAGTGATGGTGCTCGCAGTGTTATTGACGACAACGCTGCTGATGCCTTCACCATTCCCGCCGCCGCCGAGCGCACTGCCGGTACCGGTATAAGTAGCGGCTTTCGCAGGCAACGCGGCCAATGCCAGCGCGGCAAGTACTGAAGTGAGTGAGACGATGGTTTTCATAGGTTTGGATTACAAGTTTCTGCTGATTTCTGGTTGCTGAATAATCGCCTATTTATAGGTTTTGCCTAGCCTGACAAACGTCAGGCTCGCATAATAATCCCCTTGAAATCATTGGCAAACCCCTGCACGGCGATGACCTGACTCCTCCCCCCGCGTCGGACGGTCGCCGGTTTCAAATTGGCCTTCCGGTTCATGCTTTAAACCGGCTACCAGCGGTCAATGCCACTGGCAGCCTCCCCGAATCTTGATGCGCCGACGGTTAATGATGAATCAAGCGGTAAAACTGGCGCGGCGGGGTCACCGGCGCAGGCAGCGAATATAGCCCCGCGGTGTTGGTCACGTCCCGCCAGTTCGCCGGGCTCAGGTTCGTGGTGCTTTGCAGGTTCACCGCCGGATTCCCCACCCACGTCAGATTGATGTTGCCGCCGGTCAGCGGGCCGACATTGATGCCGCCCAGCCCGGTTCCCGTGATCTGAAAATTGTCGAAGTTGAAGGTTCCCCCGGTGCTGACGGTGACGAACACCAGGCCGGCTCCAATCATTACACCATTCAGTTTGCCCGCCGCGGTTGACCCGACAATTCCGCCCGAACCGGTAACGGTAAAGTTCTTCCAATTCGCGGCGGCGGGATTGAAGGCCTGGGTGTAAGTGGCGTAGGCGGAGCTGTCCGCCGACGTTGGCACAGGCAAAGGACTGGCGGCGACGTACCAATTAGTGCCACCGGCCTGCGCCAGCTGCACTGCTATAAACGCCGTAACATTGCTGGCGGCAAACGACGGCGCAATATCCACGGAAAAATTCAAACTCGGATAAGACGCCAGATTGATGTTCGGGAATGGCAGTCCGGCCTGGTTGGTATCCGTGGTCGTGGTCGCGTAATACACGGTCGTGGCCGGCGTGCCCAGGAACGCAAAGACCGCTCCTTCACTGGTATTGGCCGTAGTCTGGAAGAGAGCATTGGGGGCGCTGGGGACCGCCTCCACCCAGCCTACGCTGCTGACGGGATAATTGGCTACCAGCGGTCCGACAAACGAAAATTGTTCCGAATACAGCAGGCCAATCGGAGGATTGGTTACCGTCAATGTCGTGGCGCCAAAAATACTGTCGCTGCGATCACTGCCGGCGGTATTGGTGACGATGGCGACGATTTGCAGATTGTCGTCGTTGGTATTCAGGCTTGCGATGGTCAAGGTCGCGCTGTTTGCGCCGGAGAGCTTGCCTCCGTTGGTAACCGCCACCCCATTGGTCTCCCAACTGTAAGTCAAAGGCTGCGTTCCGGTGGCGGAAACACCAAAGCTCGCGCCGCCGCCGGAAGCGACTCCCACGGCGTTAGGTATGGCGGTGCCAATCGAGGGCGCTGAACCCACTGCCTGGTTGGTCAGAATCTCAAAATTCTGGAAATTCATGTCCGAACCGGTCGCATCATTGTGAGCAATGACCAGTCCGGCGCCGGAGATGTTGCCGGTCAAAGCCCCGGAAGCCTGGCTGCCAATGATGCCACCGGTGGTGGTAATGGTCAGGTTGTTCCAGTTCGTCGCCGCCGGGTTAAAGCCCAACTGATAGTTCAAATAGGGGCTTAAGGCGGTAAGGGTAATTTGCGCGGGTTGTGCCGACGCATACCACGTCCCATTCATCGCGACCGCCCAATAAACTGTAATGGCTCCGGGAACCTGGCCCTGGGCGTTCCCCGGAACGAACCCGGCCTGGAAGGTTATCGCCGGGTAACTGGCAGGATTGATGTCCCCAAACGGCAGCCCGGACAAGCCGGTGTCATTGGTGTCCGTCGTGTAGTAAACGTTTGTGGTGGCAACCGGTGAATAGGAAAAGACATCCCCGATACCGGGGCTGGCCTGATAAATACCAATGGCCGTGCTGCCATTCGCCGCACTGACCCAGCCCACACCTGTAATCGGCAGGTTGCCGTTGGGTCCTACGTAAGGGAAGGTCTCCGCATATAAGAGACCCGCCGGCACCGGATTGACCGTCAAGCTCAGGCCGCTGTTCGTGGCCTTGCCAAAAAAGTTGGTCACCACCACCGAGTAATTCCAAAGTGCGTCGCTGGCGTTGGCATTGGTAATGGTCAACGAAGTGGTGTTTGCGCCGACAAATCTGGCTCCGGTCACGTTGACATCGTTTGTCTTCCACGCATAAACCAAAGTCGGTGCGCCCGAAAATGACGGCAAGAACGAGGCGCCGCCGCCAATATAAACCGTTTGTGGAGTGATCGCCGGGGCCGCCAGGACCGGCGGACTCGTCGGAAAGTCACCAGGACCTTGATTGATGACAATCTCGTTATAATTGTATCCGTTATTGCCGCCTGGGGCATTATTTGTGAACTCAACAATGCCAATACCGGTGATCAGCGAAGAAAAACTCGGCGTCGCCGGCCCACCAACGGTCACGCTGGTAGTGCCGTTCATGGTCAAACCATACCAGGCGTTTGCAGGGTTGGTGTAAACCATGCTCCAATTGGTAAAGACCGGGTAATTGCCGGCGTTGACGGTGGGGAACGGATTGTTGGTACACACATACCACGACCCTCCCACTTGAACCGCAAAATAGTTGGAGCAGTTTCCGCCATCAACACGGATTTCCACGTTGAATGTCAAATTGGTGTACAGGGTTGGATTGATATCGGCAAAGCTGGAATTGCCGGCGCTTCCGGCCCCGGAAGTATCGGTTGTGTAAAGCATCGCCGGACCGCCCAGCTGATTGGTGGTGGCCCCGGACAGGCCCGTCAAATATACCGTGTTCACCGGCAACCCCAATCCCAGGGCGGGATCGCTCGCGCCCGTGGCAGCGAATATGCCGTAATAAGGGCCAACTCCACCCTGCCGGTTCGCAATGACCGTCCAGCCCACCAGTGTCAGCGTGTTGGCCGCCTGAACCGTCGTATTCGGACTGCCCCAATTTTCGGTGTAAATAGTCACCGCCGGGGCAAGCGGGAGAGCGCCAAAAAGAACGCCAAAAATAATAGCTATAATTGAAACTATCTTTTTCATGGTTTAATAGGTTTTGGGGGTTGATTTTTTATCGTCGGATTGGGCAATCGAGGAAGGTTGCAATCATTGGAAATTCAGATGGCCATTGTTTTAATTGAATGACTTCAACCAGACCGGCACGAGCGTCGGCACTTTGCTGGTGTCGTAACCAATGCTCCAGGGCATCTGCCAAAGCTGTCTCAAACCCACCGGACTGACCGAGCCGTCAACGAATGCCATGTTGAGAGGGCTTCTACCCGAATGCCTGGGAATGGAAAAAAGCGCCATGCTGGCCTGCGACGCACATTGGCCTGAAGCAGTGGGGAACGGATCATTTGGATGCGGGGTGGTTCCCGGGTACACAGCATCGGCGAACAATGGTGCCTCCGCGATCCTGCCCGCCGTTGTCAATTTCCGGAAATATGACGGCTGCGTGACGTCACCAGGACCAAAGACTGAATCCGGTGGATTGGACATCCAGGCATTGCATCCATAGCTGCCATTCATATCGGGACGGGACCAAACCGTCGAGCCAAGACCGTTTGGCCATGCAGCCGGCGTGGGGTCATCACCCCCTTGGCCCGTTACTCCCCACGCCACAAAAGTGATGGGCGGGTCAGTTGGCGTACCTGTGGACCACGTCCCTTGGGTATAGATGCTTGGCATTGCGGATCGCATGATGTCTTTTGCCATCGGGCAAAAACATATTTCCCCGCCTTTCCCGCCTGTTTTGGCCCCGGGAACATATGGCTCCAACGCGACCATCCACATCCCGGTGGGATCAAAAAAACCTCCCGGCATGCTGTCATCGTTTTCACCGGCGTATAAATGAAAGCCCGCCCCCCACTGCTTGAGGTTGGCAATACATTGAATACGCCGCGCCTTGTTCTTTGCGCTGGAAAGGGCCGGCAATAACAACGCCGCCAGGATGGCGATGATGGCAATGACCACCAGTAATTCAATCAGGGTAAAACCTGACCGGGATCGGAACTGGCTGCCCGTTTTTGATGATCCTGAGGCGAACATCGATGGTGAATGAATCATCCGGTTTGTGTCGGGTATCGGTTGCTTAATCTATCATCGCGCTGGCAATGTTCACACACCACTCCAAGTGGTGCTTTTTAAGGTTTATTTAACCAAACCATAACGCCTTTGGTGAACTTGACTAGCCCGACAAACGTCAGGCTCGCAAAACAGCCAATAAAACCGGGGAGATTTGGCGCCCGGGCAGGTCGGCGACGGTCCGGATGCCTGAGGGCTTCCTGCCCCGAAGCAAGGCGGCTCAGGCCGGCTTGGTGGAACGGAACTTCAATACCGCTTCCGTGCGGGAGTGCACGCGCAGTTTGCCATAAATGTTTTCCAGGTGCCAGCGCACCGTCCCCGTGCTCAAACCCAGGCGATCCGCAATCTCCTTGTTCGCCAGCCCCATCGCCAGCAACTCAAGGATTTTCCGTTCGCTCGGCCGCAGCTCATCCATGGCCGCCGCCACCGTGACCGGCTGCTGAAACGAGGCGATCACCTTGCGCGCGATTTCCCGCGGCATCGGCACACCGCCCATCCGGGCCTCGCGCACGGCCGACACCAGTTCCGCCGGCGTGCAACGCTTCAACAGGTAACCGCACGCGCCCGCGCTCAACGCCGCCGAGATCCGCTCCGTGTCCTCGTACACCGTCACCATGATGATCTGAACCGCCGGCAGCAGCTTCTTGATCTGCGCGGTGCATTCGATGCCGGAAAGATGCGGCAGCTGGATGTCCATCAGCACCACCTCCACCTGGTGCTTCGGGATTCCCACCAGCGCCTCCTCGGCCGTGGCGCACGCGAACACGCACCGGCACTCCGGATCCGTCTGCACAAAGTGCGTCAGGCTTTCCCGGATGGTTTTGCTGTCTTCGACAATGG
>CAYPSF010000094.1:0-16774 GCA_964413165.1 uncultured Bifidobacteriaceae bacterium
AGGATCCGCGCCCGCAACCCCCCCTGTCCGTGCAACGCCGCCTCCGCGCCCGGCGCGATGGCTTGATTCATCCAGTGGCACGGGCTGCATTCGGCAACGCCAGCAAACCGCACCCCCTGGATTTCAAACTCCTGGCCAACCAGCGAATTCAAGTCCACGCCCCGGGTGATGACATTGCGGCGTGTCACTCCCGGTGACCGGTCGCCGGCCCCCAGCTGGCGGCAAATCTCCCCGAACACCTCGCCCGAGAAAAACGTGATCTGGCCCGGGTAATCATCCTTGAAATCAAAGAAACGGTCGCCGGACAATCCCCGGCCGGCCACGCACTTCACCTCACCCACCTCGACGGTCGGATGTTCTCCCGCCGGCTGCTCATGATGGCCGAAAAAATTGTGCCCCGGCGAAATGAAAAGCCGCTCGATCTTGATTTGGAGCGCAATGTTCATCGCGTGGGTACTTTATCCTTACTGGTCGCCCGGCGCAACCGCCCGGGTCAGCCGGCAAATGTTTCCTCAATTTCCCGACTTCCTGCCGCGCGGTGAATTGTTGAAACGTCTCGCGGCCCTGCCGGTGCTTCAAGTAGGCGCGCAGCATTTTTTCCATGGTTTGTGGCAGTTCCGTCGCGCTCACCCCGGCAAAAATCTGGCGGCCGACGGCCTGCTGTTTTCCAAATCCGCCCCCGACGAAAATGTGATATGCATCCACGCTTTCGCCGCCCAGACAGCCGATGTCACCCATGGAATGGATCATCCTGCGCTGGCGCGGCAAGCGGTTGAACCTGGCGGAGGAAACCTTCATCGGGCTATGCGAATCCGCCTGCGGGCCGTTACGCGTCCGGCCGGATTGATTTGGCCGGGTGCGAAATTCGACAAAGCCCCCCATCAGCGATAAAATGGCGTCGTGACGAATCTGCAAGTCAGCGGCATGAGCTGCAACAATTGCGCCCGGCACGTCACTGACGCGATCCAGGGCGTGCCGGGGGTGCACAGTGCCACCGTGCGGCTGGAGGCCGGTCGCGCGTCCATCCGCTGGAATTCCGGGGCGGCGCAAAATGTCCCGGCCGTCGTCGCCGCGGTTCAGCAAGCCGGTTACGCGGCAACGGAAATTGCACCGGACACCTCCATCAATGGCGAAACCCACCGCCCGGACTGGCATATCAATTTGTGGCTGGGCGTCACCATCACCGGCGTGCTGATGGCCGGCGAATGGGGTTTCCATCTCGGCGGGCAGCCATGGTTTCAATGGCTGGCCTTCGCCCTCGCCGGCGTGGTCCAGGTTTTTGCCGGCGCGCAATTTTATCGCGGCGCGTGGAACCAGCTCAAAATCGGGAGCTCGAACATGGACACGCTGGTCGCCCTCGGCTCGACGACCGCGTTCGGCTACAGCGCGTGGGCGCTGCTGGGCGGGTTGGGCGGCCACCTCTATTTCATGGAAGCCGCCGCCATCATCACGCTCATCAGCACCGGCCACTGGGTTGAAGCCCGGGTCAGCACGCGGGCATCGGGCGCGCTCGAAAAATTGCTGCGGTTGGCACCGCCGACGGCGCGGCGGGTGGCCGCGGACATTCGTCCGCGCAACTTCACCGATCTGCGCCAGACCCCGCCGGCGACAACGGAAACGGAAGTTCCGGTCGCCGAACTGAAAATCGGCGATCTCGTTGCGCTCCGGCCCGGCGATGGCATACCGGTGGACGGTGTCGTGATGGAGGGGGATTCGGCCGTGGACGAGGCGATGCTGACCGGAGAATCCGTGCCGGTGGACAAGAAAAACGGCGGGGAACTGTACGCCGGCACCGTGAATTTGAACGGCCGGCTGGTGATGCGCGTGACGGCGACCGGCGAGAGCACGGCCCTGGCCCACATCATTGCCGCCGTGCAACGCGCCCAAACCAGCCGCGCCGACATTCAACGCCTCGGCGACCGCGTGAGCAATGTTTTTGTGCCGGTGATCGTAATCATTGCCATCGCCGCGGCACTGGGCTGGGGATTCGCCGGGGAATCGGTGAAGCACCTGCACGATCTGCTCGCGCCTTTTCTCTGGCACACGATGACGCCGACTGGTGCGGCCGCAGCCTTCATAGTCGCTTCGGCGGTTTTGATTGTCGCCTGTCCGTGCGCCATGGGTCTGGCGACGCCGGCCGCCATCATGGCCGGCGCCAACGCCGCTGCGCGCCGCGGCATCCTGATTCGCGACGGAGTGGCGCTCGAAAAGGCGGGAAAAATCACCTCTATCGTGCTTGATAAGACAGGGACTTTAACCACTGGTGAACTTGCGATTTCCGGACCTTGGACCCCAGACGACTCAAAACCGGCGCTTCAACGAGCGCAGAAAATCGCGGCATCACTTGCACGACTGTCCAATCACCCCATCAGCAAAGTTATCGCCACGCTTTCTGATGAAAATTTGGCTTTGGAAAACTGGAAGGAAATATCTGGCGCGGGATTGCAAGCACAGTGGCGGTCAGAAACCAGCGAATTAAAAACCATATATTTAGGTTCTTTATCCTGGTTACGTGATAACAAAGCGAACGTGCCCGAAAATCAGAGCCTCGTTGAATCATGGAAATCTCAAGGTGCAACAATTGTTGGTATTGCAGTTGAGAATTCCGTCATCGGGATATTCGGATTGAGAGATTTTTTGAAGCCGAACGCGCCAAAAGTTGTACATCGGTTGCAGAACCTGGGGCTCAAAACCTTTCTTCTGACAGGTGATAATTCTCAAACTGCCTCAGCGATTGCCAAACAAGTTGGTATCGCGATCGAAAATGTTTTCGCCGAGGTCCGGCCGGAGCAGAAGGCGGAGTTCATTAAAAAGCTTCAGGCGCAGGGCGAACGCGTGGCGTTCGTGGGCGACGGCATCAACGACGCCCCGGCGCTGGAGCAGGCTGATCTCGGCATCGCCGTAAGTCGTGCCAGCGACCTGGCGCGCGAGGCAGCGGACATCATCCTGTTGAAATCGGAAATTGAGGCGGTGCCAGAGGCGCTCGGATTGGCACGGGCGACGCTGCGGACGATCAAACAAAACCTGTTCTGGGCATTCTTTTACAACGCTCTGAGCGTGCCGCTGGCCGCCCTGGGTTTCATGAGCCCGATTTTGTGTGCCGCCGCCATGGGCGTGTCGGACTTGATTGTCATCGGCAACGCCCTTCGCCTTTTGCGCTGGCGTTGATCGCCGACCGGTGGTCAGGGTTGATGAATGGGAAATTTCGCCGGTTTCCCGTTGATTTCCAGGGTCACCGAATCCTCGTCGAGGTTGCTGAAACGCACGGAGATCGGGCCACCGGAGGTTTGCATCAAGGCCGCTTCCCCCAGGAAAACGGTGTAGGTCCTGGATCCGGTCTGAATGGTTGCCGCCGAATTGGCGCCGTTCCGGGTGACACCCCTGACGGTAAACAATTTTGCATTGGGTTCCACCGATTTGACCGGCGGCGGCGCCGGAGGTGCCGCCAGATTGGTGGACGGGCCTGACGCCGGCGAGTTGGTTATGGCCGGCGGCGGATTGGTTTTGGGGGCGGCGGGTTCAACCGGCTTTGACAGGTCCGGCGGGACCGGGTTGACGGGTGCCGGGGTAACCGGCGGATTCGTTGGCAGAGCGGGTGGAATCGTTTTCGAGGCCGGCGGGTTCGTTGGCGGAGCCGGCAGATTGGTGGGATTGAGTGCCGGGTGTTCCACCTTTCTTTCCTGCCGCCGCGAGCCGGGTGCCGGTGGATTCGTGTTCTTGATCATGGGTTGCCAATGGGCCACGAGCGGTCCCAGGAGGAAGAGTTGGATCCCAAACACGAGCGCGTAAGGAATGGCGATGCTGAAAAAGGCTTCGACATAATCCGTGCGGGTGATTTTTTTGACTCCCACCAGCAGGACCAGAACGGCCAGGCCATGGCCAACGTGGGGAATCAAATCCAGCCCGCCGGCCAGCACCGCCAGCCAGAACAGCCCGCGAAACCGGTATTCGAACCGTTGGGCGAGTTTTTGCAGCCGGGTCACCAGCCAGATCAGCCCGAGCAGGATCGCCGTTCGCAGGGCGAACCCAATGAACCCGAGCAGGAGGTCGGCAAGCATTGAGTCATTCTTCCGCGGGGCTGTTAAAAATGACAATGTTTTTCTTGTCGCAATTGAACCTTTGCCGGGCGGTCAAAACGGAAGAGTTTGCGAACCGGGGCGGGGTTGGAGGAGAATAACCCGCACAACATGAGTCATTACTGGACGACGTTCAGCGAGTTGATCACGGCGCCATTCGAGTTCGGGCCGCTGATTTGGGGCATCGTGCCGCTTTATTTTGCGCTGCTCCTGAACGAACTGACATCCGCGAAGGCGAACTTCCGGACGGCGCTCCAGACGGGTTTCAGTTTTCTTTGGGCCGGCGCCCAATGGCTTTGGCCCTACTTCGTCCCGCACGCGTCTCATGGCCGCTACCTGGAATTGAACGCCATGGTGCCGGTAAACCTGTTGGTCACCTTTCTCGTGCTGGGGCTGGGCGGGGTCGCCCTGGTCAGCGGCTTTCGCAAACGGTTCCCCCCGTACGGACGGTTCCTCGGCCAGACGCGGTTTGCCAATTACTTCATGATCACGATTTTCCCGATCCAGGCGCATTGCCTCGGGTGGACGTGGGAACGATTGACAGTCATCGCCTTGTTTGCCGTGCCCGTCTGGCTGGTGCTGCACTTTGGCCTGATGCCCATCCGGGGCAGGTGAAATCTTATTCCTCGCCGCCGTTGAAATCCGCCTTGCGTTCCCAGCGCCGCGGCGTGCGTTCAGGCAGGCTCGTGTCCACCTTGGCGTAGTACGTCTCCTCGCCGAACCGCGCGTCGGCTTCCTGCTGCAATTTCTGCGACGGCATAACGCTGAAGCGTTCGTTGGTATCCATGAAGATGACCTCGCCGCCCGGGCGCTTAAAGCACAGCAGCAACGGGCATTTGCCGGCATGCGCGGCGACCAGTTCGCGCACGGACTCCAATTGTTCCGGCTTCAGGTGCGCCGTGTGCAGGCGCAGATGGACCTGTTTGGTGAACTTCTTCGGCGCATCCTCCAGCGGCATGATTTCCTGCGGGAAAATTTTCGGGCGGTCGTCGCCGGTGTTCACCTCGCCAATGACGAGGATGGCCCGGTTCGGCTCGAGCAGCCCGCGATACTTCTCGTAATTCTCGTTCATGCACAGAACCTGCACGGAACCCTCCAGGTCCTCGAGCGTGACCATCGAATACGGTTTGCCACTTTTCTTCGACACGCCATTTTGCACCGCGGCAATCAGACCGCCGATGCGCGTCAGGCTGCGGTTGGACAATTCCGCCAGCTTCGCGGTGTTCGCCAGCGCGTATTTTTCCAGGATCGGCGCAAACGGCGTCAGCGGATGGCCGGTGACATAGAAACCCAGCAGTTCCTTTTCATGCGCGAGCAGTTCGTGCTGCGGCCATTCCGGCAGGTTGCTGATGGCTTCCGGCATCGGCGGCGCTTTCTCCTCCAGCGCCCCAAAGAGCGAGCTCTGGCCCTTCTGCCGGTCGGAAAGGATGCTGGCGGCACGGGCCAGGGTGCGTTCGATCTGCGCGAACAACGTCGCGCGGGTCTGGCCGAAGGCGTCGCAGGCGCCGGATTTGATGAGGGCTTCGAGGATTTTCCGGTTCACGGTCCGGCCATCCACATGCTCGCATAAATCCGAGAGGGAAGTGAACTTTCCATGTTCCTGCCGCGATTTGAGGATGGTTTCCACGGCAACTTCGCCCACACCTTTGATGGCGGCGAGGCCGAAACGGATGGCCTTACCCTCGCGCGCCGGCGCGAAATGGACCCGGCTCTCGTTCACGTCCGGCCCGAGCACCTCAACGCCAAACGCCCGTGCTTCGTTGATGTACAGACTCAACTTGGCGGTGTCGGCCATGTCGTTGGTCATCATCGCGCAGAAAAATTCCACCGGGTAATTCGCCTTCAGGTAGGCGGTCTGATACGCGACGATGGCGTAGGCGGCGGCGTGCGACTTGTTGAAGCCGTAGCCGGCGAATTTTTCCAGCAAATCGAAAATCTCGTTCGCCTTCTTTTCGGGGATCTGGTTTTTCTCCTTGCAGCCCTTGACGAAAATGGCGCGTTGCTTGGCCATTTCCTCCGGCTTTTTCTTGCCCATGGCGCGCCGGAGCAAATCCGCGCTGCCGAGCGTAAAGCCCGCCAGCACCTGCGCCGCCTGCATTACCTGCTCCTGGTAAATCAGGATGCCGTAGGTCTCCTTGGCGATCGGCTCAAGCAGCGGATGTTCGTATTTGATTTCAATCTCACCATGCCGGCGTTTGATGAATTCCGGAATCAGCTCCATCGGCCCGGGCCGGTAAAGCGCCACCAGCGCCGTGATATGCTCCACCGAACTGATCTGGAACTTGCGGCACAAATCCCGCATCCCGCCGGATTCCAGCTGGAACACGCCGAGGGTTTCCGCGCGGTTGAGCAGGTCGTAGGTTTTCTGGTCGTCGAGGGGCAGATGATCCACCGGCACCTCGATTCGGTGCGTCTGTTTCACCATCTCGCAGGTGTTGCGGATGACGGTGAGCGTCTTCAGCCCGAGAAAATCCATCTTCAACAGGCCCAGATCGCCGACGGGATTCATCGCGTATTGCGTGACCAGGGTGCCGCTGTCGTCCTGCTTGAGCGGCAGCAGGTTCACCAGCGGCTGGTCGCCGATCACGACCCCGGCGGCGTGGACCGAGGCGTTGCGCGTGAGGTCTTCGAGGATGAGCGCAGTGTCAATCAGCTCGCGCGTGACCTCCTCGGATTCATAGGCTGCCTTGAATTCGGGCGATTGTTTGAGCGCCTTGGTCAGGTCCATCTTCAGATCGAACGGAATCATTTTCGCCAGCCGGTCGCACTCGCCGTAGCTCAGGCCCATCACCCGCCCCACGTCGCGCACGACGGATTTCGCGCCCATCGTGCCGAAGGTGATGATCTGGGCGACGGAGTCGCGCCCGTATTTCTCGCGGACGTATTCGATGACATCGGCGCGGCGGTCGTCGGCAAAGTCGATGTCAATGTCCGGCGGGTTGACCCGCTCGGGGTTGAGGAAACGCTCGAACAGCAGGCCGTAGCGGATAGGGTCCACGTTCGAAATCTCCAGCAGGTAGGTGACAATCGAACCGGCGGCGGAACCGCGCGCCACGCAGGCGATGCCGTGCTCGTGGCCATAACGGATGAAATCGCCCACGATCAGGAAATAGCTGATAAACCCGGTCTTCTCGATGACCGTCAGCTCGAGTTTCAGCCGGTCGATGATGGTTTTGATTGCGGCGGCGACGGCCGGATCTTCGTGGCTGCGCTCGTGAGAGCGCGGCTCATCTGATTTTTGCCGCGGACTCGCGTCCGCAGCCACGGGTGCTTGATACGCCGGCAACCGCGTCGGATCATCGATGCCTTCAACGACAAATTCCTTGCCTTCGGCCTTGGCGTGAATCGTATAGCGCCGGAACAATCCTTCCGCCACCAGCTGGCGCAAATAGCCTTCGCGCGTGAAATGTTCCGGCGGCGCGAAGACCGGGTAATGCAGTTTGCCGAATTCGATCTCCAGGTTGCATTGCTCGGCGACGGCCAGCGTGTTTTTGACCGCCTCCGGGATGTCGGCAAACCGCGCCTTCATTTCCTCCGCTGTCCGCAGGTAAAACTGCTCCGGTTCGTAGCGCATCCGCTTCGTGTCGGCGAGCTGCGTCTGCGTGCCGATGCAGATCAGGCAATCGTGCGCGTGCGAATGGCTTTTCTCGACGTAATGGACGTCGTTGGTGGCGACGAGCTTCAGGCCGAATTCCTTTGCCCACTGGATCAGGTGTTTGTTGACCTTGGCCTGTTCGGCGATGCCGTGGTTTTGCAGTTCGAGATAAAAATTGTCCGCCCCGAGCGTCTGCTTGAACCAGTCCACCGCGTCGCGCGCCTTGTCCGGCTGGTCCTTGAGTATCCAATCCGGGATTTCGCTCGCCAGACAGCCGGACATGGCAATCAAGCCTTCCTTGTGTGCCGCCAGGATTTCCTTGTCGATGCGGGGCTTGTAATAATAGCCCTCCAGGTGCGCGGCGGTTGTGAGCTTGATGAGGTTTTTGTAGCCGGTCTCGTCCTTGGCCAGCAGGCCAAGGTGATGATACACGTCGCGGCCGCCGCTGCTGGATTTCTTGTCGAGCCGGCTGCCGGGCGCGACATAGACCTCGCAGCCGACAATGGGTTTGATGCCCTTTTCCCGGGCCGTTTTGTAGAAATCGATGACGCCGTGCATCGCCCCGTGGTCGGTGATAGCCAGGGCGGGGAATTTCAGTTCATGGGCCTTGTCCACCAGCCGGTCCAGCCGGCAGGCGCCATCGAGCAGGGAATACTCGGTGTGCAGATGGAGATGAACAAAGTCCGCGTGCGACATGGCTCCACGTTACCCCCCGGTGGGGAGCGCACGCAAGACGGAGCTGCGCGAATACTACGGTAATACGATCATCAGGCGATAAAATCGTCGCGGATCGGACGGAGCGGCATCGGTGGTGGTGGTGGTGAAACCGGTCGCCGCCACCGGGTTGCCCAGATTGATCCAATTCGCCTGCGCCAAATTGGTCTTGTATTGCAACTGATAGGCCAGCCCGGTCAGGGTGTTCCAGGCGAATTTGACCGAGCCGTTGGTTTTCACGGTCGATTGAAAGCTGGTCACCGGCATAGGCACCACACTCACATCGTCCAGACCAAGATAGCTGCTGTCGTTCTGGCCTCCGAATTGGAGGATGGTGCTGGATCCTGTCGCCGTGACAATGAACAGCAGGTTGGTCCAGCCAGTCAATGGAATGGCCGGCAGGTTTGATTGATCGAAATAATTGGTCCCATTCCATGTCACGCTGAATTCGTTGGGGGTCGCCCCGTCGGGGCTGTTCAACCAACAGGAAAGCAGGTACATCTGGCCGGCGGTGGTCGGTAAAGTCTGGGAAAGGTACGCCAGTCCTCCCGCCTCGCCCAACAACGCAAAATTAGTGCCTGCATGCGGCGCGATGTACCAATAGGTGCCATCGTCCACAAAATTGGCGGGGTAGCCACTCCCGTTCAAGGTCCAACTGGTAAAATCGCCGGTTTCGAACCCGCCGTTCAGGACCAGTTCCGGCGGCTGAACCAGCAAGGTGAACAGCCGGCTTTGGGCGTAATGGCTGTTAAGGTTGGTGAACCAGAGGCTGGCCGTGTAATTACCCACCACCAGATTGCTGGCATTGGCATTGAGGCTCACGGTCGTAGTGGCCGCCGGCCCGCCTGGAGTCAGGGTGCCGCCGCCCGACGTGATACTAAGCCAGAGTGACGTGTTGATGAGCGACCAGTTCAGCGATGAGGCGCCATAATTGGTCAGGGTGAAATTCCGGGAAGTCACGTTGAACGGACCGCCACTCGGGCCACTGGCAGTGAAGCCGGCCGACGGAACGATTTGCAATGCATCCGGTAAATAAGTGAACAGAACCGGGTCGGAACTGTTGCCGTTGGCCACCACCACCAGTGAATATGTCCCCACCGGCAGGCCGGCAGGCACCGTAAAATCCGTGCTTTCGGGCGTGCTGCCGGTCATGACCCCGGTGCTGCTCCAATTGAAGGTCCGTGCATAATAGACATTGCCGGTGGAATTGGTCATCCGGATGAGCGGATAATTGCTGTTCATCTGGGCATCGTCACCATACGCCGCACCTTCGGAAATGCCGTTGAGCAGCGTGCCGGTCAGGTGATAGGAGCCGTCGATGTTCGTGGTAATGCCGGTGATGGCCGGTTTTCCGGCCGCCAGCGGCGGGCTGGAAGGTTGATAGACATAAAGCTGGCTGCCATAGCTGGTAAACAGCACGGTGCCGTCCGGCAGGTCGAGCATCCGGGTGTTGTAAGATGGGCCGGACAGGGTAAGCCCCGTGGGACCATTCACCTGGGTGAAAGCATTGGCCACCGGATCATACTCATAAAAACTGGTGGGCGAAGTGAAGTTGTTGGTGGTCGGCACCGGAGAGACCGCACAAAGGATCACGCCATCGACCATCATGGCCGCCGGCGCATCCGGGGTCCCTTGTCCGTTGGGAATGTCCGGCCCGGCCGTCCAGGAGCCCGCATTGGTGGTGCCGGTCGGGGTATACAGGGCGGTATGCCCGGTGCTGCCAAGAAACATTGCCTTCCCGTTCGGCAACAGGAAAGCGGCTCCTTCTTCGAATAAAAAGGGATCATACATCGCTATCGGCACCACGCCATCATTGATCCACTGATTCAACGACGGGATATACCGTTCCGAACTGGTGCCAAACGGATCAATGGTGAGAATGCTGTCATCCGGCAGTTTGACCCAGCTCGCCTCATCCTGGTCACCGCCCCGGAATAGCTTCGGGCCGACCGACCACGTGTTGGACGCAGATCGATAAATGACCGTGCCGCCAGAGGTGGCGGGGCTCACTGGAGACACCAATACATCGCCGTTGGGCAGGATTTTGGAAATCGAATCATAGAACAATCTCTGACCCGCGGGGGGAGGCGGGCTGGTTGTCCAGCTATTGCCGACTGGATCATAAACTTCCGCCGAATTCGTGCCGGTGCCATATTCCGCCCCGGCAATGAGGACCTGGCCATCCCGCAACACGTCCGAAGAATAATACAACCGGGAATAAGTCATCGGGGACAACGTGGACCAAGTGCCGTTGACATAGCTGCCAAGAGTATCCGGTGTCAGCCGGCACCAGACGGTGGCCGACCCGTTCTGGGCCATGACCGTGCCATCGGTCAGCAACAGCATGGTTCCGACGCCGCCGGGCGCGGAGTGGGCCAGCGGAGTCCAGGTCCCACCCATCGTTCCCTGCCCGAACATCAACCATCCTCCGGCCGCCAACACGAACCCAAACCGACGGGACCAGCCGCACCGCAGAAAAGATTTGAAGGCCCCTCGGTGGGGCACTGTTTCCAGCCGACAACCTGACGTCCATGATTTCATGCTTCTGATTTTAGGCTTAAAGATATCTAATGTGTCCGCGGAAAGTCAAGGGCCGAAAAAGGTCAGGGGAAGGCACCCGCCAGATCCCCGGTGTTCTCCGCCTCGCCTTTAGCATTGTTTCCGAGGCAAAAAGCGATTACTGTCCCAGGCATGGGAAGTAAACTCCGCGCCACGAAAGTGCGAACCAAAATCAACCGCCCGAAAAAGAAAAAGGCCTTGCCGGCCAACACCACGAACAATCCTTATCATGTGCTGTCGCCCGGGATTTCGATTCCGGAGATGTGTCATGCCTACATCGAGTGTCCGATGCGGAGCAAGATCAAGTACGAGCTGGAGAAGAAGTCCGGTTTCCTCCAAATCAGCCGCATGCTGCACAGCGCGGTGCATTACCCGAGCAACTACGGTTTCATCCCCCAGACCTACTGCCAGGACCATGACCCGCTGGACATCCTGGTGCTGTCGCAAGAACCGGTCATCCCCGGTTGCGTGATGAAGGCGCGCCCCATCGGCATGTTGCGCATGATCGATCAGAAATTGGAAGATATCAAAATCATCGCTGCGCATGCCGATGATCCCATGTTCTCGAATTATAACGACATTTCCCAGTTGCCGCCGCACGTGCTGCTGGAAATCCGCCACTTTTTTGAAATCTACAAGGAGCTCGAAAAGGCGGATCTGCCGGAAGTGGAAGAATTTCAGGGCCGGGTAGATGCCTACCGTGCCATCCGCGACGCGCTGGGCCTGTACCAGCGCCACCGCGCCCAACTGCTCAGGGGCGAATATCCGGACATCTGACCGGCCGATCAGTACCTGTTATTTCTTGAAGAAATCCTTGATGACCGCGACCACGCGCTGGATTTGCGCGTCGGTCAGTTCGGGGAAAATCGGGAGACTGAGGCATTCGCGCGCGGCTTTTTCGGCAACGGGGAAATCACCGGCCTTGTAACCGAGGCTCGCATAGCACTTCTGCAGGTGCAACGGCAGCGGGTAATGCAACGCGCAGCCGACCCCGTTGGCTTCGAGATGTTTCTTCAAATCATCGCGGCGGGCATGGCGCACCACGTAGAGGTGGTAAGCGCTTTCGCCCCAGGCGGCCTCGCGCGGCAGCTGCAGCGGTGTATCAGCCAGCAGCTCATGGTAACGATGCGCCACGCGGCGGCGTTCGGCCGTCCATTTTGCCAGGTGCTTCAGTTTCACGCCGAGCACCGCGCCCTGGATGCCTTCCATGCGGTAATTGTATCCGACCTCGTCATGATAATAGCGCACGCTGGAACCGTGCTCGCGCAGGGAACGGGCGCGTTTGTCAAAAGCGTCGTTGTTGGTCACGAGCGCCCCGCCTTCGCCGCAGGCGCCGAGGTTTTTGCCCGGATAAAAACTGAAGCACGACATTTCCCCGAACGTCCCGACGGTTTTGCCCTTGTATTTCGCGCCGTGCGCCTGCGCGGTGTCCTCGACCAGCGGCAATTTGCGTTTCTGGCAAATCGCCAGGATCGGGTCCACGTCAAACGGATGGCCGTAAAGATGCACCGGCATGATCGCCCTGGTGCGCGGGGTAATGGCGCGTTCCAGCAGCTTCGGGTCGAGATTGAAAGTGGCGTCGTCAGCGTCCACAAAGACCGGTTTGGCGCCGACATAGGAAATCGCCCAGCTGGTGGCGACGAACGTGAACGGTGTGGTCACGACTTCGTCGCCGGGGCTGACACCGAGCAGCAGCATGGCCACGTGCAGCGCCGAGGTGCCGCTGTTGAAACCGGAGCAATGTTTCGCGCCAATGAATTGAGCGAAGTCCTTTTCGAACTGGGCCACGTCGGGCCCGAGGCAGAAGGAACAGTTGTCAATGGTCCGGGCAATCACCGCGTCCAGTTCCTGGCGGAGCGGACGCATTTGCGCCCCGAGGTCGAGATAGGGAATTTTATCAGCCATGGGTTTTTCGGCACTGCTGCCAGCCGGGAAGTTATTCCAGCCCGCCGGACTTAACAATTAAATAGTGCGGCCGGCCGGCGCCGGGGACGTTTGAAACTGCAATTCGTATAATTTCCGGTAAAGGCCGCCGCGCTGGATCAGTTCCGCATGCGTGCCGGTTTCCACGATGCGCCCCTGGTCCAGCACGACGATGAGGTCGGCTTTCTGGATCGTGGACAGCCGGTGGGCGATGCAAATGGTGGTGCGGCCCTTCATCAGCTTTTCCAGCCCCGCCTGCACAATGCGCTCGGATTCCGAGTCGAGGGCACTGGTCGCTTCATCCAGAATGAGGATCGGCGCGTCCTTCAAAATGGCCCGGGCGATGGAGATGCGTTGGCGTTGGCCGCCGGAAAGCACCGCCCCTTTTTCACCGGCGATAGTATCGTAGCCCTCGGCCTTTTGCGCGATGAATTCATCCGCGTTGGCCGCCCGGGCGGCCGTCTCGACCTCGGCGGCGGTGACGCCGGGACGGCCCAGCTCGATGTTCCGCCGGATGCTTTCGTGGAACAGGATGGTTTCCTGGGTAACCAGGGCGATCTGCCGACGAAGGTCTTTGAGGGCAACCTGCCGGATGTCCGTTGCGCCGATGCGCACCGTGCCTTGTTGCGGGTCGTAAAATCGTGGCAACAGATTGACCAGAGTAGTCTTGCCCGAACCGCTGCCACCAACGAGGGCCACCAATTGCCCGGCTTTGACGGCCAGGTTGATGTTGCGCAGTACCGGCTTGTCGCCGTAATCAAAATCCACGTTTTCGAACCGGATGTCCGCGCCGGCGGCGCGCAGGACGACGGGCTGAACCGGGTCGAGCAAGGTGTTCCGGGTATTGAGCAGTTCAAAAACACGCTGGCTGGCGGCTTCCGCCTGATGCAACTGGTTGTGTAACCGGGTAAGATTCTTGAAAGCCGGATAAAGCAGGGCGAAACTGGCCATGAAAGCGAGGAAATCGCCCTGGGTGGGCTTGTCCGGCTGGAAGATCAAATAACTCAACACCAGGGCAATTCCCACGGCCCCTAAGAATTCCATCAATTGGCTGGGAATCTCGTTGGCCCGCAACACGCGCATGACCTGGCTGAGGTATTGGGACGTGGTCTTACGGAATTGCGCCAGCACGGCGTCCTCGAGATTGTAGGCCTTGATGATACGATTGCCGGTAAAGGACTCGTGCATCAGATTGGACAATTCGGCCGTATGAGTTTGGACGGCTCGCGCCGACCGGCGAACTTTTTTTCCGTAAATGGCTATGGGAATGATGCAGACCGGCAACACGATGATGGAAATGACGGTCAGCCGGGGTTGGATCAGCAAAAGGCAACCGAGAGACGAAATGATCGTGATCGGATCCCGCACCATGGAGGAGAACGCGCCGCCGATGATGCCGTAAAGCGCTTGCGTGTCGCTGGTGATGCGGGCCATCAGGTCGCCGGTGCTGGCCTTGCTGAAAAATGCCAGCGGCAAATCCTGCAAATGAGCAAATAACTTCGTGCGCAGATCCGCCACGGCGCGAGCCGCCGCCCAGTTCGTCAGGTAGATATTCAAATATCCGCACAACACCCGCACCAGCATCACGGCCGGAATGCACGCGACCACCAGTACCATGCCGGACCGGGTGGGCGGCGCCGCAAAGTGTGGCAGCAGTTGCGACAGTTTTTGGGCAATCGGCTGGAGAAACCTCGGCAAATTGGCCACCTTGTCCCCGAGGGAAAAATCCACCGACCCTTTGAATATCAGGTCGGCGACGATTTTGATGACACCGGTCAACACCGCATTGGCCAAACCGTAGGACATGCCGAACATCAGCCCCAAAAAAAGCCGCAGCCGGTAGGGCCGGACAAAAGTCCAAAGTCTGCGCAGGAAATCGGTCATTCCGCTGTATTCTTGGCCGACGGCGCACGAAAGCGAAAGTTTTGTTTTCAACTTGGCGCGCTGCGCCGGGCTTCCCTAGTCTGGGAGAAACTGATGAACGACGCCCGATGATTTACGATTGCTTCACTTTTTTCAACGAACTGGAACTGCTCGAATTGCGGCTGCACGAACTGGCAGGCGTCGTGGACAAGTTTGTCCTGGTGGAGGCGACCAAAACCCATACCAACAAACCCAAACCGCTGCATTTTCAGGAAAACCGCGCCCGGTTTGGCGCGTTTCAGGACAAAATCATCCAGGTGATTGTCGATGATCTGCCCGACGCGAAAGATCCATGGGTGCTGGAGAATTTTCAGCGAAACTGCATCGCGCGCGGTCTGGCCGGCTGCCGGCCGGAAGATTTTATACTGGTGTCCGACCTCGACGAAATTCCGCGCGCCAGGGTCGTCGAACAAATGAGCCGCTCGATTCCGTTCCCCAGCGGTTTTTTCGCCAACGCGGTCCATGGCGGACTGAATTCAAACCTGGTCCAGGGGATGGTTCACCGCAGGATTTTCCGGCGGCAATTGCGACGGCATCATCCGTTTATCTGGAAATTCCGGCAGACCTTATACCGGCATTTTGTGAATTGCCAGTCCACGGACCCCGCCTTCACCTATGGCACGCGAATGTTGCGGTTCCGGGATTTCTCGTGCGCCGAGGAGATCCGCCACAGCGGCTATAAAATCGTTGAAAACGGCGGCTGGGAATTTTCCTGGATGGGCGGCGTCCAGCGAATCCAGGAAAAACTGGCGGCGTATGCGCATCAGGAGAGAAATCTGCCGAGGAATGCCGATTCCCGGCATATCGAGCAGGCTATGAACGAAGGCCGGCTGTTCTTTGATGGCGACAAACGGCTCGAATTTGTCACGCTGGACGATTCCTTCCCGCGCTACGTCCGGGAGCATCCGGAAAAGTTTTCCTCCTGGATCAAACCAATCTAAAAAAGAACCTGTTCCCAAACCCATGCGGCCGGCTGATCATAAAACTCTCGTCGTTGGTTTTCGAACCGGCCGGTTGGGGAACCGGTTGACCTTGTTTGCCAATGTCATCGGCTTTGCCGCCGAACATGGCCACCGCGTCATCAACGTTGCCTTTCATACCTATGCCCACCTCTTTGAAAACACGCGCCGGGACATCTACTGCCGGTATCCGGTCGCCCGGCGCCGGAGTCTGTTCGACGTGGTCCCGGGCGTCGCGCCGGCCTTGCGCCGGACGCGGCTGCTCTATCATTGCATCCATCAGGCCAGCAAACTGAACCACCGGCTTCCGATCCTCGGCCGGAGTGTGTTCACCCTTCGGGAGGTTTCCAGCCAGACCATTTCGCTGGACGCCCCGGAGGTGCAAGCCCAAATGGCCGGGGCCAGGATCGTTTTCGTGCATGGCTGGCGGATTCGCGCGCCCGAATCCGTGCGGCGCCAGGCGAATCTCATCCGGGAATATTTCCGGCCGGTGGCCGAACTGGAACAAGCCAGCCATCAGCCGGTGGAATGCCTGCGACAAAAAGCGGATGTCATCATCGGGGTCCACGTCCGGCTGGGAGACAATTGGAAGTGGCATGGCGGCAAATATTACTTCCCCGTTTCGCAATACGTGACCTGGATGCACGAACTGGCCGGCCAGTTCCAGGGACGCAAGGTTGCCTTTCTGGTTTGCAGCGATGAACCCCGGAACGAGGCCGAGTTTCCCGGGCTCTCCGTGGGACTGGGTCCGGGCTCAGTGGTGGGCGATCTCTATGCCCTGGCGCGGTGTGACTATATCATGGGTCCTCCGAGCACTTATACGCAATGGGCGTCGTTCTATGGCAATCATCCGATGCTTGCTCTCGACAGCGCCAACCAGCGGATTGACCGGGATAAATTTCAGGTTTCAGACCTGCAAACCATTCCCTAGAGCATTTTAAATAAAACTATAGCCGAAGTTTTTTAGATATGTTAGGGTTCGTTCATGCGAACCATATCCTTGGACTTGCGTGAACGAATCCTCT
>CAYPSF010000095.1:0-16690 GCA_964413165.1 uncultured Bifidobacteriaceae bacterium
AGAGGGAGATGCGGTTAATGGCGACCGATTCGCTCCACATGACGCCGCCGAAGCCCAACAACAGGCCGGCGACAATGCCGGAAATCCCGCAGATGATGTTCTCCCATTTGCTGGCGATCTCCCTTAATTCCTCGATTCCTTCCATGAGCATGCTGCTGCCCCGGGAAACCATGAAGGCCACCAGGGCGCAACCCATGGCCGCGGCGGTCGCTTCGCCCACTTCCACGCGCCAGGCGACATTGCCGATGGGCAGCAGTTTCGTCCACAGCCAGGAATAGATGGCCCAGAACGGGTAACCCGGCGGGTGGGGAATCCCGGCGTAGAACGAGCCGGTGCAAAGTTCACCGGAGTCTTCCAGGGTCTGTTCGGGTGCCAGAGTTAAAAAATAAACCGTCCAGACTGCAGCGAAGGTGAAGATAAGCGCAATCCAGTCGATTTTGCGGAAGAGCGAGGGCACGTTCCCGGGGACTGCTTTGAGCGGCCGGGCGGCAGACGGTGTTTTTCCCATCTGGAATTTGGCGTTCTTCGGTTTTGGCTTTTCCATTTTTTGGCGTCAATCGTTTGTTTTCCTGAGCGACGTGAAACCGCGAATGGAACCGGAACCGCTGCGATTTGTCCATCCCAAAGTGCCGGGCAGGGGATTATGCTCGATTTGGGACGAGCCGCCGGGCAGGTAAGCGACGGCGTTTTGATTGCTTAAAATCATGGTCATGAGTGGTTCGTGACTGGGGGTGGCGACGGACAGGCTGTTTTCCTGCCGGAAAGCGGTCACGACCAGCAGCATGCAAACAGTCGCGGGCGCCAGCCAGTTGAGCATCCGGACCAGTTCCGACCGGGTACGCGGTGCGGGAAAAAGCCGGCGTTTAATGCTCGCCGAGGGACGGCGTAGTTGCCAGGAATTCAATTGGTTCTCCAACTCGTTCATCTCTTTCATAGGCTGTCCTTTCCAGACAGAGTTTTATTTTCTGCAAACCGTAACGGTACCGGCCCGCGGCGGTGTTCGGCGAAAGGTCCAGCAGCGCGCCGATTTCCTCAAATGTATACCGGTGCCAGATTTTCAGCACAATCACCTCGCGCTGTTCCACCGGCAATCGGGCGAGGTATTGCATCGCGGCGCGTTCGGCCGGATCCTCCCCCGGCGTTTTTTCAAACCAGCGGCTCGATTCCAGTTCGCGCGTCAGTCGCCGCCACAAGGAACGCCGGTAATTCCGCGCGTGGTTCCGGAAACTGCGCACGCAATAATGTTCGGCCAGTTCCGGCGGCTCCGGTTTTTGCAGGAGCGCGAGGAAAGTTTCCTGCAAAACATCCTCGGCCTCGCTGTGGCTAAGGCCCAACGCGCGGCCGTAGAGTATCAACTCCATCGCCTTTTTCGTGTACAGATTTTCGCGCCAATCACTCACGATTTCAATGCATAGACACCAGTGGAAAGGAATTTGTATAAAAAAACCGGAAAAACATCCATTTTGAAAGCCAATGCCAATATCAGGAGCACAAAGGCTGCCGATTTAGATGATTGAAAGGCCGCGGTTTATGCCCGGTTCAGCCCCAGCCCAGCCAATGCCCGCCGTGCCAGGTGAGGAAGGCCAGGAGCCAGGCCAGGGCGCCCATATAAAGCCACTGGAACGCCGGCCATCGCCAGGAATTGGTCTCCCGCCGCACTACCGCCACTGTGCTGACACATTGCAGCGCAAACACATAAAACACCATCAGGCTTATCGCCGTCAGGACCGTGTAAACCGGCGTGCCGTCGGGGCGCTTTTGTTCCCGAAGCGTCTTCGCCAGGTCGCCCTTGCCTGATGCCGAATCGTCGTTGCCGACATTATAAACGGTGGACATGGTGCTGACAAAAACCTCGCGGGCGGCAAACGAAGCCACAATGCCAATGCCCATCTTCCAATCAAAACCCAGCGGGGCGATGATGGGCTCGATGGTCCGGCCCATCATTCCGGCGAAACTGTTCCGTAATTGTTCACCCCTGATTTCTGTTTTAGTTAATTGCGTTGAATCGTTGGACCGTTGAATCGTTGAATCGGCCTGCTGCGCTTCCGATTTAACGGTTGAACGATTTAACGGTTCAACGTCCGTTTTCGGATACGTGGCCAGGAACCAGAGCAGGATGTTCACGCCCAGGATGACCGTGCCGGCGCGGCGCAGGAACAGCCGCGAGCGGTCCCACATGTGCCGCGCTACCACCCGCAGCAACGGCCGTTTGTACGGCGGCAGTTCCATGATGAGCATGGGCGTTTCGCCCTTGAGCAAGGTTTTTTTGAACAGCCACGCCATCAACAAGGCCACCACCGTGCCCAGCAGATACATCGACAGCATGGTCAGGCCCTGCAGTTTGAGCAGGCCGAAAATTTTGATGTCGGGAATGCACGCGGCGATGAGCAGCGTGTAAACCGGCAACCGGGCGGAACAACTCATCAGGGGCGCGACCAGGATGGTCACCAGCCGGTCCTTGGGAGTTTCAATCGTGCGCGTGGCCATGATGCCGGGAATGGCGCAGGCGTAGGAACTGAGCATGGGAATGAAGCTTTTGCCGTGCAACCCGACCTTGCTCATCAGCCGGTCCATCAAAAACGCCGCGCGCGCCATGTAACCGGTGTCTTCCAGGAAGCCGATGAACAAAAATAACAGCAGAATTTGTGGCAGGAAAACGACCACGGCGCCGACGCCGGCGATGACGCCGTTGACCAACAGGCTGTGCAGGTCGCCGGGTGGGATGAGCTGGCCGATCAGGCTGCCCAGCCAGCCCACGCCATTCTTCAACATTTCCATCGGCAGCTGGGCAAAAGTGAAAATGCTCTGAAACATCAGCGTCATGATGCCGATGAAAATGAGCGTGCCCCAGATTTTATGGGTCAGGATCCGGTCCAGCTTGTCGCTGAGGGTCTCGCCGGGTGGTGAAAGTTCCACGGTGGCGGTTTGCTGGATTTCCGCGACCCGGGCATAGCGCCACTCGATAGGCGCGCCGCGCCAGTCGATGCCGTTTGTTTCGAGCCGTTTGCGGGCGGCGGCCACGGCGTCCTGGATTTTTTGCGGATAATGTTCCCGGCTGGAGGCCAGCGCTCTTTCGTTGCTGAGAATGAGCAGGGCTTCGGCTGTGGCCTGCAACCGGCGTTCCTTGAAGGTCTCCGCCAGCAGATCGGCCAGCCCGGTCGCCTCAATTCGAAACCGGCCGGGCAACTGGCAGAACAGGCGCGGCTTGATTTCAACCGGGTTTTGGAGGCTGGCGATGATTTTGGCCCGCAATTCCGGCACGCCCCGGCCGTTGCTGGCGACGATGGGGAGAACCGGCACGCCCAGTGCCTCGGTGAGTTTGGTTTCGTTGATTTGATAACCATTGTTCTCGGCCACATCCACCATGTTGAGCGCGATGAGAGTGGGATGGCCGAGCTCGATGACCTGGGTGGCGTAGTAAAGATTCCGCTGCAGATTCGAGGCGTCCACGATGATAACGATCAGGCCGGGCGGCGGCAATTCGGAGAGGCGATTGAGCAGCACGTCGCGGGAAATCTGTTCATCGAGTGAATTCGGGCTCAGGCTGTAAGTGCCGGGCAAATCGAGGAGGCGGATATCCAATTTGCCCGGGGTGCCGAGCAGTCGGCCTTCCTTGCGTTCGACGGTGACGCCGGCGTAATTGCCGACCTTGGCGCGCAGGCCGGTGAGGGCGTTGAACAGGGTGGTTTTGCCGCAGTTCGGATTGCCCGTCAGGATGACGTAGGGTGGGGCTGCGTTGGCGGAGGTTCCGTCGCTCATCGTGGTTTGCGCGAGCTTGCGTTCAGGAATTTTGTTTTACGAGGATTTGTTCCGCCTCGTTCTTTCGCAAAGTGAGGTTGTAGCCGCGGACCTTGATTTCAACCGGGTCGCCCAGGGGCGCGAACCGGACCAGTTCAACCGGCGTGCCGACCAGCAAGCCCATTTCCATGAGGCGCGACCGGCTTTCGGGCGGCAGTTTGATTTCGATGACGGTGGCCGTCGTGCCCACGGCAACCGAACTCAGCGGCTGGGGAGCGTCGGGCATATAGGTTTCAAGCGGCGTTGGCGGAGGGCAACGGTTCAACCAGAATGGCTTTGGCCAGTTTTTCACTCAGGGCCAGGCGGGCGTTGCAAACCTGGCAGATGACATTGGTCTGATTGCTGACGAGCTTGATATGTTGCTCCTCGCCGAGTCCGAGTTCACGCAACCGGTCGCGGGTTTCGGGGGAAGCAACCAGTTCCTTGATGCAAACGGTGGTGCCGGCGGCGACGTGGTTCAACGGACAGACCGCGGGCCCGGCACATTGACCTTCGATCACCTGATAATCGGGCGCCTGTTTTTTCACAACGACATCAGCATAAGTTAACATCAGCGGCGAAACAAGCGGGTTTTTGCCATGAACTTCGCAATTTTTGGCTTAATGACGGGCTGGAATTTTTCCGGCGGCCGGCGCGGGACGCCGGTTTTCAGATTTCGCTTCAAGGTTAGCAGTGGTTCGGGCAGGATGAGCCGAAATTCGGGAGATCATGTATTTCGGGAAAAAAATCGTTGTGGTGATGCCGGCTTACAACGCGGCGCAAACGTTGCGGCAAACCTACGATGAAGTTCGCGCGCAGGGCATCGTGGATGAGATCGTCCTGGTGGACGATCGCAGCCGGGATGACACCGTGGCCGTGGCGAAATCGCTGCCGGGCGTTCGGGTCCACGTGCACGAACACAACATGGGTTACGGTGGCAACCAGAAAACGTGTTACCGGCTCGCGCTGGAGGCAGGAGCGGACATTGTCATCATGATCCACCCGGACTATCAATACACGCCGAAGTTGATTCCGGCGATGGCTTCCATTGTCGCCAACGGCCTGCATCCGTGTGTGCTGGGCAGCCGCATTTTGGGCGGCTACTCGCTCAAGGGCGGGATGCCCTCGTGGAAATATGTGGCCAACCGTTTCCTGACGTTCGCGGAGAACATCCTGCTGGGGGCAAAACTTTCGGAATACCACACGGGTTACCGCGCCTTTTCGAGGGAAATCCTGGAGCGGATCGACCTGAGCAAAAATTCCGATGATTTCGTTTTTGACAATCAGATGCTGGCGCAGATCTTCTGGCACGGCTTTACGATCGGCGAAGTGAGCTGTCCGACCAGGTATTTCAAGGAGGCCTCCTCGATCAATTTCCGGCGCAGCGTCAAATACGGGCTGGGTTGCCTGGCCACCGGACTGCAATTCCGGCTGGCGAGGATGGGTCTGCTCCGGCCGGCGCTGTTCAGTTCAACACCGCCGCGAGACGTGACTTCTTCCGGTTGACGGTGGCGCGGGGAAGCACGCCGGCTTTGACCGCCTTGTCGAAGGCGGAATGGACTCCGGGCAGGAATTTGACCGCCTCGTCCTTTTTGCCATTGGCGAGGAGCGCGCGATAATCCTTTTCCAGGCGGCGCAGGCGTGATTTGACGCTGCGATTGTGCTGGTGTTTGCGTTCGTTGCTGCGCGCCCGGCGTTCGGCTGATTTGGTGTTCGGCATATAAATTCTTAACTAAAAAGGGCACAAACTTTAGTCCATGGCGGGTGAATGTCAACAGCGAAAGCAGGTTCATCGCGCTTTACTTTGAGAGCATTTGAGTGTTTGCTGTCCGCACCGCAGGTCGTGGTCTCAGTCCAAGCGCCAATGAATAAAAAGTTACAGGTATTACATCTGGAAGACGAGCCGGATTTCGCCGAACTGGTTCGCAACATGTTTGCGCAAGACGGTCTGGATGCCGACGTCAAATGCGTCGGCACACGCACGACGCTCGAGGAGGCGATGAAGAATGGTACCTTTGACATCATCATTTCCGACTATCACTTGCCGTCGTTCTCCGGCCTCGATGCGCTGGCGATTGTGCGGGAAAGAGATCCGCACATTCCGTTTATTCTCGTTTCCGGCACCATCGGTGAACAGGCGGCGATTGAAAGTTTGAAGGCGGGCGCTACGGATTACCTGCTCAAGCAACACCCGGAGCGTCTGCCCTCTGCTGTTCGGCGCGCCGTGCAGGAGGCGGAAGAGCGGGCCCGGCTGCGGGCGGCGGAAACGGAACTGGTCCGCCGGGAGAAATATTTTCGCACGCTCACGGAAAATTCCCTCGATGTGCTGGCCATTTTGAGCCGCGAGGGAAATTACATCTATGCCACGCCTTCGATCGAGCGTGTCAAGGGCTACACGCCGGAGGAATTGCGCGGGCGGGCTGTCCTGGACTTTGTTCACCCGGAGGATGCTCCCCGGGTCAAGGCGGCCATTCAACAGGCCATCAATCAGCCGGATCAGACGGTGAAAATACAGTTTCGCCACCGGAATAAAATGGGCGAGTGGCGGCAACTGGAACTGGTGGGACAGAACCGCCTGCAGGACCCGGAAATCGGCGGCCTGGTGGCCAGTTGTCGCGATGTGACGGATCGCTGGCGTGTGGAAGAGGAACTGCGCAACAGCGAAAAACAATACCGGCTTCTCTTTCAGGGCAATCCGAACCCGATGTGGGTTTTCGACCTTGAGACACAGGCGTTTTTGGAGGTCAACGAAGCGGCCATTAAACATTACGGTTATTCGCGGGAGGAATTCCTGGCCCATACCCTGGCGGACATTCGGCCCCTGGAAAAGGGCGGTCCCCCGCCGCCCATCTCGCCGGATACCGCCGGTCGCAATCTCATCTGGCGGCACCGGCGCAAGGACGGCAGTCTCATCGACGTTGAAATCTTCTGGAGTCCGATTGCCTTTGGTGAGCGTTTCGCCGCCCTGGCCATGGCCACGGATGTGACCGAACGTCTCCGCACCGAGCATCGGAACGCGGTTTTTTCCAAACTCGGCCACCGCCTCAGTTCGGCCACCACCAGTTCCGAGGCGGCCACCATCATTTGCGAAGCGGCCGATGCGCTTTTTAAATGGGATGATTTCGCGCTCGACCTGTATTTTGCCGAGCGCGACGAGGTTTTTTCGCTGCTCGCCATCACCACGGTCGGGGGGCAGCGGGTGGAAATTCCCTCGTCACCACAGCCCAAGACTGCCAATGCCCTGGTCCAGCGCGTAATAAAAAAGGGCGCTGAATTGGTGTCCTCCTTCGAGGCCAAGCAATTTTCCGCGGTGACCATGCTGGCGCCCATCCGCAAGGGCGAACTGGTCATCGGTGTGCTGTTCGTTCAGAGCCACACCCCCGGGGCCTACACCGATCGGGACCTGGAGGTGATCCAGACCCTGGCCGACCAGTGCAGCGGCGCGCTGGAACGTGTCCGGGCCCAGCAGGACTTGCGCGAAAGCCAGCAGCGGTTTCGCGACCTGTTTGAAAATTCGCCCGATGCGATCTTTGTGGATGATCTGGATGGCACGGTGCTGGATGTCAATTTTGCCGCCTGCGTGTTGCACGGGCTGACGCGCGAGCAATTGATCGGCAAAAGCGCCCTGACGGATCTGGTTCCGCTGCCGCGCCGGGAGAACGCCCGTCGTGATTTTCAAAAACTGGCGAGCGGAAAATTATCCTGGGTCGAGAGCGAAAGCCTGACCGCTGACGGCAACGTCACTCCGGTGGAAGTCCGGGCTGGCCGGGTGGAGTACAGCGGCAAGCCGGCCTTGCTGCTGCATGTGCGTGATATCAGCGAACGTCGCGCCGCCGAGGCGGCGGTACAAAGTTCCGAAATGCTTTTCCGTTCCGTCTGGGAGAATTCCGTGGATGGGATGCGCCTGACGGATGAAAACGGCGTCATCATTGCGGTCAACAAGGCCTACTGCAGCCTGGTCGGCTTAAAGCCGGAACAGCTGGAGGGCAAACTGTTCACGGTCGTCTATGCCGAATCCGAAAATCCGCCGGCCATCCTCGAACGACAGCGCGAACATTTTCGCGCGCGCGCGGCGAACCGCAAGATCCAGCGCCAATATACCCTCCACAATGGCCAGGTGATGGCATTGGAAATCACCGATTCATTCATTGAATTGCATGGGCAGCCGCTGTTGCTGTTCAGTTTGTTTCGTGACGCCACCACGCAACGGCGATTGGAGGAACAGTTGCGCCAGTCGCAAAAAATGGAGGCCATCGGTCAGCTCGCGGGTGGCGTGGCGCATGATTTCAACAACATCCTTACCGTCATTCACGGCCACGCTTCGTTGTTGTTGTCTTCGGACATCGACGATTCGGCGACCCGGTCAGCCCAGCAAATCTCGCAAGCGGCTGAGCGTGCGGCGTCCTTGACCCGGCAATTGCTGACGTTCAGTCGTCGCCAGCTCATCCAGCCCAAGAAACTGGACATGAACAAGATTGTGGGGAACATGACCGACCTGTTGGGGCGGCTTTTGGGGGAGGACGTGTCGCTGCAGTTGAATTACTGCCAGTCACCGGCCGTGGTGGAGGCGGATGTAGGGATGATGGAACAGGTGCTGCTCAACCTGGCAGTCAATGCGCGCGATGCCATGCCCAAAGGCGGGAAACTGACCGTGCGGATTTCGCTCGTGGAGGTGAACGAGGCGCATGTTCAGCGTCACCCCGAAGCGCGCATCGGGCGCTTTGTTTGCGTCAGCAAGACGGACACCGGCTGCGGTATTCCGCAGGAAAATATTCAGCGCATCTTTGAGCCGTTTTTCACCACGAAGGAGGTCGGCAAAGGCACCGGCCTTGGTCTGGCGACAGTTTATGGAATTGTCAAACAACACCAGGGCTGGATTGAAGTTGAAAGCACCATTGGCAAAGGCACGACCTTCCGTATTTACATTCCGCACGTAGGTTCGGCGGAGGCCAGTGCGGAAAAGCCGACCACGCAAATCACCATCCGGGGCGGCACAGAGACCATTTTACTCGTGGAAGACGAGAAGCCCGTGCGGGAATTGGTTTCGCGGGTGCTCCAAAAATACGGGTATAAAATCATCCAGGCCGGCACCGGTGCCGAAGCCGTCGAACATTGGAACCGGAGCAAGAGCGAAATCGCCCTGTTATTCACCGACCTCGTGATGCCCGACAACATGAACGGGCGTGAACTGGCGGAAAAACTCCGGGCCGACCGGCCCGGATTAAAGGTCATTTTTACCAGCGGTTACAGTGCCGACATCGTCGGGAAGGATTTCAAGCTGGAGCCGGAGTTGAATTTCCTGCAGAAACCCTATCAACCGCAGGCGCTGGCAATTACGGTGAGGCGCTGCCTGGACGATAAACTGGCCTGACCGGGCGATTGTGGGATGCGGCCCAATTCCAACTTTTCTTTGGCCGCATTCTTCGCTTAAACTCGGCGTATGATTATTGCGCCTTCGTTGCTGGCCTCCGATTACACCCGCTTCGGCAAGGAAGTTGAGCGTGCCGACCGCTCCGGCGCGGAGTGGCTGCACCTGGACATCATGGACGGCCATTTTGTCCCCAACATTTCCTTTGGGCCGGGCGTCGTCCGTTCCATCCGGCCGCTGACCAAAATGTTCTTTGACGTTCACCTGATGTGCTCGCGCCCGCAGATTTTGCTGGAACCCTTTGCCCAGGCCGGTGCGGACGAGCTCATCATCCACGTTGAACTCGGGGACCAGGTTTCCTCGCTGATCTGGAAGATCAAACAATTGGGAAAGAAAGTCGGCCTGGCCGTCAATCCCCCCACCAATATCAACGAAGTCCAGCCCTACCTGGAGCAGATTGATTTGCTGCTGGTCATGACCGTGAACCCCGGGTTCGGCGGGCAGGAATTTATCCACGAGACGCTGCCCAAAATCCAACAGGTCGAGGCCTGGCGGCTCGAAAAGAAACTGCCCTATCGCATCAGCGTGGACGGGGGCATCAATTTCCAGACGGTCGCCGAATGCGCCCGCGTCGGGGCGGACACGTTCGTGGCCGGGACTTCCTTGTTTCGCCAGCGCAACATGCGCGCCGCCGTAAAAAAAATGCGCCAGATCGCCGACGCCAATGACCCGGCGTTGGCGGATTTAAAAGTCTGATTTTCCCGCTATGGCCCAAATCAAATTCGGCACGGACGGCTGGCGCGCGGTCATCGCGGAGGATTTCACCTTTGCCAACGTCGCCCGGGTCGCGCAGGCGACCGTGGATTATTGGGCCACAAATCCGGTGGCTGGCACGAAACGAAAAATCATCGTCGGCTACGACCGCCGGTTTTTATCGGACCGATTTGCGCAAATTGCCGCGGAAGTATTTGCCGGCAATGACTTTCGGGTCGTGCTCACGCCGGAACCGAGTCCGACCCCGTCGGTTTCATTTGCCGTCAAGGCGCAACGCGCCATTGGTGGCGTGATGATTACCGCCAGTCATAATCCACCGATTTTCAACGGTTTCAAACTCAAGTCGGATTACGGCGGCTCCAGTGATTCCGAAACCTGTCTGGCGGTCGAAAGTTTTCTGGACCGTAATGTGGTCAAATCAAAGCCGCTGGCCGAGGCCGTCAAAGTCGGCCAGATCAAAATTTCCGATGTCCGGCCGGCCCATTACGCCGCGCTCAAAAAGCTGGTGGACTTCAAGCTCATCGCAAAGTCAAAACTTCGTTTTGCGCATGATGCCTTGTTTGGCGTCGGGGCGGGTTGTTTTGAACAACTGCTCGCCGGCACGACGTGCAAGGTGACCACTTTGAACGGCAATCACGACCCGCTGTTCGGCGGTATCAATCCCGAACCGATTGTTCAGAATTACGCGCGCAGCCAGGCGTATCTCAAAAAGCATCCGCATGACATCTGCCTGGTGACTGACGGCGACGCCGACCGGGTGGGCGGCATGGACGGCCGCGGCAAATATCTGACCACGCACCAGATCATCTGCCTGCTGCTGCATCATCTGGTGGTCAACCGCCAGGGCAGGGGACGGGTGGTCAAGGCGCTGACGACTACTTCGATGGTGGACAAAATGTGTGCGGCGTATGGGCTGCCACTGGTCGAAACCGGTGTCGGCTTCAAATACATCTGCGCCGAAATGCTGAAAGGCGGTGTGTTACTGGGCGCGGAAGAAAGCGGCGGCATTGGCTTTCCTGGCCATATTCCCGAGCGCGACGGCATCGCCGCCGGCTTGATGCTGCTCGAATTGCTGGCGACTGAGCGGGTGCCGGTGAACCGTCTGCTGGCGAAGCTGGAGAAACAGTTCGGCCCGCACCGTTACGGGCGGATTGACACTCGTTATCCATTGGAAAAACGGGCATCGCTGATGGAATTCCTGAAAAACCATCCGCCGGAGAAGCTGCTGCGCTCGCCGCTGGCCGGCATGAAGACCTTCGATGGCGTAAAGTTTGTCGCGGCGGATTCGTCGTGGCTCATGTTGCGCGGCTCCGGGACGGAACCGATTTTGCGAATCTACGCCGAGGCGAAATCGGACCGCGATGTCCAAAAGCTTTTGAAACTTGGCGTGTCACTGACTCGACGCTAGTTTGCTATGATCAAGGCCGGCATTCTCCATCCGCAAGTCCTTTCCCTGCTGGCCCGGGTGCGTCATACCAACGCGCTGGTCATTGCCGATCGCGGTTTTCCGTTCTGGCCGCAGATTGAGACGGTGGATCTTTCGCTCGTGGACGATGTGCCGACGGTACTGCAGGTATTGGCGGCGGTCCGGTTGAATTTCGACGCCACCCAAGCCTACATGGCGCGAGAGTTCCAGAAGAACAACACCACCACCGTGCGGGGAAAGTTCGCCGGGGGTTTGCAGGGGATACCGGTGGAATTTGAGCCACACGCGGAATTCAAAAAGCGCGTGCCGGGGGCCATCGGCTTGATTCGCACGGGCGACACGATTCCATACGCGAACCTGATCCTGATTTCGGGCTGACTTGGATATTGTGCTTAATGTCCGCCGCCCGCTCTCATCTCGATCGCGCTTTCCGATTGGCTGAGCTTGCTCCAGAAGAAGCTGTAAGCCGCCATCAGCAGGAAACAGCACAGCGGCATGAGGAACGCAATGGACATGTTGTAAACATCCCCGAGGTGGCCCATGATTTTTGGCATCAGCGCACCACCCGTGATGGACATCACGATGAACGCCGAAGCTCGTTTCTTGGCCTGTGAGCCCAGCCCGTGGATACCGAGCGCGAAGATTGTCGGGAAGCCGATGGACATGAAGAAGAAGGTGCCAAAGACGGCCGCGACCGAAATCCAGCCCAGCTTTAGCATGACGACACCGCAGAGGAACATGTTGATGACACAATAGGTGCCGAGCAGTTTGTGCGCCGGGAATCGTTTAAGCAATGCCGAGCCGATAAAACGGCCCAGGGTGAAGCAACCGAAGGCCACGAAACCCTGTAACGCGCTGGCACCCTGTTCGGCGACTCGCCAGACGCCGCCGTCGTGGGTGGCGTGACCGCTGATCGGCCACATGTGAGCCACGGATTCCGAAACCGGCGGCATTTCAGAGATAACGTAGTTGATGAAGAAACTGAAGATGCCGGCCTGCGCCGCGACATAGAGAAACTGCGCCAGTGTCGCTCCGGCGAAATGTGGATGCGCCCAGATACTATGTTCGGTAACTTTCTTTGCCGTCGAATAAAGTTTCGGGGCGGTGAGCAACACTCCAACGACAATCGCCCAAGTGAGGTAGAAAATCGGCCGGGCGCTGACCCCAATTAATGGCAAAATCGTATTGCATACAAGATAGATTGAAAGCCCCAACGCTGCCACATTCAGGAACATGAAAAGGAAAATCATTGAGGGATGGCTCGGCTTGCATTGCGCTGCCGGCGTATCCGACTCGTCGGTGTGGTACTCATCCTCCACCTTGATGTCGGGTACTTGCGCCAGGAAAAACAACCCTGCCAGAACGAGCACGATGACACCCACGCCAACATAAGGGATGTAAAGCTGCCCGTGCGCCACCTCAACACCCCCTTCGGAATAGAAATACTTCCCGCCGATATAAGGGCCGAGCATCCAGCCAACCCCGTTGAAAGATTGGGCAAGATTGATGCGCGTGGGCGCGTATTCCTTCGGGCCGAGCACGGTGGTGTAAGGGTTGGCCACGGTTTCGAGTATGGTAAGACCCATCGCGATTACCCAGACGCCCATGAGGAAGGCCCAAAATTGGGAGATGTGTGTCGCTGGCATGAACCAGAACCCGCCGAGCGCGACCAGAAACAGCCCGGAAATGATCCCTCCTTTGTAACCCAGCCGCCGCGTGAGTAGTCCTGCGGGCAACGCCATCAAGGCATAGCCCATGTAATGGGCGAACTGTACCCAGGCGGACTGCGCCTTGGTCAGGTGCAGCTTGTCCTGGAAATGCTTGTCCATCGTATCAATCATCCCGTTGCAGAATCCCCACAGGAGGAAGAGCGACGCGACCAGGAAGAACGTGACTGTCAGTTTCTTGCCGTCCGGCATCACGAAAAGGCTTTTCTGATTTGTGTTCATGGTATTTGGGGACACACTGAAAATTCAAACGTGCTTTCCAAGGATTTCAGACCCATCGACTCAGGTCTGTGGGTTAATTGCATGTTTGATGGGTTGCTGATGGGGTTGCAATTATTGGAAGCGCACGCCGGCGTCAAGTTTTTCATTTCAAACATTGCCGATGGCGCGCCCGGTTTGCTAAACCATGACAACTCATTTCCCCGCGCCAAATGCAAACCAAAACCAGAAGACCACTCAGGGTTGGGCTGTTCGGCTTCGGACTGGACGCCTGCCGGCTGCAGTCCAAAGGGCTCAAGCACGTCTGGACGGTTGCGTGCACGTCGTCCGTGGCCGGGATCATACCTCCTTTATGAGCATATGCAAATTTACGCGGTTGTTTTGCTGCCTGATGGGCCTCACTGGTTATTTGGAGTTGTCCGCTTTGGCGGCTGAAACCAATGGGGTCCGCACCATTATTCCTGCCCGGCCGGAGGGTCCGGTAGTGGATACAAATGCGATGCAACGGATTTTTGAACAGGTGAAAACCCCGTTCAAATACGGTGTGGTTCTCAAAGGGGAAAGCACGAATGAATTGGTCGACTGCCCCAGTATTTTCCGGAGCGATGGGCATTGGTACATGATGTATGTGGCCATCACGAACAAGGTCGGTTACCAGACCTTTCTTGCCCGCAGCGATGATTTGTTACACTGGGAAAAGCTCGGGAAAATTCTTTCCTTCAGCGAAAGCGGCTGGGACGCCTGGCAGGCCGACGGGGGGATCGCCCTGGGGGATTATCGTTGGGACGGCACCCATGAACTCCAGACATTCGACGGCAAATACTGGCTGTCCTATATCGGCGGGGCAAAGCACGGCTATGAAACCGATCCGCTGTCCATCGGATTGGCCTGGACCGGCCAACCGGTGAAGGCAGAGGAATGGACCCGGCTAAAAGAGAATCCGGTGTTGGCTCATGACCAGCCGGACATAAGGGAATTCGAGAAAAAGACACTCTACAAAAGCTCCATCATCCACGACTCGTCTGAATCGCTGGGTTTCCCCTTCGTGATGTTTTATAACGCGAAAGTAAAGAATGGCTATGAGCGTATCGGCATGGCCGTGTCCCGCGATATGGTTCATTGGAACCGGTACGGAGCCAACCCAGTGGTCGCGAATGGGGAAGCCAAAACAAATGGCATCAGCGGCGACCCGCAAATTGTCAAAATCGGCGATGTCTGGGTGATGTTTTATTTTGGCGCGGGCTGGCAACCGAAAGCCTTTGACACCTTTGCCTGTTCCCATGATTTGGTGCATTGGACCAAATGGACCGGCTCCCATCTTATCGAGCCGAGCGAGCCGTATGATCAGACCTACGCACACAAACCATGGGTGCTGAAATACAAGGACGTGGTCTATCATTTTTACTGTGCCGTTGGCCGGGAAGGGCGAGTCATTGCGCTGGCCACCTCGCGGGAATTGAAGAAATCGGAGAGCCCCTAGGCACCATTCTTCATGCAAGATGCAATATCGAGCGGGATTGATGGCTGATTTTGACGTTGACCCGGCTGCAGCTCGGTAGAAACATTTTGGCTTCAAGCGATTAAATTGCCCCTCAAATTAAGTTGCGAAATTCAGCACTGACTCAAAATGGTACACTGCCTGCACAGGAGTTAGACGGTTCCATGCAGATCAGTTCCGATAGAGCATTGAAATCATGCTGGCACTATGAATGCTGACGGAAGGGCATGCACAGAACATCATGGTTGCATACATTTGCGTTGAATATGCTTTTTGTGGCTGTCATCGCAAAGTTAAGTAGCATAATTGCAAAGCATGTTCCCTTGGGTTATCAGGACGAAGGCGGGTTCCATTTCGGCGTCAAACAAACGCAAGATAAATGGCCAGGCACTTGGTAATTCAGGATTATTGTCCGTGTTTTTGTAATTAGGATTTGCTGGGTCGTTTCTTCAGGAACTGGGTCTTCCGGTTCTTCCCCGATAGGTTTACTCTCCCAACAGCTTTGCAGATTCTGTCCTATTTTTTGTCAGTTTTTGGCTTTTTTTCATCCGAATAATTGTGCTCACCTTGTCGTTTTTTATTATAACGCATTGATTATAAGGTTGATATACAAAATAAGAAATAGTTTGCATCTTTCTGGCGGGATTTTATAATAAAGCCCGTGAAGTTAGAGCATGGGGGGCGATGGAGGTTAAAAAATACTCAGGCTCTTGGAAATGTTTTATGACAGTATGCAACCCGTCAGAAGGGGATAAGTAAAGTTTTGAGAGCAAAGGAATAAATAGATGCCGTGATGTGTTTGTTTAATGTTTTTTAAATCCGAGATGAAAATTGAATCCCCAGCTTGGTATTGTGCTCGTACGAAGCCCAAGCATGAGCACATCGCAGCGGCGAATCTGAGAAAGAATTTGAATCTGGAGGTGTTTCACCCCCGGTTACGGATTGAGCGGGCAACCAAACGGGGCGTGATGCGGGTGAGTGAGCCCCTTTTTCCATGTTACATCTTTGTCCGTTGTTTGATTGACGAAAAACTGGGCGAAATAAAACGGACAAGCGGGATCAGCACGATTGTGCATTTTGCCCACCGGATACCGAAGATAGCGGATACGGTTATTGAAGAATTGAAGGAATGTTTTGAGGGAGAGGAGACGATCACTGTTGAAGACCGGCTTTCGCCCGGGGATGAGGTGGTTGTAGCCGAAGGAGCTTTTCGCGGCATGCGGGCATTTGTTTTGCGGGTGATGCCGGCGAGAAAACGGGTTCAGGTGTTGCTTGATGTTTTGGGGCGTCCCACTCCGGCGGAACTTGATGAAAACTCAGTCGTTATTGAAGGAAATGAGGTGGCGGCTTTGGTTCCAATGTTGGCGGCGCCCTGGGTGCAAAATGCTGCAGCTGTGGGTTGAAGTTGCGGCGAAAAAGTTTCCCGACCGTGGAAACTAAGATACATGGAAGTTAGGGATAAGGCAAAGTTGGCTGGAATGATTTCCAACGAACAAGTGCGGAGCTTTGCTTTAAAATAAATTGTCTGGATTTTTGTTGTTTTAAGTTTGTCTCAAGTTTTTGTCTATGGATTTTTCAATCGAAGCGCGTGAGTTAAAGTCTTCTCTTTCACCCGGGGCTGATCAGGAATTTTACTGGAAGCGTGCGCTGGATGTTCTGCTCATCTTGCTGGCCCTGCCGTTCCTGATTCCACTGGCGTTGTTCATCGCCTTGTTGATTCGAATGGGTTCTCCCGGCCCGGTTTTATTCATGCAGGAACGCGTCGGCCATATGGGCCGGCGGTTCATGTGCCTCAAGTTTCGGACGATGTATGTGGATGCGGACACGAAAACGCACCAGGGGCATTTGCAACACTTGATGAGTTCGAACACGCCCATGATGAAAATGGATTCGCAGGGGGA
>CAYPSF010000096.1:0-16672 GCA_964413165.1 uncultured Bifidobacteriaceae bacterium
TGGAAGGATTGACGGCCCAGACAATTTCGTCGAGGGAACGGGTCGTTTCGCGCGCGGTCTGGGAGATCTGCTGGGCGTGGGATTCGACCTCCGCCGGCAGATGTTTGTCGGTTTCCGCCATTTCACCCAACAGCGCCACCTGCGTGAGGTTTGCCCCGAGTTGATCGTGCAGGTCGCGGGCGATGCGGGAGCGTTCCTGTTCCAGCGCCTCCTGTTGTTTGTGCAACTGCAGCTCGCGCCGCAGTTTTTGGGTGGAAAAATAACGTACTACGGCGACGACAATTCCCCCCAGGCACAGGATCACGGCGAGGCTGAACCACCAGGTCTGCCAGAATTGAGGCTGCACCTTCACGGCCAGCGTGCCGCCGGTTTCATTCCAAACACCGTCTTCATTGCCGGCGATGACGTGAAAACGGTAATTTCCCGGTGGCATATTGGGATAATAAGCCACGCGAGTATCGCCGGCTTCCGTCCAGGCGGTTTCGTGGCCCTCCAGACGATATTTGTAGCGCACCTCTCCGGGAGCGGAGAAATTCAAGCCCGTATAGTGAATTTCCAATTGTTCGTGACCGGGTGGAACCGTGACCGATGGCTGCCAGACCGAGCTGAAACGATTGGTTTTTTGTTCCTGTCCGTCAATGCGCACGGATTCGATCATGACCAGCGGCGGTTGTTGGTTGGTTTTGATGTCCGCGAGGTTCACCCACACCACGCCCTCGGTGGTGGGAAACCATAGCCGGCCCTCCGGGGTGCGACAGGCGGCCGGCTGTGACCCGGCCGAACATTCGCGCGTTGGCAATCCGTCGGTTTCAACATAGGTCCGGCAGGAAACCAGATTTCCCCTCCCGGGAACAAAACGGTTGAGCAAATCCTTTTTTATTCGCATCAGGCCCGCGTTGGAGCCGATCCACAAATAACCCTGGTCGTCTTCGATGAGGTAATCAATGCTGTTGCTGGCCAGGCCGTCGTCCGTGGAATAGCCGGTCCACTTTCCCTGGTGAAAACGGGCGAGGCCATGACCGGCGGTGCCCACCCACAGGACGCCCGCCGGGTCCAGGTAAAGACAGGAGATATCGTTGCCAGGCAGTCCGTTTTCCATTGCCGGATAGGGAAGAAATTTTCCGGCCGCGAAAAAGTCCAACCCGCGGTTCTCCGTGCCGATCCAGAGATTTCCTGCGGCGTCCTCCGCAATGGCGCGTACGATATTTTCCGCGAGGCCATCGCGGGTGGTATAGAGCTTCCACCCCTGTCCGTTCCAGCACGCCAGGCCATTCCGGGTGCCCGCCCACAATTGTCCCAGGTGATCTTCAAACAGGGCAAAGATTTGTCGTCCGGGAATTTCAGCGCCGGCGGCCGGTTCAAAATGATTGGTTTGAAACCGGAAAAGCCCTTCCCCCCGGGTGCCGGCCCAGACTTGTTGGCTGTGATCTACCAGGACCGTCCAGGCATTCGAACCCCGTCCGACGCCGAAATCCTGCGCCCGATTGGTCGTCCAATAAGTCACACCCTGGGCATTAAACGCCGCCCACAAACCACGCTGCGCATCCCGGGACAGGGATTGCGCCGCCCACGGATGGAGCTTCGCGGGAGGAGTGAAGATCTTCCGCTTGATCCGGTTCAGGCCTTTGCCATCCGTCCCGACCCAAAGATTTCCCTGCTGATCCAGGCAGAGCGAGAGGACAAAGGCGGACGACATCCCCTGCTCCTTGGAAACCTGTTGATAGCTGCCATCGGGCCCATACCAGAAAACGCCCGCGCCATGCGTGCCCACAATCAGGTTTCCGTCCGGGTCTTCGCAGGCGGCTTTGATGACGGAGCTGCCCCACGGGTAGGCGCCGAAATCTTTTTCCAGCCCGCCGGACTGCCATTTTTGGACCCGACCGTTCATCAACCGCCACAGCCCGCCGTTTCGGCCGGCCAGAATGAAATCCAGCCTTTCGGCCGGCACCGATTGGTCCACGACAATCGCCTGGGGATTGAAATTCTCCGGGCGGAGGGAAAACATGCCGCCGACGTCCGCGATCCACAGCGCGCCGGATTTTTCCGCCGCAATCATCCGGCAAATCGGGGGGGTGGGAAAATTAAAGCTCAACGTCTCCATTTTCTCCTTTTGATAACGAGCCAGATGCGAATCCGCCGTGTAAAACCATACGGTGCCGGAGGCGTCTTCGCAGGCGGAGGTCAATTTGCCTTCCTGACCCGGGCGCCCGAGGTCAAAACTTTTGACTTTGCCGTCCTGCACCAGCGCCACCCCGGCCGTTTCTGTCCCGATCCAAAGGTTCGTCCGGCGGTCTTCAAACAAAAACACAATCTTGTCACTGTTCAGCCCGGGGGTGTTGAATTCGTTGAAAACGGTGAATTGTTTGCCGTCAAAACGCGCCAGGCCGTTTAGGGTTCCAAGCCACAGGTAGCCGTCCCGGGTCTGAATCGCGGAAATGACGGCGTTTTCCGGCAGCCCTTCTTTGCTGGTCCAGACATCCACAATGAACGGGGAACCGGACGGGCTCGCGGCACCCGCCGGCCACGGGGCCAGGCAGGAACCCACGCACAGCAACAACCCTGCGAGCGCCAGCTTCCAGCCGTTGATCCACATATTCAGTGGTCCGGATGATCCGGACCGGGGGTAAAGATGTTGGAAAAAAGACACGAACCCAATCCCGAAGATGGAAATTATTTTTCCAAAATCACTTGCCAAGTCGCCGCCAGGGATTAGGTTGACCCTGCCCGATGAGAACCGGGCGCCTTGGCGGGTGCGGGCGACTTAAAATCGTGTGTAGTCGTCCCACCCGCCGAATTCATGGGACTCCCCGGCGGGTTCCAGTCCATCTCACCCGCCCGCTCCGGAAAGTTTGCCGCTTGACTCGATTCCAGGGCTGATTAGCATCTCCACCCATCCCATATTTAGACCATCGGGAAGTTCATCCTATGAAAAGAATCCTTTGGGCTTCGACATTGGCGTTGATGTGCATTCTGGTTACGGGTTGTGCTTCAATTGTGGATGGAGGTGATAAAACCATTCGCATTGACTCGAACCCTTCCGGAGCAAGTTTTGTCGTCTATGACTCCAGGGATAAGCGGGTCGGTTCCGGAATCACGCCCGCCGAGGCGGGACTCAAACGAAACCACGGCTATTTCACCGGGGAAAAATACAAATTGATTTTTGAAGCGCCGGGTTATTATTCGGGCGAAATGTATGTTCAATCCACGTTGGATGGGTGGTATTTTGGGAACCTCGTTTTCGGAGGATTGATTGGCTTTCTGATTGTGGATCCGGCCACTGGGGACATGTACACGCTGGCCCCCCGGAAACTCAACTACACCCTGCTCTCGACCAATCTGAATTTAGGCCCGGAAGAACTCCAGGCGGCGCAACTCAAGGCCAACCCGCCTAAAACGTATCCGGCATCCACCAACCGGGCCGCGATTAAAAGATGATTTCCGGCGATAGCCAGGCACGGCGGGACATCGGAGCCCGCTGTGCCTGGTTTGCCCATTTCGTCGCGCCGACAATCACTCGCTGATGGTAATTTTACGCGGCTTGACCTGCTCGGATCTCGGCAGGGTGAGCGTCAGCAGTCCCTGGTCTATCTTGGCCGAGATTTTGTCCGTATCAATTGCCGGGTCGAGTTCAAATACGCGCCGGTAATCCGCCACGGAACGTTCGCGAAACAACAACTCGCCGTTCTCCGGTTCTGCCGCGCGCCGTCCTACGATGGTGATTTCGTTGCCTTCCAGCGTGATTTCCAGGCCGGCCTTGTTCACGCCCGGCATTTCCGCCTCCAGGGCGTAACCGTCCGGGGTTTCAAAGATGTTCACCATCGGCGCCGCGAATTCCTGGGGCCGCGTCCGTTCAACGGCCGGTTTTGGTTCTGCTGCTATCGTTGCTTTCATGATTTTTTCCTTTGGTTGGAATGTGGGTCGGGGGGCGATGGGAACATCGCACCCCGGCCGTTTAATTCACGTTCACGTCAATTTGTTTCGGTTTCGCCGCCTCGGTTTTCGGGAGTGTGACGGTCAGAACGCCGTTCTGGTATTGAGCTTTGACCTTTTCCGCCGCCACCGGCGCAGGCAATGTCACCGTGCGCAGGAATTTGCCAAAGAAACGTTCGGTCCGGTAAACCTCAGCTTCCTCGTGTTTCTTTACCGCCTGGCGCTCGCCGGAGATGCTCAATGCGCCGTCGTGCAACGAAACGTCAATTTCCTCCCGCTTCATGCCGGGCAGCTCAGCTCGGACCACAAAGCTGTCCTTGTCCTCATGAACGTCGAGTGCCGGGGTCCAGCCGCTCAACAGTTGTGGAGTGCGGGCCAGTTCCGTCCAGGGCGATTCAAACAGCCGGTCCAGTTCATCGCGCAAACTCGACAGCCGGCCAAAACCCGCCCAAGCCAGATCAGGCCTTTGATATCGTATCAAATTCATATAATTATCCTTTTGTTAATTGTTCAAGTCCCTTCAGCTTCAAAAATGCCAAGTCATCGAAAAACTGTTAAAGTGCTTTAAACCAATAATTTATAATTCATCCGGTCGATAATTTGATGGGCAATCGAGGGTCAAAATGGCTCAGGTCGTGTGTCGTGCGAGCTGAGTTTGTGCCGTAATTGCACTCGCATCGGCTCTGGATCCAAAGACAAAAAACCCCAAGCCGTTTGGCTTGGGGTGGTGACGGAAAATTTGAGTTGAGTTTAGTCAAATGCATGACCGGCGCAGCAAAGCACGTCTTTGATTTTATGGCGGACGAGCTCCTTCACTTTTTTGCGGGCGGGGCCGAGGAATTTGCGGGGATCGAATTCCTTCGGATTTTCGGCGAAGACTTTACGGATGGCGGCGGTCATGGCCAGGCGCAGGTCAGTGTCAATATTCACCTTGGTGCAGCCGGTGCGGCGCGCGACTTCGATGTCCGCTTCCGGCACCCCGGCGGTGTCGGTGCCCATTTTACCGCCATATTTATTGATTTCCTCGGCCAGTTCCTTCGGCACGCTTGAGGCGCCGTGCAGTACCAGGGGATAATCGCCCATGCCGGCGTCCAACAGCGCTTTTTTGATGAGCTTGAGCCGTTCGAGATCCAGATGCTGCTCGCCCTTGAATTTGTATGCGCCGTGCGAATTGCCAATGGCCACGGCCAACGAGTCGCAACCGGATTCCCGAACAAATTTCACGGCTTCATCCGGTTCCGTGTAATGGCCGCTGGTGGAATGGGCGCCCCCCTCTTCGCCTTCGTCGAATTGCGCCCCGACGAGGTGGCCGAGTTCGGATTCGACCACGCAATTATGCTTGTGGGCGTATTCCACGACTTTGCGGGTGATTTCGACGTTTTTCTCAAACGGCTCGTGGCTGGCGTCAATCATCACGCTGGTGAAACCTTCGTCAATGCATTCCTTGCACAGATCAAACGAGTCGCCGTGGTCGAGGTGAACCGCGATGGGGATGGTGGACAGGGTGACGGCGGCCTCGATCAATTTTTTGAGATAAACTGGATTGGCGTATTGGCGGGCGCCCTTGGAAATCTGGAGCATCACCGGCGCTTTTTCCTCTTCGCACGCCTCAATGATGGCCTGCAACAGTTCCATGTTGTTGACGTTGAATGCGCCGAGCGCATATTTACCCTTCAACGCCTTGGCAAACAGCTCTTTGGTATGTGTCAGTGGCATAAGGTTTCAATTTTAATCATCTATTCCAACCGCCAGGATTTCCCCGGCCGGTTGGAATAATAAAGTGACTTTTTTGAAAGGAAACAAAAAACGCGGCCGCCGACCAACCCGCCTTTGCCAAAATTTGGCAATAAATTGCTTTGCGATTGGGCGGGTTTGCGCGAAAAGAAGCGCGTGCAGACGCGCTTTCTCCTCGGTCCGGCCGGCAGCGGCAAGACCTTTCGCTGCCTGGCCGAAATCCGTGCCGCTTTGCGGGAGGGTGCCCAAAGCCCGCTTGCCGCGCCGGAGCAACGCGAAGGCGGGCCGCTAATCCTGCTGGCTCCCAAGCAAGCGACGTTTCAACTCGAACGCCAGTTACTGGCGGAGGCCGGGCTGCCCGGCTACACGCGCCTGAACATTTTTTCGTTCGAACGACTTGCCCGGTTTGTCCTCGCTGCGCTGGCCGTGCCGCCGCCGGCGGGATTGCTCGCCGAGGCCGGCCGCCTGATGGTGCTGCGGGCGTTGCTGCTGCGACACGAGGGTGAACTGAAGCTGTTTCGTTCCAGCGCGCGCCGTCCCGGCTTTGCCGGCCAACTGGGCCAGCTGCTCGGGGAACTCCAACAACATCAATTCACGCCCGACCGACTCGGGGCCCTGGCCCGGCGCACCGGCCTGCGCCGCGAGTTGCAGCATAAGCTCCACGATCTCGCCCTCCTGCTCGAGGCCTACACGAACTGGCTCGCGGAACACGAATTGCAGGACGGAAACCGCCTCCTGGCGGCGGCGACGGAAAGTCTGAAGGCCGCGGCCCAAAGTCCCAAGGCAGCCGGCCGGCTGGAGGCTTTGCCATCTGCGCTGCAAATCGCCGGCTTGTGGCTCGACGGTTTTGCCGAAATGACGCCGCAGGAGCTGGATTTGCTCGCCGCCTTGCTGCCGTATTGCGGCCGCGCGACATTGGCGTTCTGTCTCGAAAGCGAACCCGAAGCCGGAACTTCCTGGTTATCCATCTGGTCGGCCATCGGCAAAACCTTCGAGCAGTGCCGCCAGCGCATCAGCCATTTGCCGGGCGGCCGGATCAGCGTCGAAACGCTCGAACGCCACCCCCGGGAAAGCCGGTTTGCCAGGAATCCGGCCTTGTTACATCTGGAGCAGAGCTGGTCGGAGCCGACTCAAAGCCCAAAGCTCAAAACGCAGAATTCCGTCCGCGTGGTCGCCTGCGCCCAGGCCGAAGCGGAGGTGGCCCTGGCGGCGCGCGAAATCCTGAAATTCGTCCGGGGCGGCGGGCGGTTTCGCGATGCGGCCGTGCTGGTGCGGAATCTGGACGGTTATCACCGGCCGCTGGCCCGCGGGTTTCGCCGCTACGGGATTCCTTGCTTTCTTGACCGGCGCGAATCGGTGGCCCACCACCCGCTGGCCGAACTGACCCGCAATGCGCTCCGCACGGTCGCTTTCGACTGGGCGCCGGATGACTGGTTTGCCGCACTCAAGGCCGGTTTTTCCTCCGCGGACGAAACCGGGATTGACCGGCTCGAAAATGAAGCGCTGGCCCGCGGCTGGCGTGGTGCCCGATGGCGGGAGCCGCTGCAAATGGATGACGATCCCGCGGCGGCCGCATTCCTCGAACGGCTGCGCCAGGACATCCTGCCCCCGTTTGAAAATTTCGCCGCGCAACTCGCGCGCTGGAAAAATAAGCCGACAGGCTCTCAACTGGCGGATGCCCTGCGCGAATTATGGGCCGAGATGAAAGTCGAACAAACCCTGGAACACTGGAGCCTGGCCGATCCGGAAAAATCGGCAACCGGTCCCGCAATGCGGGAGCAATCGACCATCCATTCGACCGTTTGGGGACAGATGAACGCCTGGCTGGACGATGTGGCGCTGGCGTTTGCGGACGAGGCACTGCCCGTGCGCGAATGGTTGCCGGTTTTGGAAGCGGGCCTGGCCAACCTGACCGTCGGCGTCATCCCGCCGGCGCTCGATCAGGTGCTCATCGGCGCCATTGACCGGGCACGCAATCCCGACCTGAAACTGGTGCTGGTGCTCGGCCTCAATGAATCGGTCTTTCCGGCCGCGCCTGCTCCGCCGCCGATTCTGACGGATGCCGACCAGGATGAGCTGGGCCCGGGCGCCTTCACCGCCGGTCCCGGCCTGCGCGAGCGCCTGGCGCGCGAACGCTATCTCGGGTACATCGCCTGCACGCGTGCCAGTGAAAAACTCGTCGTGACTTTTTCCCGGCACGATGCCGACGGCAAGGCCCTGAATCCATCGCCGTTCATCGCGCATTTGCGCCGGATTTTCCCCGGGCTCGAAATTGAAGAATTCAACGGAAACGTGAAACCGGATGAAGCCGAACACGCCAACGAACTCATCGCTCCGCTCGTCGAAATTCAAAATTTCGTGGCCGCCGGGGTGACGAGGCTCAAATCAAAAGCAAGTCAGGGCTTCCTCCCCGGTCTTCAGCCCCGGACCACGACCCGGCAGGCATCGGCGGCCACGGATGACAATTGGCGGGACCTGCTGGCGTTGCCCGCGCTGAAATCGCTGGCGGAAACATTGGCCGCCCTGCGCGAACCGGACCCGGCGGAAGGTTTGTCGCCTGCGCTCGCGGAAGAACTTTTTGGCCCGACCCTGTCTTCCTCGGTGAGCCGGCTGGAAAGATTCGCCGAGTGTCCCTTCCGGTTTTTCGTCCATTCCGGTCTCCGGGCGGAGGAACGGAAGGTATTTGAACTGGACGCGCGCGAACAGGGCAGTTTCCAGCATGAAATCCTGAAAATGTTCCACGAGCAATTGAAAGGGGAAAACAAACGCTGGCGCGACCTGGTGCCGGCGAACGCGCGTGACCGGGTGGGCCGGATCGCCGCCACGCTGGCGGTGAACTACCGCGATGGCCTGATGCACACGGACGAGGCCAGCCGCTTCACCGCGCGCCGGTTGACGGAATCAGTGCAGGATTTCATTGAAACGCTGGTGACGTGGATGCGCGGGCAATACGAATTCGATCCGGCCGCCGCCGAATTCGAATTCGGTTTCGGCGCCGGCGGCGCGCCGGCGTGGGAAATGGATCTGGGCCGGGGCCGCCGCCTGGCGCTCCGGGGCCGGATCGACCGCATTGACTTGTGGCGCGAGACCGGCGACCGGGCCTGGTGCGTGGTGATGGACTACAAATCCGGCCGGCGGAAGCTCGACAAAATCCTGGTCGAACATGGCGTTCAACTGCAATTGCTGGCGTATCTGGCGGCCATACGCCAATGGCCGGATCCCCGCGCCTGGTTGGGGGTGCCGGACGTAACTCCCGTGGGTGTCTTTTACGTGAACCTGCGCGGGCAGTATGAGCGTGGCCGGACGCGCGACGAGGTGCTGGCGGACATCGACACCGCGCGCAAACACGCGTATCGCCACACCGGGCGTTTCGCTGCCGATGCCTTGTCCCGGCTCGACCGCGTGAGGGCCGCGGACCAGTTCAATTACCGGTTGAACCAGGATGGGAAGCTGCGGGCGGGTTCCGTGGAAGCGCTGCCCCGGGTGGAATTCGAAACGTTACTTTACCGCGTTGAGACGCAGTTGCGGGAAATGGGCCGGGCAATTTTTTCCGGTGCGGCCCGGGTGGACCCGTACCGCAAAGGCCGCGAGACGCCATGCGAATTTTGCGATTACCGCGCCGTCTGTCGGATTGATCCCTGGACGCACTCGTATCGGGTGCTGCGTACGATGGAACCCTCGTCCTCGCCGGCGAAATCGATCAAGGACGTGGACGCCACGGCCGATTCAAGCCGGCAACCGCCGCTTTGAACTCAGGGCCGCGCGGAAAATCCTGAGCCGGTCAAAATCACAGGCGCCGCCCAGCGATTCAAACACGGCCACGAGATTACCCGCCCCGTTTCTTTCGAACGCCAACGCGATCTTCTGCCGCTCCATGTCGGTGAAGAAGCGTTTCAATTCTACCGTTTCGCCGCGCTCGATCGCCTCCACCAGGTGCCCGTGGATGGTGCCGACCGTCAAATCCCGTTCCTGCGCGATTTGTTCGACGGACTGCCCGGATTGAAAGCGGCGCAAGGTGTCCCAGGCCGAATCCCCCAGGGCGCTGCGGACGGGCCGGGCCGGCGCGGCGAAGGAATCGTCGGCGAAAATCTGGCGCGGATGGGTTTGCAGGTGGCCGGCGATTTCGGCGAGAAATACGCTGCCAAACTCTCGCAACTTTTTCTCCCCGACGCCGCTGATGCGGGCAAATTCGCGTTCGCCGGCCGGGCAATGGCGAGCCATCTGGCGCAAGGCCACATCGGAAAAAACGATGTAGGCCGGGACATCACGCTCGTCGGCCAGTTTTTTCCGCAGCTGCCGCAGCCGGTCGAACAGGACTTCGTCGCAGGCGATCTCACCGACCGCGCGAATTTTTGTCTCCGGCGCGGTGACGGGTTTGGTGAGGGTCACTTTCCGGCGTTGCCGGAGTGCGGCCAGCCCATTGTCCGTCAGTTCGAGCACGCTGAATTTTTCCGCCGTTTGCCGCAAATGGCCCAGCCGGATCAACTCCCGGCCAAAGGCCGCCCATTCCGACCGGCTGTGTTCCCGGCCGATGCCATAGGTTGAAAGTCGCTCGTGGTTCCATTTGCGGATCTTTTCCGTGTCCGCGCCGGTCAGGACCTCGATGACGTGATTCATGCCGACCCCGAACCGGGCGTTTTCGCGGATGCGGTAAACGCAGGAGAGAAACTTTTGCGCGGCGACCGTGCCATCGAAGGTCGCACGCGGCGAAAGGCAGTTGTCGCACGCGCCGCAGTTCTCTTGTTCCGCAGCAGCCGACGTAAGTCGGCTCTGACTTTTGATTTCGTGAGGAGAAGTTTGAGCGGACTCATGTCCGCTGCTACGGACAAGGGGAAACGTTTCTCCGAAATACGCCAGCAATTCACGTCTGCGGCAACCGGCGCATTCCGCATAATGCACCATCTGTTGCAACTGTTCGCGCGCGACCTGCTGTTCCTGCCGGTCCGGCTTTTCATCAATGAACTGGGTTTGCTTCACCACGTCGCCGGCGCTGAAGAGCAGTACGCATTCGCCCGGCAGTCCGTCCCGGCCCGCGCGCCCGGTCTCCTGGTAATAACCCTCGATATTTTTCGGCAGGTCGTGGTGGATGACAAAGCGCACGTTGGGCTTGTTGATACCCATGCCAAAGGCGATGGTGGCGCAAATCACACGCACTTCATCGCGCAGAAACAGTTCCTGGTGTTCGGAGCGTTCCCGGGGTGTCAATCCGGCATGGTACGGTCGGGCCGCCACGCTGTCCGCCTGCAACCGCCGCGCCACGCTTTCCGCCGTCTTGCGGGACTGGCAATAAATGATGCCGCTGTCCTTCGGTCGCGCGCGGACAAATTCCAGCGTTTGATCATACGGTTTGCTCTTGGGCAGCACGCGATAAGTCAGGTTCGGCCGGTTGAAGCTGGCGACATAGCAGCGCGGCTCGCGCAGTTTGAGCAGTTTGACGATGTCCGTCCGTACGCGTCCGGTGGCGGTGGCCGTGAGCGCCATTACGGGAACCGCGGGCAGGAGGTCGCGCAGCCCGGCGAGCTGGCGGTATTCCGGGCGAAAATCATGTCCCCATTCGCTGATGCAATGCGCCTCATCCACGGCCAGCAGGCGCACATTCCAGCGCTGCAGGTCCGCCAGGAAGCCCGAAAGCATCAGCCGTTCCGGCGCGACATAAAGCAAACGATGCTGGCCGTTGTGCAGGCCCCGCAAACGCTTGCGCGACTCCTCCGCCGGCAGCGAGGAATTCAGAAACGTCGCCGGCACGCCGCCCGCCTGCAGCCCATCCACCTGGTCTTTCATCAGCGCAATCAACGGCGACACGACGACCGTGAGCCCGTCGCTCACCAGCGCGGGGAGTTGAAAACAAAGGGACTTGCCGCCGCCGGTCGGCAGCAGCGCAAAAACGTCCCGCCCGGCCAGGGCATCGCGGATGATTTCCTCCTGCAACGGCCGGAACGAGGTGAAGCCGAAATATTGCTTGAGCAAGGACAACAACGGAGCAGCCCCGGATTTCATGGGTGCCAAAGTAGGACAAGCCACTGGCGTGTCCAGAAAGTTTTGTTCACCGGGAATCACCGGCGGACCTGACGCCTCAGTGATATTCCTGCAACGTCTTCACGCCGTACCCGTTCTGCTTTAACGCGGCAATCCCGCTCGCGGCGGCTTTCGCCCCGCTCAACGTCGTCATGATGGGCGTGCCCGTGTAAACGGCGGTGGTGCGGATTTTCACCTCGTCAGCGCGGGGCGTGGCGCCGGAAGGCGTGTTGATGACGAGCTGGATTTCTTTGTTCTTGAGCAGGTCAATGACGTTGGGCCGGCCTTCGAGCAGCTTGAGCGTGCGCTGGACCCGCAAGCCGGCTTTTTCCAGCACGGCGGCCGTGCCGCTCGTGGCTACCAGTTCAAAACCCAGGTCGACAAATTGCCGGGCCACCGCCACAACCTGCTTTTTATGCGCGTCGCTGACGCTGATAAAAATCTTTCCGCCGAGCGGCAGCGGCGAGCCGGCGGCCATCTGCGACTTGGCGTAGGCGGTGCCGCGATCGGCGTCCAGCCCCATGACCTCGCCGGTCGAGCGCATTTCGGGTGAGAGCAGGATGTCCTGCCCGTGGAAGCGGTTGAACGGAAATACGGATTCCTTGATCGCCCAGTACTTCGGCCAGATTTCCTTCGTGAAGCCGAGGTCCTTCAGGGTTTTGCCGGCCATGACCTTGGCGGCGAGCTTGGCGAGCGGGAACCCGATCGCCTTGCTCACAAACGGCACGGTGCGCGACGCGCGCGGGTTGACTTCGAGCACGAAAACCTTTTCGTCCTTCACGGCGTATTGCACGTTCATCAGGCCGATGACCTGCAACTCGCGCGCCATGGCGTGGGTGTGCTCGCGGATGGTGGCGATGACCTTTTTGGACAGCGTGTGCGGCGGCAGCACCATGGCGGCGTCGCCGGAATGAACCCCGGCGAATTCGATATGCTCCAGCATGCCGCCGATGACGATGTGGCCGTCGTCTGGATTTTTAAAGCGGCCGACGTCCGCAATGCAATCCACGTCCACTTCCGTCGCGTCCTCCAGGAATTTGTCTACCAGCACCGGCCGTTCGGGCGAGGCCTCGACGGCAAAACGCATGTAATGCTGGAGTTCCGCGTCGGAATAAACGATTTGCATCGCGCGTCCGCCGAGCACGAAGGACGGGCGGACGAGGACGGGGTAATCGAGTTTTTTCGCCACCGCGAGGGCCTCGGTTTCGTTGGTGGCGATGCCGTTGGGCGGCTGCGGGATGTTCAACCGGTCGAGCATGGCCGCGAAGAGTTTGCGGTCTTCGGCCATCTCGATGCTCTGCGGCGAGGTGCCGATGATGTTGACGCCGTTTTTTTGCAGGCCCAGCGCCAGGTTCAGCGGCGTCTGGCCGCCGAACTGCGCGATCGCGCCCCAGCAACCTTCGCGTTCGTAAATGTGCAGCACGTCCTCCAGCGTGAGCGGCTCGAAAAACAGCTTGTCGCTCGTGTCATAATCGGTCGAAACCGTTTCGGGATTCGAATTGACCATGATGGTCTCGAAACCGTCCTCCTTGAGCGCGAATGCCGCGTGCACGCAGCAGTAATCGAATTCAATCCCCTGGCCGATGCGGTTCGGTCCGCCGCCAAGAATCATCACTTTTTGCTTCGGCGTTTTTTTGACCTCGTCGTCACCCCGATCATAGGTCGAATAATAGTACGGCGTGTAGGCCTCGAACTCGGCGGCGCAGGTGTCCACGAGCCGGTAGCTGGGCACGAGGCCGAGCTTTTTCCGCCGGGCGCGGATTTTGTCCTCGGTGGTGCCGGTCAAATGGGCAATCTGCTGGTCGGAGAAGCCCAGACCTTTGGCCTTGGCGAGCAATTCAGAGTCAAGTGATGGCATCAGTACGAAATCAAATTCGCGATAGTAAGCCGCAAAGTGTCCGCCATGTCCAGCGAGGAGTGGATTCGCGCTTGCTGGCGGCGCGGCTTTCCGTTACGAAAACAGCAATGAAACAATTCGGGCGCGCGCTGTTATGGCTGGTGTTGTTGGCCCCGGCGCTTGCGTTCTCCCAAGTTGATCCGAACAAGCGCGACCTGATCCAGCTCGGTTACAACCAGGCTTTCGAGGGGCATGCGCCCTATGCCGGCTATGCGTTCTATTATCACAACCAGCCGGATTTCCTGCGCACCAACCTGACGTTGCGACTGGCGGTGGCGCCGGTGTATGTGGATTCCGAGTTCGGCTTTGTCCACGGCCTGGGGCCGAACACGGATTTTGGCCTCGGCCTGGCGGGCGGCGGTTTCGCCGACAGTTACAACGAAATCGACGCCGGCACCTACCATCCCAACCAGTCCTTCGAAGGCCACGGCGCCGAAATCTCGGCCAGCGTCTACCATTTGTTCAATCCCAACGACCGGATTCCGTTGAACTTTGTTCTGCGCGGCATAGCGCATTATTCCACCTACGCCCGCTGGTCGAGCACGGATCCGGCATTTCAATTGCCGGAGGACCGTGGCGAGTTCGGCGTACGCACCGGTTTGCGCTGGGGCGGCATCGAGCCGACGCTGTTCCCGGCGCTCGCCATGGAATTGTCCGTCTGGTACGAGGGCCAGTTCCGCACCAGCTACGGGCCGTATGGTTTTAACGGCGACCGTTCCACCGAACAACAGTCGCATTTGTTTTGGACCGAAGCCGCCTTGTCGTACACGCTGCCCAAGAGTCAGCAGAATTTCTTCGTGCGCCTGCTGGCCGGCACGAGCGTGGACGCCGACCGCTTCAGTGCCTACCGGCTGGGGGGGTACCTGCCGCTCGTGTCGGAATTCCCGTTGATTCTGCCCGGCTATTATTTTCAGGAAATCAGCGCCCGCCAGTTTGTGCTGTTCAACGTGAATTACCTTTTGCCGCTCGACCGCAGCCAGCGGTGGAGCCTGGATGGGAACATGGCCACGGCGGTCGTGGATTATCTGCCCGGCACCGGGCAGCCCGGCAACTCGCTCACCGGCGTGGGCGGCGGTATCCTGTATCGCGCGCCCTCCGACCGTTTAAAAATCATGTTCGACTACGCCTATGGGGTCAATGCCGAGCGGGCGCACGGGCGCGGCGCAAACAGCGTCGGCATCCTTTTCCAATGGAATCTGGGGAAGGTGAAGCGCGACGAGGGATTCACCCCGGCGCATCCGGACCGCTGGCGCGGCTGGCAATGGTTCATGCCCAATTAAATGGAACGCCGCGTTTTGCGGCCGGGTTTCGATTCAACTTGCGCCAAAGGCCGGCACTTGGTTTATTATAAGGACAGGCGCGCATATGGTGGAATTGGCAGACACGCTACTTTGAGGTGGTAGTGCCGAAAGGTGTGCAGGTTCAAGTCCTGCTATGCGCACCAATTTCCCTCACGTGTGGGTCTCGTCGGTGCATTTGTGCAGAAGGTGAGCTACGGCCCCTGGCAGCCAGACTCCGAATGCAATAATGACACCCAATCTTTCCTGACAATGTCGCGACCCTGCGTCTGTTCTGGTCAGAAACTGCACGAATACCAAAATTGATAAATTTTGGCTGACATTGAGATTTTCCATTTCTAATTCTGCATTTGGATAATGTAAAACCGCCGCGAAGCTTGCGGATTGACTGGGTTGGTGACGGAAAAATTGCCGTCCGCGTCACACGCGTTAGTCGCCATCGGCGTCCATTGGCTGAACGACAGGCCAGCATCCGTACTCATGAGGGTGGTGAAGGGCCGGTAAGGCTGCCCGCCGTTGCCGTTGAGGAGGAGATGATTGCCGGCCGAACTCACGGTGCCGATGATGGGCTGACGGCGGGGCACGATTTGCTCAGGGTAGTAGCGGTTCGAGTAAGTACCGTCGCCTAATTCGCCGTCAGCATTGTAGCCCATACCCCAGAGGCTGCCATCCGACTTGATGAAGAGACCGTGACCATATCCCGTGGCAACGGCCACCACGTTGCTGGCGACGATTTGCAGGGGAACGTGGGTGCCGTTGTGTACGCCGACATAAGCAGGGCCCAGCCCCAGTTGGCCATAAGGGTTCTCGCCCATGCCCCAGAGGCTGCCATCGGATTTGATGAAGAGGGTGAAGGTATTTCCCTCCGCCACAGCGGTGACATTGCTGGCGACGATTTCTATGGGAACATCCTGCGCAAAAGGATCGGCGTTGGGCCCAAGTTGGCCTGCCCCGTTGTTGCCCATACCCCAAAGACTGCCGTCAGATTTGATAAAGAGGCTGGCGTTGAGTCCGGCCGTTATGGCGGTAACATTTGAGGAAACGATTTCTTGATACGTTTTTTGTTGGATTATGCCGGTCGAGTATTGGGAGTTGGTATCGCCCAGTTGGCCAAAAAAGTCATAACCCATTGCCCAGAGGCTGCCGCCGGGTCGGATAAAAAGGCTGTGATAGGCTCCCGCAGCAACTGCGGTAACGGCGGCGTTACTTAAAAAGGGAGTGGACAAGATGTCCTGAGGCGCGTTGGTCGTTATCGTCGTGTTGTCGCCCAGCTGACCATATTGATTCCACCCCATTGTCCAGAAGCTACTTGGACCCAGTGGCTCATGGAATTCCCCAAACAGGCTGTGAGCGTCGCCAGCCGCGATGACGGAGACCTGGCTGCTCGCGATCTCTTCAGGAAAGTATTGAGTATTGTAGGTTTTGTCGCCCAATTGGCCATCGAAGTTGCCACCCATGGCCCAAAGACTGTTGCCGGACTTGACGAAGAGACTGTGATATCCGCCAGCCGCCACCGTTCTGACACCGATGTTCAAAGCCTGCGGTACATTGACATTCGTGATGGCGGGGCCGAGGCCCAATTGCCCGTAGGTATTGCCGCCCATAACCCAAAGGCTACCTGCTGAATCGATAAAAAGAGTGTGGGAAAGCCCGCCGGAAACTTGAGTCACCGGCAGCAGCGGGGCTGGCGGGACTGATTGGATTTGGAGCCCATTGATATCGCCTTCGGCACTACCGTTTCCGGTCCAGGTAATAACCAGGTTCCCCGAACCGTCTGACATGGCCGATGTGAACTCCA
>CAYPSF010000097.1:0-16444 GCA_964413165.1 uncultured Bifidobacteriaceae bacterium
CCAAGCTTGTGGAGCTTGTTGTTGCGGGTTCGAATCCCGTCGGCCACCCCACCCCTGCCGGAGCGTCCTCTGTCAGTGCACTCAAAAAGTGAGCGTCTGAAAACCACTAATTTTCTCCGGCTCGGCGTGAAATTGGGCCAGGCAACATGGACGGCGGATTGTGTGGCCCAGTTCATCCTTGGCAACGACGACAATTCGCGGTTGTATTGAGCTTTCAACACTCAGTCAGCAGATGCGAACACCATAACAACCAGAACATCCATGAAAACCAGCGGCCTCAAGCAAACGGTATCTATTCACAAGCGATTCATTCTGGCTGCGTTTGGCTTCAGTCTGGTGCTGACGGCATCGGGGGAGGATTTCGAGACAGACTGGGGCGGCTTCCCCAAGCCGCTCACTCAAACGACGCAGTTTGGGATTTCGCCGTTCTATGGCTACCGCTTTGGCGGTGAGGTTGAGGATGCCAGCACGGGCACGAAATACAGTTTCAAGGATGCGCCGGCTTACGGATTGTTTCTTGACTATGCTCCGACGGACTACTTCGGGCGGTTTGAACTGCTTTGGAGCCGCCAGGACACCAGTGTGGATTTTCAGGGCAACAACGGCCTGGGCAATGTGAATATCACCATCGATGTGATCCAGGTGGGCGGCGTGGCGGAATACGGAGCCGAGCGTTTGCGGGGATACGTCTCGGCACACGCCGGCGCCACTCATTTTTCATCATACGGCTACGGCGATGACACCAAGTTCAGCTTCAGTATCGGGGCGGGAGTGAAGGCGTTTCTCACGAAGAACATTTATCTGCGCGCCGATCTTTCTGGTTTCTGGACGGTGACCCAGGCCGAGGGCGGCTTTATCTACGCCAACGGGGTTACCGTGGCGAGCTTCAGTGGCAACACGCTCTGGCAAGCCCAGGTAAGCGCAGGTGTTGGCGTCACGTTCTAGTTTGGGCGGAGTTCAAAATATCCGGGCCGTTACGCGACCCGCCCCATTCGCGTTTTGAATGCCGCAGTGCCCGGCAAGCCATCGCTCAAATATCAAACGTCGGCTTCTTCGGTTCCCGGATCCGGCCCAACGGGACGTTTTCCCAAACCCGCTCGTGCAGATAATACAGGCCAAACTTGGTAAACAATTCCACCTCGCTGATCGACAGCGCATATTTGATTCTCCCGGTGACGAGGAAGGAAATAACCAGCGTGTCCATGCTGCCGGTAAGACGCCAGGACACAGCCTTGATGAAACTGCGGTAATGTTTGTCGGCCATGTGCCCAACGATAAGAACCCGCGGCTTCGAGTCAACCTTATCTCAAACTGAAGCGAAGCTGATTCAAATGGAGTAGTCGTCGGAGAAGACCTTGACGTTCCGCAATTCCACGAACACTTCTTCGCCGGCTTTGGGGAGTAACTGCTGGAATTGTTCCTTGCTCAACTGCACCGTGAACTGTTCGTGGCTGTCGAGCCGCTCCAGTTCGATGCTGGCCAGCGGACCGGCGGCATTGCTGCGAATGACTCGCGCCGCCAGCCATGTCGCCCCGGCCGGCTCGCGCGCTATCCGGATGTCGTGCGGACGCACAAACGCGACCGCGGGAGTGTCGGCCTCGCCGGCCGTGGCCGGCACGGCGAACTCGGTGTCACCAATGATCACCGCGCCGTCGTGCGCGCGGCCGCTGAACAGGTTCACGTTGCCGAGGAAATCGTAGACGAAGGGCGAGGCCGGGTTATCGTAAATCTCCTCCGGCGTGCCGATTTGCTCGATGCTGCCGGCGCGCAAGATGGCCACGCGGTCGGCTACTTCCAGCGCCTCCTCCTGGTCGTGCGTCACAAACAACGTCGTGATGTGGATTTCTTCATGCAATTTTCGCAGCCAGCGGCGCAGTTCCTTCCGGACCTTGGCATCGAGCGCGCCAAACGGCTCGTCCAGCAACAACACCTTCGGTTCGACCGCCAGCGCACGGGCCAGGGAAACCCGCTGGCGCTGCCCGCCGGAAAGTTGCGAGGGAAAGCGCCGGGCTTGCGGCTCCAGCTGGATCAGCTTCAGCAGTTTTTCCACCCGCGCGCGGATCTCGGCCTCGTTGGGCCGGAGGGAACGCGGACGGACCCGCAGGCCGAACGCGATGTTTTCAAAGACCGTCATGTGGCGAAACAGCGCATAATGCTGGAACGCAAAACCGGCCTTGCGCTGGCTGGCGGGAATTTTGGTCACGTCCTCACCGTAAAACAACACCTGCGCATTCCCGGGATCGGGAAAGTCCAGTCCGGCGATGACGCGCAGCAGGGTGGTCTTGCCCGAGCCGGACGGGCCGAGCAGGGCAACCAGTTCGCCGGATTCGACCTTCAAGCTCACGTTGTCGAGCGCGGTGAACTGGCCGAATTTCTTGGTGACGTTGAGGACTTCGACACTCATGTGTTCAAATCAGCTTCCCGTTCCGTGCAGCGCGGCATTTTTGTGTTCCACCCAGGTTTTCAACGCCAGCGTGATGAGCGCCAGGAACGTCAACAGCGATGCCACGGCAAAGGCGCCGGTGAAATTATATTCATTATACAGGATTTCGACCTGGAGCGGAATGGTATTTGTCTGGCCGCGGATGTGGCCACTCACGACCGACACCGCGCCAAACTCGCCCATCGCCCGGGCATTGCAAAGAATGACGCCGTACACCAGTCCCCACTTGATGTTCGGCAGCGTCACCCGCCAGAACGTCTGCCAGCCGCTGGCGCCGAGCACACGGGCGGCCTCCTCCTCGTTGCGTCCCTGCGCCTGCATGAGGGGGATCAATTCGCGCGCCACAAACGGGAACGTCACAAAAATCGTCGCCAACACGATACCCGGCACAGCAAAAATGATCTGGAGGTTGTGCGCAATGAACCAGGGACCGACCAGTCCTTGCGCGCCGAAGAGCAGCACGTAAATCATTCCGGAAACAACCGGCGAAACCGAGAACGGCAGGTCAATGAGCGAGATGAGCACGGTCTTGCCGCGGAAATCGAACTTGGCAATCGCCCACGCTGCGGCCACGCCAAAAACACAATTCAACGGCACGGCGATGCCGGCGGCGATCAGCGTCAGTTTGATGGCGGCCAGAGTGTTCGGGTCATTGAACGAATGGAGATAAAAACCTAAACCCTTGGCGAACGCCTCCGCAAAAACCGACGCCAGCGGCACCACCAGAAACAAGCCCAAAAACAACAACGCGATGCCGATGAGCAGCCAGCGCACAAACGGCGGCTCGGCCGTCACGCGGCGCGGGGTGGCGCGGCGCGGGGTGTGGAGGGTGGCGGCGGGAATCATAAATCAAACAGGCGTTTGATGGCGATGAGTCCACCATTGGAGGAAATTGATGGTGAGCAACAGCCCGAAGGAGGCCACGAGCATCACCACCGCGATGGCCGTGGCACCGGGATAATCGAATTCCTCGAGCTTGGTGATAATGAGCAGCGGCGTGATTTCGGTCTTCATGGGCATGTTGCCGGCAATGAAAACGACCGAACCGTATTCGCCGAGCGCGCGGGCGAACGCGAGCGTGAAGCCGGTCAATAGCGCCGGTCGCAACATCGGCAGCGTCACCCGCCAGAAGGTCTGCCAGCGGTTGGCGCCCAGGCTGGCGGCGGATTCTTCAATCTCGAGATCAAAATCCTCCAGCACCGGTTGCACGGTGCGGACGATGAACGGCAGCCCGATGAAGGTGAGGGCGACCAGGATGCCGAGCCGGGTGTAGGCGACCTTAATGCCGAGCGGCGCGAGGTACTGGCCGATCCAGCCGTTCGGCGCGTAAATGGCCGTCAACGCGATGCCGGCTACTGCCGTGGGCAGCGCGAACGGCAGGTCCACCAGCGCATCCACGAACCGTTTACCCCAAAACCGGTAGCGCACCAGCACCCAGGCGACGAGCAGGCCGAAGAACAAATTGATCAACGCCGCCAGGAGCGACGCGCCGAAACTCAGGCGGTACGACGCCATCACGCGCGGCGCGGTGACGGTATGCCAGAACTGGTCCCATGTCAGCGCACTCGCCTTCCAGAACGTGCACGCCAGCGGAATCAGGACGATGAGCCCGAGATAGAGCAGCGTGTAGCCAAGTGTCAGCTTGAAACCCGGCAACACGCTGGATTTTGTCTTTGCCATGCAAATTGTCGGTCAACGGTATAGCCGTTGTCAAAACACAACGAAAGACATTCTTTAAGCGGTGGCGGAAATCAAATCGGCGATGCTGTCGGAATTCACATCCACGTCTGCAAACAACCATGCGGAAAGGTAACGTTCGGCCGACGACGGCACGATGGCCACGATGGTCTTCCCCTGGTTTTCCGGGCGTTTGGCCACTTGCAAGGCCGCCCAGATCGCCGCGCCGCTGGAGATGCCCACCGGAATGCCATCCAGCCGGTTGACCTCCTTGGAAATCGGGCCGGAATCCTCCTCAGTCACTTGAATGACTTCATCCACGATTTTGGTGTTCAAGTTCCCCGGAATGAAACCCGCGCCGATGCCCTGCAATTTGTGCGGGCCGGGCGCGCCGCCGGAAATCACCGGCGATTTCGCCGGCTCGACGGCAATGGCCTTGAATGACGGTTTGCGTTGCTTGATAACTTCCGCCACACCAGTGATGGTCCCGCCGGTGCCCACACCGGCCACAACGAAATCCATCTTGCCGTCCGTGTCGCGCCAGATTTCCTCGGCGGTGGTTTTGCGGTGGATTTCCGGGTTGGCCGGGTTGGAAAACTGCTGGGGAATGAAGCTGTTGGGAATCGCCTTGTTCAATTCCTCGGCCTTGGCGATGGCGCCTTTCATGCCCTTGGCGCCCTCGGTGAGCACAAGCTTCGCCCCGAGAATTTTCAGCAGCTTGCGCCGTTCCAGGCTCATCGTCTCGGGCATGGTCAGGATCAGCTTCAATCCCTTGGCCGCCGCCACAAACGCCAGCGCAATACCGGTATTGCCGCTGGTCGGCTCGATGAGCACGGTGTCCGGGTTGATTTTTCCCGACTTCAGGGCGTCGTCAATCAAGGCGATGCCAATGCGGTCCTTGACGCTGGAGAGCGGGTTGAAGAACTCGAGTTTGAGCAACACCTCGGCAACCGCACCGTGTTTCTTAGCCGTGCGGTTCAACCGCACGAGCGGTGTGTTGCCAATGGTTTCGGTGATGTCATTGAATATGCGGCTCATAAACTTTTACAGGTTGGGCGCGTAGGCGATGAATTTGCGGTACTCGTCCAAAATTGTTTTCAGGGCAACGATAAAGGCGCATTCCTTCAAATACACGGGCGCCGCCTGGGGCGCCTCCAGGATGATTTCAAACGGGCGCGGGCGCACCTTCGGCGGCGCGCTCAACACGCCGTGGTAGGCGTCGCGGATCACGCCGTTGCGCGCCGGGAAACCGTCGATGATCGGGCGCCGGTCGCGGGGCAGGAATTGCTCAGCAGCGCGCAGCGCCGGCTCGATGAGATGCTGCGTCAGCGTCGCCCCGCGCACGATGCCGTAGAAACCGGTGCTGGTATCGTCGGTATGTAGCGCAATGATACCGTTGAACGAACGCGAAATCAGTTCCGCCTGCAACAGCCGGACTTCCGGCTCGTTGGAATTGCCCCAGAACTCGCGGTTCAGGTCCTTGCCACCGCGCGAATGGCGCGTCCCATCCTCGTAACCGGTCGGATTGCAGACCGGATAGAACGACAAATAATAGCCGGCGGCCAGCTCCGGTTTTGTTTCCAGCAATTTTAACAATTGCACCACCGCGCGCACGCCTTCCGGCTCGTCGCCGTGAATGCCCGCAAAAATCCCGACGCGGATCGGGGTGTCGCCGCCCTTGGGCCCGACAAACAGATAGCGCGGCAGTGTGTAAGTGTCACCGCCGGTTTCAAAATGCGCGTCGTGGTTCACCACGAGGTTCGGCGAATGGGCGGCGATCTGGTCCAGCGGCGCGAGCAGGTCGGCGAGGGAACGCCGGCGCGCCGGCAGCGGTTGGGCGGCGATTTTGGACTGGGCGGCAATGATGGACATAACGTTTTTGATTGGGGTTGCTGGTTTTCCTTTTGCGCGGGCGACGGCCGGCCTTCACCGGCCGCCGCCCCCGTTGCGGAGGAACCATGGACCGGTTTTATGGTTGGAAGATCTGGTCAAAGACACCGTTATCGGCGAAATGGGTTTTCTGCGCTTTCTGCCAGCCGCCAAAAACCTCATCCACCGTGACGAGTTTCACCGGGCTGAACTGGCTGGCATATTTGGCCGCAACCTTGGCGTCGCGCGGACGATAAAAATTCCGGCCGGCAATATCCTGACCTTCATCCGAATAAAGGTATTCCACGTAGGCCTGCGCCACGTCGGTCGTACCGTGTTTTTTGGCCATCTTGTCCACCACCGCCACCGGCGGCTCGGCCAGGATGCTCAACGACGGGGTGACGATGTCGAATTTGTCCGCGCCGAATTGTTTGCTGGCCAGATAGGCTTCGTTCTCCCACGCCAGCAGCACATCGCCGATGCCGCGTTCGGCAAACGTCGTCGTCGAACCCCGCGCGCCGGAATCGAGCACGGGCACATTTTTGAACAGTTGTTTGACGAAGTCGCGCGCCTTGGCGTCGTCATGGCCGTATTTATCGAGCGCATAAGCCCACGCGGCGAGGTAATTCCAGCGGGCGCCGCCGGACGTCTTCGGATTCGGCGTCACAACCACCACATTGGTTCTCACCACGTCGTCCCAATCCTTGATGTGTTTGGGATTCCCCTTGCGCACGAGAAACACGATGGTCGAGGTGTAGGGCGTGCTGTTGTGCGGCAGGCGCTTCTGCCAGTCCGCCGGCAACAATTGGGCCTGTCTGGCGATGGCATCAATGTCATAGGCCAGCGCCAGCGTGACGACGTCGGCTTCCAGGCCGTTGATGACGGACTGGGCCTGTTTGCCGGAACCGCCATGCGATTGCGCGACCACCACGTTGTTGCCGGTCTTCGCCTGCCAATATTTGGCGAACGCGGCGTTATAATCCTGGTACAACTCGCGCGTGGGGTCATAGGAAACGTTCAGGAGCTTGATTTCCCTGGCGTCCGCCGCCACGGCCAGCGCGCCAACCAATAAAATTTTAAAGAATGTTTTCATGTTTCGTTGGTTCTGTTTCGTCTTCTTTTGTCTTGGTTAGAATGACAACTGGACGCGCGTGAAGAAAACATTTTCCGGCTGGCGCGTCACGATGGCCGGCGCGACTGTACCCGCGCCACCGCCGCCGGTGAACGTCGTGTGCGAGAAACTGGCATTGATCCGGAGGTTTTTGTTGAGGTACCAGTTCAAGCCCGCCGACCAGGCCTGCGCCGCGGAGGCCGACCGTACAGGATCAGCGAACACGGGGAAGGCGGAATTGTCAATGTCCAGTTCCGCGTAGCGCCCAACCACCTGCAACGCCCCCCACTGGCCGTTGTGTGGATCAAATGGATGCAGCGGAGTAATGCCGGCGAACGAAGCCTTTTCCCCGGTCAGCACCCAGCCGCCCGAAATTTCCCAGGCGGTGTTGTGCAAATCAGCGCGGGCACCATTGAAGGTGCTGCGAACCTCTTGATCGGAAATGGCATATTCACCCAACAAACTGAGCGGCCCGTAATAATAATAGGCTTGTGGCGAAAGCCGCCAATGTTCACCGCTTGCCGCCACCACCCCGTTGGAGGGATTGTAAGCGAAGAATTGCTGCTGTCCGTCGGTGGCGTATCCGGGCAATGTGCCGCCGGTGGTTGAGGGCAGGTCCCTCGGGTTGGAGGTGCCATTTTGCGAAGTGCCGGCAACGCCCAGGCCCAGACCCTGCAAGGGCGCGAGGTCCGAATTCTTGAACGGTTGCACGAACAGGCGTCCGGCAAATTCAACTTCATTTTCAACCGCTGCGTTGGCCGAATTCTGCGCGTCACCCACACCATTGAAAATGCCCGCCGCGTAACTCAGCACTCCACCATGGATGTCGCCCCACAACTGGATGCCGACATCACGGTTCGGCACGAGGTCGGTGACCAGCGAGCGTTCGTTGAACGATGTGTTCACGTCCTCCTGCAACTGTTCCAATCCCTCCGGGGTTTTGAATTTGCCCACCCGCAATTGGGCCCACGGCTGGTAACGATAATTCCCGTAGGCGTCGAATATCTGCACTGTCGAACCACCAAAATCCGGTGTGAACCTGAAATCAAAGTCGCGATCCACCGTGCCTTGAAAAATCGGGCGCGCCCGGCGCAACAGAAACCCGTCGTTGTTCTTGATGGCGGTGTCGTTGAAAAATGTGCGGCTGTCCACCTGTAAAACCCCTTTCAAACTGAACACAAAGTTCGAGTCTGCCGACATGGCGGTGAAGCCGCTGGAACCAACGGTCAGTTTCGGCGCCGCTTTTGCCGCCGCCACCGCCGCTTCCTGGTCCAGTTCGCGCTGGCGCCCGAGAATGCGCACCTTTTGATCCAGGTCCTGGATTTGCCCGGTGGCCGTCGCGGCGTTCGTCTGCTGGTCCAGGTCGCGTTGTTGTTGCAGGGTCTGGACTTGCTGGCCAAGTTCCCGGAGTTCTTTTTTCAGGGCCTCAATTTCCGCGGCTTCCCCGGATTGGGCAGTCCCGCCACCCGCGGTGTAGGCGGGGATTTCGGCTTGCGCGGCCCCGGTGGAATTAGTGGCCGTTTCATCGGCAGCCAATGCCGGGAGGATAAATTGCAACCCGGCAAAACTCACTAAAAGCAACTGATTTAGTTTCATGTTGTCTTTATTTCTGTTGGTTGTTGGTTTTGCCTCCGGCGATCCGGTAGGCATTTGTTTTTCAGGCCCCGGCTTTCCGGTCGGCCCAAACGGTTTTGGTTTGAGCGGGTGCCTTGTCCAGCCGCACCCGCTCGGTCTTTTCAATCTGAGTGACCTGCGAATCGTGCACGACGATTTGCACCACGCCGTAACGCAGTGAACCCACCTGTCGCCGCACAATTTCCAGCCATTCGGCTTGCTCACCCGCCTGGCGCACTGCATTCGGTTCCGACGCACTCATAATTTCTTCATTTCAAAATCGCGACTTGTTGTGTCGTCATTAACTTCAAATAAAAACGACTTTTTGTTTCAGCGGCCATCAATTATTCTCGCAAACAACATCGAATACTTCAAAAAGGCGTTTTTATTAACGACTTGTTATGTCGTTATTCTGTATCAAAAGCGAAAATTGTCAATAGTTTATTTTTTAAAAAGAATTCAGGACTATTCCTGGTTTTGAAAGCTGACGTAACCGGCCTGATTCGAATGTCTTGAGACAAAGACTCATGATAGTGCAGGTGAATGAATGGCGTGTGCCCGACATGGCTCTCGACTCCGTGATTACATGAGGCGCCACAGTTTTAGGTGCAGCGCCCCGCCGTCCGAAGGCGAGCGTCAAATCGCGTAATCGTAATCGGCCGCCTTCTTCTTCGCCGACTTGTTGCGAATGACCAGTTGCTTCTCCTCGTACACCACCAGCGAATCCGGCGGTACACCCTGCATGAGGAACACGTTGGCACCGATCGTCGAATTCGCGCCAATGACCGTTTCTCCGCCCAGAATGGTCGAATTGGGATAAATCGTCACATGATCCTCGACGTCAGGATGGCGCTTGCCTCCCTTCACAATGTGACCGGATTCGTCTTTGACAAAGCTCCGTGCGCCCAGCGTCACGCCGTGATAAAGCTTTACATGATTGCCGATGTTGCATGTTTCGCCAATCACCACGCCGGTACCGTGGTCGATGAAGAAATGTGTGCCAATGCTGGCGCCCGGATGAATGTCGATGCCCGTGCGGCTGTGCGCCCACTCGGTCATCATGCGTGGCACCACTGGCGCGCCGTAGTGATAAAGCCGGTGGGCCAGCCGTTGAATGGTGATGGCCTCAATAAACGGATACGAAAGGATGACTTCCTCGCGGTGCAACGTGGCGGGATCACCATCGAAAGCGGCTTCGATGTCGGTGCGCAGCAGGTCACGCACTTCAGACAGGGCCTGGCAAAATTTCCGGATGATCGGCGGCGTGCGCCCGGTGGGTTGGTGGGGATTGCCGATGCGGACGCTCTTGCGTACCTGATCCGTCAATCGCTTGATGACCCCGGCCAACCGCGCCGCCGTCAGTTCATCAAGCGAACCTTCATGCACCGCATCACTGTCGTGAAAACCGGGGAACAAGAGTTGCAGCAGGTCCTCGCAAATCTGGCCGACGGCGCGTTTGGACGGCATGTTATGCGCGTTGCGATTGTTCGCACCACCCGCCCGCTGGTAGGAGCGGAGCAGTTCCGGCACGGATTCCTCGACGAGTTCACCCATCCAAACCGCATCGCGCCGCGCTTCCCGCGGAGAGATTGGAGTGGGTTGTTCCTTTTCAAACGACGAGGTTTCCATAAATCAATGAGTGACACGCTTGTTCCACGGCATCCGGGCGAGCAACAATCCCATCCCGCAAAAATCCGTGATGCCGGCAAAAACCAGACCCGCCCCGACGAAGGCCGACAGGCCGAAGAAGCCACGATGCACAAACCAGCCGAGCACTACACCGATGAACACGAGCGAGCCGGCAACGATCCGCACCTGGCGTTCCAGGCTGATGACCCGGGTTTGGCCGCGCGTCACAGGCAGATGGGCTTCAATCCAGGCAAGGGTGCCGCCTTCGACGACGACCGGCTGGGCGAAGCCTTCCTGCGCGAACTTTCCTGCCGCCTTCGTCGCCCGCTGGCCGCTGCGACACAGCAGATAAACCGGCTGATCTTTCGAAAGTGGCAGTGCGCCCGGTTTCAATTCGTCCAGCGGAACATTGCGCGCCTGCGGAACGTGCACCTCCGCGAACTCCACCGGCGTGCGCACGTCAATGACCGGTGACAACGGTTGAGCCGTGAGAATTTTTTGCAGTTCGGCCGACGTGATTGTTTTCATGTTTCGAGTCGGTCAACTGCGCCGCACAGATCGCAATGCGATGACGAGCGAGTCCACTTCGTCACGCGTGTTGTAAAATGCCAGCGAGGGACGCACGCTGCTTTCCAGTCCGAAGTGGCGGATGGCCGGCAGCGCGCAATGATGTCCGGCGCGGACGGCGATGCCATTCTTGTCCAGATGCCGCGCGACGCTCTCGTTTGGCACGCCGGGAATGACAAACGCCAGCACGCTCGCCTTGCTCGCCGCCGTGCCGATGGGCCGCAGGCCGGGAATCGTCGCCAGGGCCTGCGTCGCGTATTCGAGCAGCGCATGTTCGTACGCGGCAATCGCGGGGATACCCACCTTGAACAAATAATCAACCGCCGCGCCCAGGCCCACCACCCCGGCGATGTCCGGCGTACCGGCCTCGAACTTTTCCGGCGCATGTTGATAAATGGTTTTCTCGAACCGCACGTCCTTGATCATATGTCCCCCGCCCTGCCACGGGGGCATGGCTTCCAGCAACGGCGCCTTGCCGTACAACGCGCCGATGCCGGTCGGCGCGAAGACCTTGTGGCCGGAAAAAACATAGAAATCGGCGTCGAGGGCGGTGACATTGACCGGAAGGTGTGGCGTGGATTGCGCGCCGTCCACGAGCACGGGCACGCCGCGCGCATGCGCCAGCGCGATGATCTGCTCTACCGGATTGACGGTGCCGAGCGAGTTCGAGACGTGGGCCACCGAGACGAATTTCGTTTTTGGACCAAGCAGTTTGACAAATTCATCCAGAATCAATTCACCCCGGTCATTGATCGGAATCACGCGAAGCGCGGCACCCACCTGTTCGGCGAGCAACTGCCACGGCACGATGTTCGCGTGATGTTCCAGCTCGCTGACGATGATTTCATCGCCGGCACCGATGTTTTTGCGGCCGTAACTTTGCGCGACGAGGTTGATGGCCTCGGTCGTGCCACGAAGAAACACAATCTCCTTTGCGTCCGTCGCCCCGAGGAATTTCCGAACCTTTTCGCGGCCGGCTTCAAACAATTCCGTCGAGCGCGCGGCAAGGGTGTGCGCGGCGCGGTGAATGTTGGAGTTGTCGCGGCGGTAAAATTGCGAGGTCGCATCAATCACCACCTGCGGCTTGTGCGTCGTGGCCGCGTTGTCGAGCCAGATGAGCGGCTTGCCGTTGACCAACTGGTGCAGCGCAGGGAAATCGCGGCGTACGCCTTCGATATCAAACTTGGGGATGGGCACGGCGGTTTTGGGATACGACTGGCAGGACGCCGGCGACTTGCCCGAAACTGGGCTGCCCTGCAGGAAATAATATTCCGGCGTGCCTGTCGATTCGGCACCGGTGAAACCGAGCAGTGGATTTCCGTTCGCCGTTTTGGTGTCAAGCTGGCTGCCCTGTGGACGGTAGACACCGTTGCAGCGCGGTTCGCCAAATGCGTAGCTGTCGCCGGAATCCGGCGCGTGACCGCCCGACGGGGTCTTTTCCGGCTCGGACAATTTGGGGGCGGCCGGTTGCGCGTTCGGATGGACCGGCGGCACGGCGGAACCTGCATCCATTGAGGAAACCGCGGGCAAATCCGAAGCTCCGGGAATTTCCACTGGTACCTCGGTTGGCACGGCGGGCCGCGCACCGCGACTGAACTTCGAAAACGCCTCGGCCACGAGTTTGCCGACGAGGTCGCTGTGCGCCAGCTCGCCCGCAGCTGGCTCAGTAACGGCAATACCCGCCTCCTTATTTGGCGCTGTAGTCATAGTAATTGTTCACCACGACATGATCCAAACGGGCAATGGCGTCGGTGGTCAGCACGCTGGCCGAGAAGTAACGCGTGACCAGATGCGACGCGATGGAATGTTCGTTCGTCCCCATATAACGGACAGACAGGCCAGGTTCGACTTCCCCGGTCACGCCGGTTTTTTGGAGACCAACCACACCTTGCTCCGCTTCGCCCACGCGCAGCAGCAGGATGTTGGTGGCGTTGTTTTGTACTTCGAGTTTGTTGCTGGGAATCAGCGGCACGCCGCGCCAGGTAATGAACGGTGTTCCGAAAAGATGAACCGTCGGCGGCGGCACACCTCGTCGCGTGGCTTCGCGACCGAAGGCGGCGATGGCTTTGGGATGCGCGAGAAAAAACGCGGGTTTTTTCCAGACCAGCGCGAGGAGTTCGTCAAGGTCATCCGGCGCCGGTGAACCTTTGCGGGTCTTGATGGCTTGGGTAGCGTCCACTTCCTTGAGCAGACCAAAGTCGGGATTGTTGATCAGTTCCCATTCTTCCTTTTCCTTCACGGCCTCGACCGTCAGACGAATCTGTTCGCGGAGCTGGTCAATCTTGTTGCTGTAAAGATCGGTCACGCGGGTATGCGTGCGCAGGACCGTCTGGATGGTGCTCAAATGATATTCGCGCGGGTCCGGCTCGTAATCCACGAACGTCGTCGGCAATTTTGGTTCGCCACCGTCCACGGTAAGCAGATCCACCTTGCCTTCGCCGAATTCATTGGCGGGCTTTCCCTTCGCCGCCCTGGCGACGCGATTCACGCGATAAACGCCGCCGTCCACATCCACCCAGGGTAACAGTTTATGCAGCCAGCGCGGGGTAATTTCCGTGTATTGGGGAACGGTGACGGTGGCGGTAGCGAGGTTGCGCGCCGCGGAAGCGCTCAAGCTCAAGTGGGTTTCATTGGGTTCTTTGCTCATAATTCAGTTGGTTTGGTGGTGGATGGAAAATTCAATGCGGATGGTGCGCCGGGAAAATGGGAAGACACTTCGCGCGCGAAAGCGCCGAGGCAAAAACTAAAACATCCGGTCGCGCCGGGATCTGGACACAACTCGACATGAATACACTTTCCGTTTCATGGGAGCCTCCAGTGGACCGGTCAGCACCTTGGAAATCTAACGCCTATTGGTAAAAGGCGTTGACGCCTTTAGTTTGCAGAATGCTAAACCTGCGTTTCACTTTGTCAATCCGGCTTTTGTTGCTGAAAATTTCCGCCGCCAGTTTCGCTCGCTGCAGTGACTTTTCATTTAGATTCATTTCAACAAGGTTTGGAGCAGTTGTCGCACATCGGCGTCTGCCGGATCGATCTCCAGCGAAGAACGCCCGGGTCGCCAGAGCCAACTGCGGATCAACGCGGCGAGTCGAGCGGGCAGCAAAAGGACTTTCGCGAGCCGGCCTGCGAAGCCGGTGTCGTCGAACTCCTCCCCCATGGCGCCTCGGTCTTCCTCTTCCGGGTGCGGCGAGGAGGGAATCAAGGCGCCGGGATTGTCCTGCGGTAATGGTTCAGACGCATTCATGATTTTTTCTCCGGCAGGATGACCGGACGGATTGGCGGTGTTCAGGCCGGACCTGGCATTGATCAGTGTTTTCATATTCTTAAAAATTGGTTGCAAATCTTGCGACACGGGCGGCGGAGAAGGTCCGCCACCCGCGCCATAACTCCTTTTGATTTGAATTGATTCTGCAAGAGTGACGGGTGGCGGGTTGACGCCAGCCGTGATTTGTTTCCGGATGCGGGCGACAGTCAGTTTATTGCCGTCGCCCGCGCTGGAATTTGCATCAGCGGCGATGCGTCATCGCTTAAGGTTGATGGTTGTGATGGTCGTTGCCAAAAAGACCTGTCGGATGCGGGCCATGAATCAGATCGTAGGCAGCCACCTTCAAGCCAAGCGCCTGGCCCTGAATGTTGTCGAACGAATAGTGGATGCCGCCGTAAATCCGGCTGAGCCCATTTTCGGATTCGCCCTGGCTGAGTGACTTGATCGTCCGCGGCGGTTCGCCCGGGGTCGTGGTGTGCAACGTCAATGTGTTCCGGTCGCCAAAGAACAGCTGGAGCACAGTGAATCCCGCATCCACCGTCCCACTGTGGCCGCTCGGATAATCCGGGTGCGCCGGCGTGGCAATCAGCGGAATCCAGGCGTCGTAGCCGTTGGTGACTGAACCATCCGGGTTGGCATTCAAGGCAGTGACGGGCCGCCAGAAAAGGTACGTGTATTTGGCGTCCCAAACCGCGATGCGCGCATCGGCCACCGCAATATCAGTGAGGGCAAACAGCAGCGCGTTCACCTCGATGGAAGTGCCTTCTGCGATGGCCAGTTCCCGGGCTGCCTCATTCACGGTCAGCTCCGCATCCTGCTTGTAGAACTGGGCGATGTGTGTCTGGTCAACCGTGCGTGTGCCGCTGTTTGTCGCCCCCAGTGACTTCACCTCGGCCAGCGCCAGATTGTACTGCCAGCTTCCCACGGCCGGGGGCGGTCCCGGACGAAACCGGCTGCCAGAGTCCAAAACAAACGGGGTAACTGTCCCCCATTGTTCATTAATGCCCGGCGCAAACGCCGTCGGCGTCGGACGCCACTGGCCCACCCCTGGATTTGCCGGACCCGGGTAGGAAACATTGGGACTCGACCCATCGCTGGCCCGGAGCGTGATGACGTCTGCTGCGGCCGCTGCGCCGGCCGTCTGGCCATTTCCAATCGGACCGTCCGTAATGTGGTTGAGGCTGTTCGTCAGGGCGGCATCCAAAGCGGTTTGCTGGCCGGGGAAATAATTCACCAGGACATCATGCGCCGCCTGGGCCGCCGCCGCTTGGGCCGAACCGGAATTAGGCACATAATAATGATAGGGCGTGCCGAACTTCTTGATGGAATTGACCGCATCGTATACCGCAACGGCTTCAATCGCGTCGATACGGCTACCCAAGTTACTGTTCAGTCCCGCGGTCTTGGTGGCGTTGAGCGTAATGAGGTTCCAGTCGGTGATGACATCCGCCGACGCATGAGGCGCCAGCGAGGACAGCCCCGCCACAGCAATGGCGGCCAACCAGTAATGTTTGCTATTGAGTTTCATTTTTCTCCTTTTTTGGTTTTTGGTTTTCCCGGAAGCCGCTTGGGCCGGATTCCAATCCGGCGAAATTGCGGTCTTCGGGATGGTTCACCTCCCGGGGCAGGGTCGGAAAAATCAGAAACGACTGCGGAAAGCAGGGGTAAAAGCGCGTCGTGATCGGGAGCGAAACCCAATCCCCGGTCCAACCGGCACTCCAATTGCGGGGTGCTCCAAATCTTGTGCTGGAAATCAAACCGGCACTGCAGCAGCAAGCGAATCAAACCCGTCTGGGTCGTAAGCGCCAACCGCCGAACTGGATTCCGTAAAACAGACATATAAATGTTTGGTTTTCATGGAACTTCCAGTTGTCCGGTCAGCCAATGTCGCTAAATAACTATTAAATAAGTCGTTAATATAAATATATTTTCACTTTCGTCAAGTGGTTTTTGAAACAAACTTTTCGGGAAGTAATCCAGCAATGATTTTGTGATAATATCCTTATTTTTAAATCATTTTACTCAGCAATCCAAGTAAACTTTTTGCCAAAATACGGGGAGTAGATTCGGATGCATCCAGTAAATATACGACTATATTTATCGTTTATCAATTAATTAACATGACAGGCGGGAGTTTAATCTGACCTTTATTGAGATCTGAGTTCGGCTTGGGCGGTTCTCCTTCATTGGGCTGCACCCGCCTCCGTGGCCAGGCCGACCTTGGTGATGTCGAGTTGCTGGAGCACGTCCAGCACGTTGATCATGTTCT
>CAYPSF010000098.1:0-16087 GCA_964413165.1 uncultured Bifidobacteriaceae bacterium
GTTCCGCTTCGCGGTTCACGTCATTTGGTCCCGCGCGCCTGAGCTCTGGACGTTGGGCCCCTGATGTCGCGTGACGGCCGTGAGTTTATTCTGTCAGATTACTTGTGGACCGTTGCCTTGTAGACCAGACCCGCACCAAGCTTGATTTTGTGCCCGCGCTGAACGGCTTGCGTGGGGTTGCCATTCTACTGGTCATCGGGAACCATATTCCGCTGCGCCAGTATAAATCGCTATTGCCGGCAGGCTTCGTCGGTGTTGACATTTTTTTTGTTCTGAGCGGTTTTCTGATTACAACCTTGCTCATGCAAGAGTTCAATAAAACAGGATCGGTCAGCCTGAAGAATTTCTATATCCGCCGAGCACTGCGGCTCGGACCGGCCTTGATCGTTATGTTGACCGTCATTTGCGCCTTAAGTTTCGTGTTGTTTAACCAGACGCGCGCCCGCGAAAACTGTATGGATGCCCTGATTGCGCTTTTCTATTGCTCGAATTGGGTAAAGGCACTTTCACTTTCGCACAACGGGCTTGGAATTGTCGCCCAAACGTGGTCGCTTTCAGCCGAAGAGCAATTCTACCTCCTTTGGCCGCTCTTCCTGCTGACACTAGCCCGTGTAACAAAAAAGAGTCGCTACGTCATCGCCGGTGCGATGGCTATTGCCTTGCTCTCGTGGGGGGATAGAATCGTTTTAGCCATGAAAGGCGCCACGTTCCCCCGCTTAATGTTTGGTCTGGACAGCAGGGCGGACACACTCATGACCGGTTGCATTTTGGGCGTGGTGCTGACTTCCGGCCACATCACTGATGGAGCAAAACGCATCATTCACAAATTTCTTGTGGTCCTGGCTCCCCTTTCGCTGATCTGTCTGGTCGCTTTTTCCATTTCCGGCAACTTGCTGGGCAAAGGGCTATATTATTACGAATTTACCATTATTGCGCTCATGGCGGCGGCCTTGATTCTCGACGTGATGGTGAGCCGGCAAAGCATTCTCAAAAGCCTTCTGGAGATGAAATGGTTAGTTTGGCTTGGGTCCATCTCCTATGGGTTATACCTTTGGCATTGGCCGATATTTTTCGTAATGACGTATATTTATCGCTGGAGTGGATGGACCGTAATCGTGGTTGGCCTCCCTCTGGCATTTCTGGCTACCGTGCTTTCCTACTATGGTATGGAAAAACCAATATTGGAATGGAAAAAGCGTTTCAGCCCTGCTTCAATTCCGATGACGAAGTGAGTATGCAGACCGTGGTGAGTTCAACTTTGAAGTGCGACAAAACAGGATATTAACAAACAACGATTTATAGGGGAACAGAAATGTCTGGGCACCAGCCGCTTCCGATTTGTCGCACTTCGAACTTGAATCCACCTATGGTAGGCGGCAACGATTCCCGGATGAGCGCGAAAGACCTGTTTTTGGGATACATCAAGGCATACAACGCCAAAGACGTGAGTGCGATGCTGACGTTCTTTGACGAAGCGTGCGTATTCGAGAATATCGCGGGCGGAAAGGTCAACGTCCGCACCATGGGCAAAGCGGAGCTTGAGGCGCTTGCGAGGAAATCGGCAGAGGCATTTGCGTCCAGGGAACAGAAAATATTCTCGTTGATTGAAGGTCAGGAGAGGATTGCCGCTGAGATTGATTACCACGCAGTCCTGCAAGCGGATCTTTCACCGGAGCTAAAGGCGGGCAGCCAACTTGACTTGCGCGGCATTTCCGTATGTGAGTTTTCAGGTGGAAAGATCGTTCGACTTACTGATTATAGCTGAATGAACCAGGCGCCGAACAATCGCTCCAGGCAACTCCGATGGACTTCGATAAATCGCGAGTGGCTCGCGAGCCGGCGCGGGATGGCTATTTCCGTTTTCATCCGCCCCGCGTGCCTGAGTTCCAGACGTTAAACCACATGACCATACCACAAATGGCACGCACCAAACTCACAAATAAAATCAGGCTGCTCCTCGACGATGTGGAATCGGCGAAGGAGGTCAAAGGCAAGCTTTCCAAGCTAACTCTTATCAAGATTCTGGTAGAAGAGGATTTGGAGCGTCTCAAAAAGGAGCGCGACAAGGAACGCGTGGCTTACGACCGAAAAACTCAGATTCTTAAACGGGCGCTGAAGCAGTTTCTGACTGCGTTGGACAGGATTTATGCGAAACATGAGGAATTGGGCGACACGGCGGTTCGGGACAGCATGTTTGCCGCGATTCTCAGGAGCTTCATTAAACCAGAGAAAGCTTACATGTTACCGGCGCGGTTCGGCATGTTCGATGAGCAGGCTGACATTCTCGTTCGCGCCGCGATTCAACGGTTTCTTTCGCACCCCGAAGTCGCTGCGGCTTGTAGATTGTTGAAGAGTCCTGAGGAGCGTCTCAATGCATTTCAGGACGAGGAGGTTGAAACTTCCGAAGGGACAAACTTCTTTGAATATTTTGGATACAGAAACAAACCAGTGGCCTGACCAGGCACTGGGGCGAACCCGGCGTAAGCGTCGTGACGGCAATTCACGCGTCCCGTGCGCCGGGTCGCTGTGCTGGTTGACCAGCGACACCACGCTTGTCTTTTCTGGCCGCGTGGTTCAATATTGAATGGTTCGGCGATAAAAGGAAAAAGTTGCATGAGTTACCTGCTGGCATTTTGCACGCTCTGTTTAGTCATCACTTTGCATGAACTGGGACATCTCCTGGTCGCAAAGCGCATGGGAATCTCCATGGCTCGTTTCTCGATCGGTTTTGGCCCAAAGCTGTGGGGATTCAAAATGGGTGAAACCGAGTACTGGTTCTCCCTGATCCCTTGTGGCGGCTACGTGCTGCCCGCGCTGGCGGATGCGGAAGCTTTCGAGCAGATACCGTTGTGGCGTCGCGTCCTATTCGCCCTAGGAGGGCCCGCGGCAAACGTCCTGGGAGCTTTTCTCGGTCTGTCTTTGATGAACGCTGTGCAGTCAGGATTCTCAGTTGACTCAGTTATTTATCTTCCCCTGAAACAAATCTGCAAGCTGGCGATACAGATTTGCAGCGTCATTCCCTTGCTCTTTAGCCAGCCGTACCAGCTTTCCGGTGTGGTGGGAATCGTTGCGGCGGGCGGTGTCCACGTCGGATTGAATTTCCTCAAATTGCTTCAGTTTTCGGTTCTCCTTAATGTAAATCTGGCCATTTTTAATTTGATTCCGGTATTGCCGCTGGACGGAGGGAAGATCGTGATGGGAGTGTTGCTGAAAATCCATGAGCCGTTACAAAAACTGGAATTGCCTTTGACGGTTGGCGGCTGGGTCTTGTTGTTGGGGCTCACCGTTTATGCAACGATGCTGGACATATCCCGCGTCGCCCATGGACTGTTGGTCTGATTCAGACACGTCGTTTAGTTTCGCAATTGAAGTGCGACAAATGAGTCAGTAGCAGACCGGCGGTTTGACCGGAAGCGGGGACGCGGCCGGCGGCAATTTCTGAAAATTTGGTTTGCATTACTCCAATTCTCCGTTAATCCATTGACCGACACGTTTATGGGTTCACTAAAAAAACGCCGCAAGGCAAAAATCAACAAGCACAAACGACGCAAGAAGTTGCGCTTGAATCGTCACAAGAAGCGTACCTGGCAGAAGTAGTTTTCTGTCCGGCGCATGGTGGTTCATCCGTTCGCGTGCGGTCGCTCACCGCGCCGCCGCGAGCGGTATTTATTTCGCTGTGCCCGGACGGCCCTGACCATGGAACATCGATTTGAAAAACATTACACCCGCGACGAGGCGCGGGCGTTGTTGCCGCAGATCCGCAAGTGGCTGGAGCTGCTCAACCGGCTGCGGAAAGACCTGGAACGTTACGACAAACGCCTGAGCGGCCTGGCGGAGCAGGGGAGCGATACCGGCGGCGGGACGGTAAACAACTGGATCCGCGCGCTGGCCGACATGCAGGAAGTCCTCGCCGAGTTTCAACGCCGTCAGATTTTCATCAAGGACCTGGAACGCGGACTGATTGATTTTCCCGCCATCATCGGCGGCAAAGAGGTCTTTCTCTGCTGGGAACAGGACGAGGACGACATTGAATTCTGGCATGACCTCGAGACGGGGTTCGGCGGCCGCGAGCGGCTGTGACGCCCGGGAGCGCCGGCCGTGCCTGAAAAAAGTACACCGGCGGCGATGGCAGCCAAAAGCTGGACAGTGAGGCGGTTCATTCATGCCGGTAAAATCGCCAAAGGCGCATCCGGCAAATTCAAATCACGCCGCCGAACTTGCATCGGCCGCCTTCACGCACTACCTTTCGCCCGCTTATGGAAAAAGTTGTCATCATCGGTTCCGGTTGCGCCGGTTGGACGGCGGCGCTTTATACCGCCCGCGCCAACCTGTCGCCCCTGGTGCTCACCGGCAAACACCCCGGCGGCTTGCTCACCACCACCAGCATCGTGGAAAATTTCCCCGGCTTCCCCGAGGGCGTGGACGGCTTCGAGCTGATGACCCGGATGCAAAAGCAGGCCGAACGCTTTGGCGCCCGCGCCAGTTTCGGCCTGGTCGAAAAGGTGGATTTTTCCAGGCGCCCCTTCCTGCTCACGGTGGATGGCGAAAAAGTGGAGGCGGAAACTGTCATCATCGCCACGGGTGCCAGCCACAAGCATCTTGGCGTGCCGGGTGAGGATCTGCTCGAAACCAAAGGGGTGACTTACTGTGCGACCTGCGACGGCGCGTTGCCGGCCTTCCGCAACCAGCCGCTGGTCGTGATTGGGGGCGGCGATTCCGCCTGCGAAGAGGCAATGTACCTGACACGTTTCGGCTCGGTCGTTCATCTGGTCCACCGGCGCGACACGTTGCGGGCTTCCAAAATCATGGCCGATCGCGCGCTGTCGAACCCGAAAATCAAGCCCATCTGGGATTCCACGGTCACGGAGGTCCTCGATGTGAAGCAGGACAAGGTGACCGCCGTGAAATTGAAAAATCTCAAGACCGGTGCGGAATCGGTTTTAAGCTGTGCGGGCGTGTTTGTGGCGATCGGGCACGGACCCAACACGGAAATTTTCAAGGGCCAGATTGAGACCGGCGAGCACGGCTATATCATCCCCAAAAAGGGCGCGATGACGAATGTGCCGGGCGTGTTTGTGGCCGGAGATTGCGCCGATGATGTGTATCGCCAGGCCATCACGGCGGCGGGCGCGGGTTGCGCGGCAGCCATCGACGCGGAACGGTTTCTTGCGGCGGAGAACCAATAAATCAGCCGGCACCAGTTCTATTCCCGCGGCTTGAGCGAGATTTTTTGCGTGGGCGTCCGCAACGGATACAGGCCGGGGCAGCAGCCGAACGTGTCATGAAAGGCCTGACTGAAATGACTCAGGCTCGAGTAACCCACTTCCAGCGCGGCTTCGGTAACGTTGAATTTTCCCGAACGCAACAGTTCTGCCGCGCGTTCCATCCGGAGCTGGCGCAGGTACCGGGGAATCGTCATCCCCGTGGCCGTCGAAAACGTCCGGCTCAGGTGAAACGGGCTGCAACCGACAACCCGGCTGATTTCCTCGAGCCCCGGCGGCTCCGACAGATTTGTTTGCAGCCGGGCGATGACCTTCTCGACGCGTTCGGCTGCCAGCCGTTGCTGTCGTTGACAGAACAATTCCTGGTCGCCCGGCGCCAGGAAGAACAGTTCTGTGGCGAGCTCGAGTGCCTTGGTCCGGTACCAGAGGGAACGAGCGGAGGCGAGGACGGGGGTTTCCCGCAGGCTGGCCAGCAATTGTTGTTGCCGGCTCCCCAGGCGGGTGACCGGTGCCACGGCGGGCTTCTCCGACGGCCCGGAAACCACTTCGCGCACGATGGGATGGAGCAACAACGCAAAATCCGCCAGATGCCCTTGTAAAAAGTCGAACGACATTTCTACGGTCAGGAATTGATGCTGCTGATGCGCCTGCCGGGTGGCGCGCAAGGGCTGTTCGCCCCGGCGATAAAAACCGACCGTCAACGCTGTGAAATTTATTTCACGGCGTTGGCAACTGACCCGTCCCTGGCCGGCAAGGTTCAGGCAGATTTCAATGCTGCGAGGATGAAAACTCCGGCCCCAGTCGAATTCTTCATGCGTTTCAAAATCATGCCATTCAAAACTCACGCCCGCACCGCGCACGTTGCCGTGCAAATGCCGCCAGCCGTCACCCACCGCCAGCCACGCCGGACGCTCGGTAAACATCGGCGCCACGCTGATTTCGGGTGATCGGCTTTCACCGGCCAACTGTCTGGCAATCATAGACATGGACTATAATCTGCCGATTTATTTTCTGCTGGCAATCCCTGTCTGCCGGGAAAACAATCCCGGACCGGCGCAAGACACCGACAGAAAATAGCAACCGGCCGGAAGCGGGATTTTTGGGCATCCGGTATTTTCGCCACCATGAAATTACAAATGAAAACAGTTGTTCGTGTCTGGGGCTCCTTGGCGTCAGCCCTCCTGATTCAAGCTGCCGCCGCGGCAGATGAGCCGATGACGTCGGCCGGCGCTGGCGCCGATCCATCCGCCGCGCCGGATACGCGCTACGGACTTTTCGACGGGCTGGACCATCGCAGTTCCTATGGCCAGGGAATTTTTCCGGAGCCGATGCTGGTGGATGAATCGGACGTGGACAATGAAGTGCGGCTGGATTGGCTGCACACGGAAGCGAACGCCCAACAGAACGATGAAGCCAAAGTGGAGCTGGAGAAAAGTTTTGGCTTGTTGACGGTGGAAGTGGAAGTTCCTTACGAGCGCGCCGCTGCCTCCGGCGCAAGCACGCAACAAGGCATCGGAAACATTGACCTGGGCGCACGTTATCCGTTTTACCAGTTCGTCACGGCCAATAGCTTTGTCGACGCCACCTTCGGCGCGGCGGTGGAGGTGGGCGTTCCGGTCAATTCGGACGTCAGCAAAAACACCGAGTTCGTTCCCAAAATTTTCAATGACCTGAAAGTCGGCGAACAATTTACGCTTCAAGCCCTCTTTGGTTATGCCACGCTTTTCGGCGGGGGCGAGGAAGGCGGCCTGCAAACGTTCGAGTCCGGCTTGGTTTTCGGCTACGCGATTCAACACAAGGAATTGCCGCTGCCCGGCGTGGAACAGTTCATCCCGATGTTTGAGCTGGTGGGAGACACCCAAATGAACCAGGGTGATTCCGGCCGGACCAGCCTCGTCGGCAACGCCGGTTTCCGGGTCAACCTTAAAACCGTCGGCTCACTGCAGCCCCGGCTTGGGCTTGGATTTGTTTTCCCCGTGGATAACAATGCCCGCGCCGATATCCATTGGGGCATCGTTACGAGCCTGGTTTTCGAGTATTGAAATCATGATCATCAATCGCCGACAATTTTTGCTGCTGACGGCGGCGGCGGTGGCTGGCTGCCGGACGATGAAGGACGGCGCCACCGCGGTCGTTGCCCGGGAGCGGCTGGTGGATGCGGGACCGGCCGGCGATTATGCCGCCGACGGCGTGTACAGCCGTTTCCGCGACCAGGGATTCTTCGTGGTCCGCAACGGAGAAAAACTGTTCGCCGTTTCCGCCATTTGCACGCATCGGAAATGCCGGCTGGCGGCGGGAGCAGACCGCTCCTTCTTGTGTCCCTGCCACGGCTCGGTTTTCAACCTGGGGGGCAAAGTACTGAAAGGGCCGGCACAGCGCGACCTGCCGGTATTCACCGTGTCTATGGATGAAAGCGGACAATTGCTGGTGCGGATTCCCGTCACGTGAACCGGCGGCTTTTTCAGGGTGCGCAAAAAATGGGGAACGTTTGACAATTCCGTTTCTGAATTCTGCATTGACGCTGGGAGGGTTACCGATAAACTGCGAGTTCGGTTTGACTAAACGTTATAATTTAGAAACGGATTAAAAATATGGCAGTGAAAGTTGCAATCAACGGGTTCGGCCGCATTGGGCGCTTGGTGTTCCGGGCGCTGGTCGAACAGGGCCTCGTCGGCAAGGACATCGAAGTAGTTGCCGTCGGTGATATCGTCCCCGCGGACAACCTCGCGTACCTGCTCAAATACGATTCCATCCAGGGCCGCTTCAAGGGTGAAGTTGGCTCAAAGAAATCCGCCGCCGACAAGCCCGAGGACGACATCCTGATCGTCAATGGCAAGGACATCAAGGTCGTGAGCGCCAAGTCGCCTGCGGAACTTCCGTGGAAAGCTCTCGGCGTCGAGCTGGTGATTGAATCCACGGGTTTGTTCACGGACGTGGAGAAGTCACAGGGCCACATCACCGCCGGCGCGAAGAAGGTCATCATTTCCGCCCCGGCCAAGGGTGATTGCCTCACGGTCGTCATGGGTGTGAATGAAGGCAAATACGACCCGGCCAAGAACCACATCGTTTCCAACGCTTCCTGCACCACGAACTGCCTCGCGCCCATCGTCCACGTGCTGCTCAAGGAAGGGTTCGGCATCGACGAAGGCTTGATGACGACGGTGCACAGCTACACCGCCACCCAAAAAACCGTGGATGGTCCCAGCAAGAAGGACTGGAAGGGCGGTCGCAGTGCGGCCCTCAATTTGATTCCGTCCACCACCGGCGCCGCGAAAGCGGTGGCCCTCGTTTGCCCCGAAGTGAAGGGCAAGCTCACCGGCATGGCGTTCCGTGTGCCGACCCCGACGGTGTCCGTCGTTGACCTCACGGTCAAGACCGTCAAGGAGACGAGTTATGCGGAAATTTCCGCCGCAATGAAGAAGGCCAGCGAAACCTACCTCAAGGGCATTCTCGGTTACACCGAGGATGAGGTGGTCAGTTCCGATTTCATCCATTGCCAGCTGTCCTCCATTTTCGACCAGGGCTCCGGCATTGAATTGAACAAGAAGTTCTTCAAGCTGATCAGCTGGTACGACAATGAATGGGGCTATAGCTGCCGCGTCGGCGACCTCGTCAAGCTGATGATCAGCAAAGGGGTTTAATCCCGATTAGAAATCTGAAATGGCGGCCCGGAGACGGGTCGCCATTTTTTATTTGCCACTGTTTCGCCATCGAAATTTTATTCCCCCTCGGGTTGATCCAACTGTCCGCCCGGCGGCAGATCGGCGTATTTTTCAAAATGTTCCGGGCGCAGGGGCTCGGAAATCATGTGTTCGCCGCCGAGCCATTTGCCCAGGTCAATCAATTGGCAACGGTGTGAGCAGAACAGGCCATATTTCCCGCCCAGCCAGTCGCCCGGCTTTTTGCAGGTTGGACAGAAAATCCTGGCACCGCGTTTACTCATCCGTTACTTCGCAATCAGAATCTGGTTCGATGACAACCGTGAAATGTAGTCAGCCAGGATCCGCTCGGTCTCGTCGAGCATCGGGTCAACGCCCGGCGGTTTTGGCGATGAATCGGTCGCAACGGTCGAGGTTGTGGATCCGGACGGCAGCGGATGCAGAGCCGCCGGCGAAATACCGGTGGTGACATTGTTGGTTGCTCCCAGTGGCGGGGGCAGACCGGGTTCGTCCGCGTCCTTCACAGTCAGTTCGTAAATTTTCACGTTCGGGGCCTTCCGGGCGGCCCGTTCCGCGTCGCGTTCCTTCTGGCGGGCGTCGGACTCCTGCCGTTCTTCCACGCGCTGGTGTTCGTTGAGTGAAGCGGTCCGGTCCGCCTGCCGTTTCAGGTAGTCATCAATGTCCTGCCGGATATAAACAAAATCCTGGTTCGTCGCCAGGCGGGCCGCCGAGCGCTGGCTCAATTGCGCCAGGTAGGGTTGCACCAGGTCCAGCCGGGTGTAATTCACGCTCTGGATGGGATCCCAAGGCAGCGGGTTTTCAAGCGAACTCTCGCCGTACAGGGACGAATAATTCAACACGTCGGGCAGCACAATGTCCGGCGTCACTCCCTTGAGCTGCGTGGAAGCGCCGGTGACCCGATAGAATTTGCGGATGGTGATTTTGACGGTGCCGGGGTCGTTGGTGATGGAGGCGTTGGACAGCCCGACGATGGGGCGCAACGGGTTCAAATTCTGCACCGTCCCCTTGCCGAAGGTGGAGATGTCGCCGACCAGGAGCGCGCGTCCGTAATCCTGTAACGCGGCGGCAACAATTTCCGAAGCCGACGCGCTGAAACGATTGACGAGCACGACGAGCGGCCCGTCGTAAAGGATGGAAGAATCCGCGTCGCTATCCACGTTCATCTGGCCTTCGGGTGAACGGGCGATCACTACCGGGCCGTCCTTGATGAAGAGACCCGTGAATTTGACGGCTTCCTCGAGCGAACCGCCGGGGTTGTTGCGCAAGTCAAGGATGATGCCGGAGACCTTTTCCGATTTGAGTTTTTTAATCAGGCGCGTGACGTCGGCGGTGGTGCTTTTGGACGCCGAATGATCGGCGTTACCCGGCAGATCAATGGTCGCATAAAATGACGGCAAATCGATGATTCCCAATCGGTTGGTGCCTGCATGACCGTCCGGCCATTCAATGAGCTGGGCCTTGGCTTCCGAATCTTCAAGTTTGATTTCATCGCGGACCAAGGTCACCACCCGGCGGGCGGCCCGATCTTCTGCCGGGCTGATGGTCAGCCTGACTTCAGTCCCTTTGGCGCCGCGAATAAGCTGGACGACCCGGTTGAGCTCCATGTCGACAACGTCGACAAATGGCTGGGTGCTCTGGGCGACGGCGACGATGCGGTCCTGCTCATGGAGCAGTTTGCTTTTCTCCGCCGGGCCGCCGTGGACGAGTGCATTGATGGTGCAATAGCCGTCGTCCTCGGTCAGTTGGGCCCCAATGCCAAAGAGCGACAGGCTCATGCTGATTGAAAAATCCTGCGCGTGCTCTGTGTTCAAATAGTCCGAATGCGGGTCGTAGGCATGGGCCAGCGAGTTGAGATAGGCCTGCAAAATATCCGTGCTGTCCCAGTTTGTCGCCATGCGCAAATTCCAGCGGTAGTGCCGCGCCAGGGTGCTGCTGACGTCCGCCTGGGCCGATTTGGACAGGGGCAGAATCACATTACTGTTGGTCGGTGAAATTTCGCGGCTGAGTTTTTCCTGCAAATACTCGAAACGCAACCGCTGGGACCAGAGTTTTTTCGCCGCTTCCAGGTCCTCCGGATAAGGCGCGTGGCGCCGGTCGAGCAGAATTCGTTCGTTGGTGTTGAACTTGAACCGGTCCTCCTTCAACAGTTCATTCACATAATCGGCGTGCTGTCGGATGCGATCCAAGTAACGCTGGTAGATGGCGTACGCCGGCGCGAGGTTGGCCCCGTTGGGGCCCACGGTAAATAGATCGAGGTTCGTCCGGTAATACCCGAATTCAAGCACGTCCGATTCCAAAAAATGTTCGCGCCGCGGATCCAGCGTTTCCAGGTAAGCGTCAAAAAACTTCCGGGAAACATCCTTGTCGAGCGGCTGTTGAGAATAGTGAAACTCCTCCAGCAACCGCGCCGTAAAGTAGGCGATGCGCGCGTCATTGGCTCCCGGTGCCAGGATGGCTCTCGGCGGCGCCGGGGCCGGGAGAATGGTCACCTCTGGGGCCGGCGGCGGTGAAGCGGTTTTGGAGGTGCAGCCGGCGATGATGACCAGTCCGGCAAGCGCCACACCAGCGACGCCGGCCAGGGCATTGATTTTTAGACGACTCATTGCAATAAGCTCACCTTCGACCAATTGTATACCGATTCGTTCAGCAAAGAGTCCATTTTGGACCTCCCGGTGCATGAATGCAAAACAGAATTGCAATTTTAATCCAAATCCGGACAATATGTCCGCCGAAACGAAAAACCAAACTATGAAGAACATTATCTGGGCCGCAATAATCTCCCTGGGCACCGCCGGCTTGACCGGCTGCACTTCGCCATCAAAGTCAGACGCCGCCACCCCAAAAAATGCTGCCGCCGTTGCCAAAGCGGATACTGCTTCCAGCGCGGCTCTTGCCGGCAAGCCGTCGACCGGTACGAACGTGCTGAGCGACGAAAAAGCGCGGGACAGTTACGCCATTGGCATGACCTTCGGCCATAATTTCCAGTCGCAAGGCATCGAGGTGGACTCTGACGTGTTTATCCGCGGCATGCAGGACATGATGTCCGGCGGCACGACGTTGTTGACCCAGCAGGAAATGCGCGACACGCTTGCCAGCTTTCAGAAAAGGCTCGTGGCTAAACAACGGCAAATGCGCGAAGCGGTCGCCGCAAAAAACAAGGCGGACGGCGATGCCTTCCTGGCGGCAAACAAAGGCAAGCCGGGCGTGGTTACCCTGGCTGACGGGCTGCAGTACCTGGTCATCAGCAACGGCAGCGGTACCATGCCCGCGACCGATGATGTCGTGACGGTGAACTATCGCGGAACGCTGGTGGACGGCACGGAATTCGACAGTTCCTACAAGCGTGGCCAGCCGGCGCAGTTTCCCGTTGGCAATGTGATTCACGGTTGGACGGAAGCTCTCCAGCAGATGAAGATCGGCTCCAAGTGGCAGCTGTTTATCCCGGCCGAACTCGCCTATGGCGAACAAGGCCGGCCTGGCATCCCGCCCAATTCGGCTCTAATCTTTGATGTGGAACTGCTTGGCACCGAACATCCCAAACCGCCTGAACCCCTCACCAGTGACATCGTCAAGGTGCCTTCCCTGGAGGAGATGAAGAAAGGCGCAAAAATCGAGGTCATCAAACCCGAAGACGTGGAAAAAGCCCAGGCGCAGCAGACCAACCAGCCGCCAAAATAGGCGTCGGCGGCTTGAACAAGCGGACCGGCGCGGTGTCAATAGTTTCACCAAACTATGAGACATTTTACCAGGTCATTTATCGGGTTTCTAGGCGGGATGGCGGGCGTATTGGCCTTGATGGCCTTTTTTCACCTCACTTCCCTGGGCCGGGAAACCGAACCGGCAATCCGCGTTGAAACCACGCCCGTAAACCGCGACGCCAAACTCGGCTCCAGCCTCGCTCCGGTCGTCAAAAAGGCTACCCCCAGCGTCGTCTATATTTATACCACCCGCTTCATCCGCGAGCGCCCGACGCGCAATCCGTTGTTAAACGACCCCTATTTCCGTCAGTTTTTTGGCGACCGGCTGCCAAACGATGACCGCGAACGCACCCGCCGGGAACAAGGCCTGGGCTCGGGGGTGATTGTTTCATCCGACGGCTATATTTTGACGGCCAATCACGTGGCGGAAGGTGCGGACGAAATCAAGGTATCCATCGGGGGAAATAAAAAGGAATATACCGCCCGGGTCATCGGCACCGACCCGCCAACGGATGTGGCGGTTCTAAAAATCGACGCCAAGGACCTGCCCGCCATCACGCTGGGTGACAGTGATCAACTGGAAGTCGGCGATATTGTCCTCGCGATCGGCGATCCTTTCGGTCTGAGACAGACCGTGACCATGGGCATTGTCAGCGCGCTGGGGCGCGGCAACCTTTTTCTCGGCCGCGGTGACCAATACCAGTACGAGAATTTCATCCAGACCGACGCCCCCATCAATCCCGGCAACTCCGGCGGCGCACTGGTGGACGCGGAGGGCCGGCTGGTGGGCATCAATACCGCCATCCTCCCCAGCGGCGAGGGGGTTGGCTTTGCCGTGCCCATCAACATGGCCAGCCGGGTCATGCAACACCTCATCAGCAACGGTAAAGTGACGCGGGGTTATCTCGGGGTCACGTTGCAGGACATCGACGCCGGGCTGGCAAATCATTTTAACCTGCCCGATCAAAACGTCGCGCTGGTAGACGATGTCATGCCGGACACGCCGGCGGCAAAAGCCGGCATCAAATCCGGTGATGCCATCGTCGAGTTCGATGGCAAAAAAATCGCCGGCGCCAACGATCTCATTCTCCTGGTTTCGCAATCTGCGCCCGCCGCCCGGTCCGCAATCAAATTGGTCCGGGACGGACAGGAAAAATCATTGAATATCACCCTCACGGAACTGCCCCAGACTGGACAAAACCTGAATCGCGAAGGCAGCGTCCCGGTGAAGAGCCGGACCACTGCGGATGCGCTGGATGGCGTGGCGGTGGCGGATTTGGAAACCCCGGTGCGTTATCAACTGGAGGTCCCCGCAGGTGTCTCCGGAGCCCTGGTCGCGGCCGTGGAACGTGATTCCAACGCCGCCGAAGCCGGTCTGACCCGGGGCGACATCATCCTGGAAATCAATGGCCAACCTGTGAACAACGCCGCCGACGCCGTCAGCCTTGGCCGCCAGGCAAAAGGCAGCCAGATATATCTCCGGATCTGGCATCGAACCGAACGGTTTGCCGGCACGCGTTACTTGAGCGTGGACAATACCAAGAAGCCGGGGCAATAGCCCGGAATGGGCTGATGGCACCGTTGGTGGCGGACGAGGGCTCGCGCGGGCGCCTCCCCCGGCGGAAATTGAAACTGCGCCCCAACCGAGATTTTGACAAACCGCACACGCTGGCACATCCTTTCCGGGCTGCCCTGAATCCCGGCGGCACCTATGCCCGTTCAATACAAAGATTACTACGAAAGCCTCGGGGTGCCGCGCACGGCCAGCGACGAGGAGATCAAGAAATCCTTCCGCAAACTGGCGCGGCAATATCATCCGGATGTGGCCAAGGACAAAAAGAAGGCCGAGGAAAAATTCAAGGAGATCAACGAGGCCTATGAAGTCCTCGGCGACCCGGCCAAACGCAAAAAATACGATGAGCTGGGCGCCAACTGGAAATCCGGCGCCGAATTCCGGCCGCCGTCCGGCTGGGAACATTTTTCCGGCGGCCAGAATTTCCGGGGACGCGGTGGCGCGGGCGGGGATTTTGAGACCCATTTTGGCGGCACGGGTTTCAGTGATTTCTTCGAGGAACTGTTTGGGGCGCGGATGCGCGGTAGCACGGGCGGTTTTGGCGGTTCCCCCGGTTTTTCCGAGGAAGAATTCGCGGCGCGCGGACGGGACATTGAGGGTGATATACTGGTCACGCTCGAAGAAGCCATGCGCGGTTCCGTGCGCGCAGTGAACATACGTCATGCTGCCGGCCGTTCGGTCAAAACCGAAACGCATCAGGTCAAAATTCCAGCCGGTGTGACGGACGGACAAAAACTGCGGGTGGCCGGGCGCGGCGAGGCGGGCCCCGGCGGCGGAGCGGCTGGCGACTTGTACCTCCGGGTGCGGCTGGCCAAACATCCCGATTTCGAGGTAGTGGACCATGACCTGATTCATGAGGCCGAACTGGCGCCGTGGGAAGCGGTGCTCGGGGCCAACCTTTCCGTACCGGCTTTGGACGGTCGCGTGAACATCAAAATTCCGCCGGGCACTCAAAACGGCCAGAAACTCCGCGTGCGGGAGCGCGGCCTGCCGGTGCGCAATGGCACCCGCGGCGATTTGATTGTGATCACTCGCATCGCCGTGCCCGCTAAAGTCACCGAGACGGAGAAAAAATTGTGGGAGCAACTGGCCCGCGAGTCCAAATTCAATCCCCGAACATAACCGTTGATGCCGCCGTCGAAAAAAATCGTCCTGATCACCGGAGTATCACGTGGCATCGGCCGTGCGATGGCGGAGGAATTCGCCCGGCTCGGCCACACCGTCCTCGGCTGCGGCCGTTCGGAGACGGCCATCGCCCAATTGCAAAAGCAATTCGCTGCGCCGCATGAATTCGCCGTCGTGGATGTTTCGGCTGACGACCTGGTCGCGGCCTGGGCCGGGCGGGTCCTGAAATCCCATGGCGTGCCGGATTTGTTGCTGAACAATGCCGGGCTGATCAACCGCAACGCGCCGCTCTGGCAGGTTGACGCGAAAGAATTTTCCGACGTGGTGGACGTGAACCTCAAAGGCACGGCGAATGTCATCCGTCATTTCGTGCCGGAAATGGTGCAACACCAGCGCGGGGTCGTCGTGAATTTCAGTTCCGGCTGGGGACGTTCGACGGCCGCCGAGGTGGCGCCCTATTGCGCAACGAAGTGGGCTATTGAAGGGCTGACCCAGGCGCTCGGGCAGGAGTTGCCGTCGGGCATGGCCGCGGTCGCGCTTAATCCCGGCATCATCAACACCGATATGCTGCGCAGTTGTTTCGGTGGCTCAGCCTCGGGATATCCCACGCCCCAGGAATGGGCCAAAATCGCCGTGCCGTTTCTCCTGAAACTTGGCCCATCAGATAACGGCCGGCCGCTGACTGTTCCTGTCCGTGGCGCTAACGATTAAAATCCAACGGTCATGTTGACGGCGTGGCGGGGATTGGTTCACTGCCCGGCTGGCTGGAAAACAGCAGGGTCAAGGTCG
>CAYPSF010000099.1:0-16073 GCA_964413165.1 uncultured Bifidobacteriaceae bacterium
AGCGGGACGGTGCCGGATGCGCGGCTGGCGGGGAACGTGGTGCGCACCAATCAAGCGTGGCTGTTGAACGGCAATGCGGGCACAAATCCGAACACGAATTTTATCGGCACGACGGACGGTCAGCCGTTGATCATCAAAGTGAATGGGCAGGAGGCGGAACGTTTTGAGCCGGCGACCAACTCGCCCAACCTTGTCGGCGGTTATGCGGGAAATTTTGTCAGCGGCGCCCAGGCTTATGGTGTGACCATCGGCGGCGGCGGGCAAAGCACCATCGCCAACAGCATCCAGGGAACGAACGTGACGTTTACCACCATCGGCGGCGGCGCGGCCAACATGATCGGCGGGATAAATGCGTATCACTCGGTGATCAGCGGCGGTACTTACAATTCCATTTTCGGCGATAATGTCTTTCAATCCACAATCGCGGGCGGCAGTGTCAACGCGATTCAAACATGGGCTTCGGCCATTGGCGGCGGCACGGGAAACCTCATTCAGCCGGCGGCCGACCATGCGACGATTGCCGGCGGTTACAACAATTGGATCCAGAATGCCGGCTGGGATTCCGTCATTGCCGGCGGTTTCAGCAACGTCGTCCAGAGCAACAGCCAGTTTACCGTCATCGGCGGAGGGGAATTCAACACCAACGGCAGCAGCCTGGCCTTCATCGGCGGCGGTTCGGCCCACCTCATTCAGTTCAACGTGTGGGGCGCCTTTATCGGCGGAGGCTACGCCAACACCATCCAATCCGGCTCCGGCTATTCGGCCATTGTCAGCGGCAATCAGAATTCCATCCTGGCCAACTCCAGCTTTTCGTTCATCGGCAGCGGCGCCGGCAACGTCATCCAGACCAATGCACCGTATGCGGTGATCGGCGGCGGCTATTTTATCACCAACGGTGATGCCTATTCCTTCATCGGTGGCGGCTTTTTTAACCAGATTCAGCCGGGGAACGGTGGAAGCGTCATCGGCGGCGGCTACGTCAATTACAGCGGTTCGAACAACGCCTATGGCGTCATCGGCGGCGGCTATGGGAACAAGATTGGACCAAATAACAGCGATGCCGTCATCGGCGGTGGGCAAGGAAACAAAATTGACAGTTACAACTCGATGTCAACCATCGGCGGCGGCCTTGGCAACGAGATTCAAGGCAACGCAAATTATTTCACCAACTTTTTTGTCATTGCCTCAACCATTGCGGGCGGCATCGGCAACGCCATTCAATCAAATTCCGCCTATTCCACCATTGGCGGAGGTCTTAGCAACATCATCCAGACCAATGCTTACGGTTCCACCGTCGGCGGCGGCGGTAATAATCAGGCCGGCGGTACTTTCGCCGTTGTGCCCGGCGGTGGAGGCAATGTCGCCAACGGCGATTACAGTTTTGCCGCCGGCACTGATGCCCAGGCCATCAACAATGGCGCTTTCGTGCTGGCCGACAATGAGTACACCAATTTCTATTCGACGGCCAGCAACCAGTTGAGCGCGCGGTTCACGGGCGGCGTGCGTTTCGTCACCGGTGGCGCGGGCATGACGCTGGATGGCCAGCCGATTCTGGCCGGCAGCGTGAATGCGGGACAATTGTCCGGGGCTTACACCAACGTGGTGACGCTGACCAATTCCGGCAACAGCTTTGCCGGCAACGGTACGGGCCTGACCAATGTGAACGCGGCGTTGCTGAACGGACAACCGGCGAGTGCCTTCGCGCCTGCGGTTGGCTCAACGAACTACATCCAGAATCAAAGCCTCGGTTTTCAAAACGCCTCATTCCAGATCAGTGGCAGCGCCACGGTTGGCGGGGCAATCTCGGGTTCGGTGCTCATTGTCAGCAACATCATTGCCAGCGGGACGGTGACGGCTCCCTCGCTGATCGTCAGCAACGCCCAAATCACCGGCCTGCTTCGTTCCGGTTCCGAGAGCGGCACCGGTGAACTGCCGAATCCGGCAGGACTGGTTGTCCGGCGCATCAATTCGACTTCATCCGTATCGAACACGGTCGTGGCGGTCGCCCGGAATTCCGGCAGCACCGCCAACATTACCCTGGTACGCGATGGAAATAATGGTGGTTTCCAGATCAAATACCCTGCCTCGCCCGGCAATCTGACCATTGCCTGCATGGGCATTGACACCACCGGCGCGCAAAAGAATTTCTACACCAGCGTTCCCAGTCCCGGCACCGCCGGGACCGTGCAGATTTACAGCGATGCCCAGAACATCGTCCATTTTGAATGTACTTTCGGCATCACTTTCAATGCCGGCCAACATCTGACCCAGGTCACCCTTTCGCGTTATGGCGCAACCCTGGACAACTTCTGGTCCGGCAACCTCATCTCAACCTGGAACCAATGAAAATTTTTCTGCTCTCGTTGGCGCTGCTGCTGCCGGCAACCGGCTTCGCGCAGCAATACTCCATCGATTGGTACAAAGTCGCCGGCGGTGGCGGCACCAGTACCGGCAGCACTTATGTCGTCAACGGCACCATTGGCCAGCAGGACGCCGGCGGGACGATGACCGGCGGCAGTTATTCGCTCACCGGCGGGTTTTGGGCTCTGATTTCCGTGGTGCAAACACCGGGGACTCCGAACCTGACCATCACCTTCGTTGGGCCCAACAGCGTCAAAGTCTCCTGGCCGAACACCGGCAGTTACACGTTGCTGCAGAATGCCAGCGTGGCGGGCGGAAGCTGGACCATCAGCGGCTATACCATCATCACGGCCAACGGCACGAACAGCATCACCGTCACGCCACCGACCGGAAATCTATTCTTCCGCTTGCATAACCCATAGCGCAGGGATTGCGCTGGCAGGCTGGTTGAGAGTTGACCCTCCTTCGCCAGGGCTTCCAACTTCGCCCCGGCTTCGGTGGACAGGACGGCCAAAGACAAAAACAGCTTTTAATAAAAAGGCTGTTTGACGGAGATGCTTTTTGCCATTGACCGCTCACGCTAATGGGTGACCCGTTTCAGCAGCAGGCCATCTGGCGTTTGAATTCGGATGGCAGAATCGTTTCCAGGGTGTCGTTCCCGGCCACCGGAGACAAAGTCCTTTACGTGGCCAGAAACGCCGACTGTCCCCGTTATGTAAGCATTTCTTCTGCATTCATTACTCAAGTTTATGAAAAGCCGGCCGATAAGAATGCCACGGCGCTAAAACCAGCGCGTTATCCAGGAAATAATATGAGCATATCATGCGTATCAGCGATGGCCAATATGACCAAAGAGGCCACGGAAACAGCCGCGGCAACCAAAGCGGAAGCGATCAAAGGTGATCAGCAAGCCGTACGGAAGCTCGCGAGTCAACAGGCTGCCAATACCAGGAACGTCCAACAGCAGGCCAACGTCGTGGACAGCAATCGAGGCGTGCTGAATACCGAAGCGTAAGGAGACAGGGTGAAGCCGGCGCAAGTCGCGGCTAAAACCAGTCATCTGAACACGAATGGGGCGGCGCAAGCCGTCCCATTCGTTTTTTGGCGACGAGGAGCCGGACTCCATTGCCCCGGTGGTAAACGGATCCTGAGTCTTGACACAAAATCAACTTTCCCAGCGGATGGGATTGCCGGTCAGGGTAACGGCCAAAAGGCGCGGTAGAAACGGCCGGGGAAACCGGAAGTGTTCGTGTCCACGTACATCAGCAATCCATTCACGTCGGTGGTTCCGGAGCCGATGTCGCTCCAACTGACCAGGTCGGTCGAGGTCTGAATTCCAAAGCCGGTATTCGTGGCCGACGTCAGTGTGAATTGGAAATTGCCGTCCAGGCCTATCCCCTGCGCCGTCAGAACGGATGTGCTGGGTACGGCGGGCGGCGGCACGACAATGTAATCCCCGACGATGGGATAATGATCGCTCCCGGTGAAAGTAGCGCCGCTGCCGATGAGCTTCAGGTCGACATAAACGGTCGCGGCATTCGGGACCGTGCTGATGAGATCATCCAGGGAATGATTGGCGGCGTTGGTCGGAGTACTGCTCCGGGGCGTCGTCCCATTGTTGCCGAAGGTCTCGAAGGCATAGGGGTATTTCGCCGAGGGAAAGTTCACGGTGTCGAACGGGTCCGACGTGTCCGGCGCCAGTTGCGTTCCGCCCTGGTGATTATAGGCGGCGAACATCGGGGCGTTCGGCAGTTGAATGTCGATGCGCGAGGTCAGCGAAGCCGTCGAATCGTCGTAGAGATAAGTGGCACTGTCCCCGGACACGTTTGCCCAGGTGGTCGTGGTCGGCGGACTGGTCCTGGACGTGGGGTCGTAGCCCTGCGTCTGGTTGGTGTTGGCCCAGATCGCGCTGCCGTCACTCCAGTCGATGCCATCGGAGGTCGTCTGGCCGGTGAGACATTTGTAGGCATTTTCACCGCTCCCGTTGAACAGGTTCCAATCTCCGCCATAAATGATGTGCGCCCCGGCCGGCAGCTTGTATTTTGCGTCACTGCGCACGGCCTGCGCCTCGGCATAGCGCGCGTCGCCAACCGAGTCATCGCTCGAGCTGCGCGCGTGGCTGACATACAGGTAAAAGTCGGCATTTGACCCGGAACCGGCCGGCCGGAGCTGGTACAGCATGGGAGCGCGGGTGATACCGTTCACTCCGCCGCCGGGGGAAGAGGCCGCCGTGTAGGTGCCGTTCGACTGCAGCAGGACGATCTGCCCCGTCTTGAGCGCCCGCGCCGACACGACCTGCACCGTGCTGGTCCGGTAAATCAGCCCGTCCGGACCGCCGCCGGTATTCGGGTCGGTGGTCGGATCGAACGCATAGGTCCCCGCGCCGTAAATGCTGTTGAGCTGCGCCACAAAGTTCGCCAGCGTCGTCGAAGTCAGCTCTTCACAACCCATCACGTCCACCGGCTGCGCATTGGTGCCCAGGTGATGCAACCCGATCGCCTGGGCCACGACGGGCAGGCTGTGCGTTGCGCCGGTAATGTTGTTGTCGCTGCCCTGATCGGCGCAATCGATGTTATAGGAGGCAATCCGGAGAGTCGTGGCCCGGGTTTCGCAGGCACAAAACAGAATCCCCAACATCACCGCCATAGTTGTACAAAGTTCAGTCCTTGGCATTGCTATAAAATCTACGGACTGATTTTGCGCAGGCCCGGCGCACGTGACAAGTGACAAGTGACCGGTCTTCACTGCGTTCCCACCTTCACTTTGTTTCGACGCGGCAAGTCGACCCGGCAAGCAGGTGACAGGATTTCGGAAAAAGCTGAAGAACCGGGCAGAAACCAGCAGTCATCTGATGGGCAAACCGAGTCCAACTTCATTGCAACTGCAGGAAGAAAAACCGGCTGGCATCGCTGCGATTCACTGCGTTGGTAGCAGGAATCGTAAAATTCCCGCTGGTGCTTAACATATTGGTCGCTACCGGCAGCCACAGGTTCAAGGGCCGGGTCAGGTTCGTGCTGGTCAGTACATAATAGGTACCACTGGCCAGACCGTTGGTTCCATTCAATACCAGGTTGGTCCCGGACAGGCCCAGGGCAGTAATGACCGGCTGCGGCGCGGGCAGGAGATCGTAGCCGATGGCATCCAGGGCAATAAGTTCAACCTTTGGGTTCGGGGTTGCTCCGGGAGTGATGAACGCGTCCTGCACCTGCGGCGCATGCGCGCCGGCGGTCCACCAATCGCCACGGTCACCGCTGGGACTTTGGTTGAATCGTGCCAGCAGATTCGTGCCATCAATCGAAAAGTAGGCATTGTCGCCGCTGGCGGTAAAAGTCCGGCTGCCGGCCGAGGTATAGCGGAAGAGATCTTCCGGCAAAGGATCCCCGGCACTTGAGTCGAGGGACGAAGCCAGGCCAAGAATTTCATCTATCTCATGTTCGGCCACCGACAGCAGGTCGTATTTGCCGGGGTCGATGGAAGCCCGCGAAAGGTTCATCTGGGACGTATGCAAGCCGATGATGCCATCCACGCCTCCCGGGAGTCCGGAATTGAGTCCGGTGATGCCCAGCGCCCGGAGATTGGCCGTCTTGACCCTTATGATGCTGGTGCCGGTCACCGGGTTGTTGGCGCTGACGGGAAGATTGGCCAGGGCGATGGTGTCATTCGTGGTTGTGGCATCACTTTGAAGCGCGGCCAGGCATTGCGACCAGGAGATATTGTAGTACCACCAGCTGCTTTGACCTTGCAGTCCGGCGGTGGTGATCTCCCGGAATTGAATCGTGACGGTGATCGGATCGTTGAAGCGCGTCTGGTAATACTGGATTGCCGTGTTGATCGTGCTCTGAATGACGGCCGCATTGGGGTCGCTCGTGATCGTGCTATCCCAGCTGGGTGTTATCACCAGGGCTTGGGCGGACAGGCCGCCGGCCAACATGCCGATAATCAGCAAACCTCCCGGACAATTGAAGCCGAGGCATCGGGAGATCGGATCAGGAATAGATTTCATACACGATTTCCACATTGGGTTTATCGCTCTTCGTTGCCACAATGTTTTACCTCCTGACCCGAACCCGGCCGGCATGGGAGCTAGTTTGCGCCATCCCGGCGAGCGAGTCAAATCAAAGGCTGAAGAGGGACAGTTTCCAGTGTTCGGTTTTCAATCTTTGCGATCTCGGCGTTCTCTGCGGTTGAATCCGTGTTCATTCCTGTTCATCCATGGTTGAGAAGCTTTTCGCGTATTCCGCGTGGTTTGCGGTTAAGATCGGTTGAGGGATGTTACGCGTTTTCCCGGCCCAGGTATTTCTTTTCGGCGGTGTCAACGCGGATGATTTCGCCGTTGGTGATGAACAGCGGCACCATGATTTTGACGCCAGTTTCGAGCTTCGCTTCCTTCCAGGACGCGCCCAAGCCGCCCCGGCTGGGCGCAGCGGTGTCCACCACCTTGAGCGATATTTGCGCGGGCACGACGATGTCGAGGAGCCGGCCATCGAGCCGCAGAGCTTTATATTCCTCGTTCTCCTTGAGGAACCAGCGGCGCTCGCCGACCTGTTCGCTGCTGAACTCGAACTCCTCGAACGTCTCGGCATCGCTGAAAAAAAATCCGCCGGCCTGCGCGTAGCTGAAGGTCACCCGACGCGTTTCCAGCGGGGCCACGGTCACGCGCTCGTTTTCGGCGAAGACGCGGTCAATGAGCCGGCCGGTCGTAAGATGGCGCAGGCGGGTGTGAAGTTTGTGCCGGGTCTGCGCGGTGCCGCTGGTGTGCATGTCTTCGACGACATGGGGAGCGCCATCCAGCAGCAGGACCATCTGGCGTTTGAATTCGGATGGCAGAATCGTTTCCATGCATTTGGGCAGCCCGGAACCTTTAGCCTGAACCCTGTGTGGCGTCAACAACTTCAGGCCCGCGCGGTAATCAGCCACATGAAAATGTGTGAATAAGTTTTCCCCGGAACGGCTTGACCCCCAAAGCCGGAGGAACTAGAACCGGCATGGTCAAAGGAGAATTTGGGCTGTGAGGGAAAACAGGAACAGGACCGCTCGGTTACCGGGTTCAGATCAGGGGCTGATACGCATTCAAAGCCTGCCGGAGAAGGGTTGTTCCCCAAGCGCCTCCCCTCGCCCCGCAGTCTGCTCGGAACCCGGGAAACGCCAGCCCGGGCCCGGCACTTTGAATGTCGCTCCGGCTTAAACCCAAACTCATGGCAACTATGTTTACCTCGCTTTTCTCACCGGAAGTCCAGGCCATCCTGACTGATGCCCAAAAGTCCGCGGGCAAATCCAGCGCCGGCCCGTTTCCCTCACCCGCCGACTGGCGGGACCAGGCCATCTATTTCCTCATGGTCGACCGCTTCAATAATCCGTCCGCACCCCCGGTCCATGCGCCGTTCGACGATCCGAATTATTTCACGTATCAAGGCGGAAAATTTTCCGGCATCAAGCTGCGGCTCAGTTATATCAAGAACCTCGGCGTGGGCGCCATCTGGTTGAGCCCCGTCCTCAAAAATCTCCCGTTCGACGACGGCAGCTATCACGGATACGGCATCCACGATTTCCTCCGCGCGGACCCGCGATTCGCCACCCAGCCGGCCAAGGCCGACGACGAACTGCGCTCGCTCGTGGATGCCGCCCACCAGGCCGGCCTGTATGTCATCTTCGACATCGTCCTCAACCACACCGGCGACGTCTTCGCTTACAACGGCAATTCCTCGGCGCCTTATTCCGGCACACCCGAGCCCGTCCAATGGCGGAACGCCGCCGGCGCGGCCCAGCCGCAATTTGCCGACGTCGCTGCCATTCCCAACCCGCCCGTCAATGCCGTCGTCTGGCCGTCCGAGCTGCAGCAGAACCGGTATTTCCGGCGACAGGGACAGCCCGACTCCAACGGCGACGACACCGTCGGCGATTTCGCTTCCTTGAAACAAATGTTCACCGCCGACCCGGACCTCCAGCATTTTCTCATCCGGGCCTATCAATATGTCATCGCCCGCTACGACGTTGACGGCTTCAGGATTGACACCCTCCGCTATCTCAAAGGTGACCTGCCGCGCCTGTTCGGCAATTCCATCCGCGAATTCGCCCTGGCGATCGGTAAAAAAAACTTCTTCACCTTCGGCGAGGTGCTGGATTCAACCGTGGAGACGGATATCGCCCGTTTCATCGGGCGCAACACCAGCGATTCGAGCGGCCTGGTGGGCGTGGACGCGGCCCTGGATTATCCGCTGTTCAACACCCTCAAGCCCGCCGTCAAAAATTTCAGCGCTCCTGCAGCTGTCGTGAACATGTACGTCCTCCGCAAACAGATTGAACAAAACGTCCTCAGCTCCCACGGCGATGCCACGCGCTATTTCGTCACCTTTCTCGACAATCACGACATGAAGGAGCGGATCCGGTATGTTCAACCGGGCAACGAGCATCAGTTCGACGACCAGGTGACGCTGGGGCTGGCCTGCCTGCACGCCCTGCCGGGAATCCCGTGCGTCTATTACGGCACCGAACAAGGCTTGCATGGCAGCGGTTCGGATCCCGCCGTGCGCGAGGCTTTGTGGGGCATGGCCCCGGCGTTTCCGCAGGACAGTTTTTTCTATGCTCAACTGCAAAAAATCGCCGCCGTGCGCAATGGCGAACCGGCCCTGCGTTACGGGCGGTTATATTTCCGCCCCGTTTCCGGCGACGGCAGCAACTTTGGCGTTTCCCTTTTCCCGGGCGGCATCCTGGCCTGGTCGCGGATCCTCAACGACCAGGAAGTGCTGGTGGTGGCCAACACCAACACCGGCCAGGGCCAATCGGTGGATGTGATACTGGAAACGCTGTTGAGCGCGCCGGGCGACGCGCTGCGTATTTTATACAGCAACAAGGCGAATCCCGCGGCCCCGGGCGCCGTCAGGGTTCTCAACCAGGTCACCGTGGCGGAAGTGGACGGGAGCACGGGCTACGGACCACTGCACGCCGCGCGAGTGACTTTGCAATCAATGGAGGTCCAGATTCTTCGCCGTTGATCCAGAAGCGCCAAACCGGATACCCGCAAGAAACTTTAGCCTTCAGCCCTCAGCCTGTTGCCTTGCCGGGTTGTCTTCGCGGTTGAGTAAGGAAGGCTGAAGTGGTGGAGAGTTGATGGTTGATAGTTGATGGCCAGGAAAACGGCTCGTCAGGACCACCCTCCCACTTCCGCCTTGCCTTCGCCATCAAATTGCGTTCCCTTCGATGCCCATGCCTATTCCCGCAAAAATGCTTGCGCTGTTGCGCGACCCTTTGGGGTTGGACCCGCTGGAACTGGACGGCGATCACCTCGTCAACCGGGCGAGCCAGCGGCGCTATCCGATCGTCGCATCCATCCCCGTGCTGCTCGATCCCGCGGGACTGGGTCCGCAGAACCTGAAGTTCCAGCGGATGTATAATTGGATGTCGTACGGTTATGACCTCGCTACGCGGGTTGGTGACATGATCTACCGGGGGAAGATCGCCGAACTGCGCCGGCTGTTTGCGACCCGGCTGGCCCTCAAACCGGGCGACCGGTGTTTATACACCTCCATCGGGACCGGTGCGGACCTGCCTTATCTGGCGGAAAAGGTATCGCTGGAGACCGTTGAACTGGTGGGTTTGGACCTTTCCCTGGGCATGCTCAAACGGTGCCAGGCAAAAATCCGCCCTTACGAAAAAACCTCATTGCTCGTGCAGGCAAACGCCGAGCGGCTGCCCTTTGCCGACCGGACGTTCGATGTCGTCTTTCATGTGGGCGGAATCAATTTCTTTGACCACCCCGCGATGGCCGTGCAGGAAATGATCCGGGTCGCCAAGGCCGGCGCGCTCATCCTGATCGCGGATGAGACAAAGGATGTGGTGGAGAAAAATTATCAAAAGAGTCCTTTCACCCGGGCCTACTTCAAGGACGCGCCAACGAACTTCAGCCCGAGGGACTGGGTTCCGGCGGGTGTCCGCGATCCTGTCTATGAAGAGGTTTGGAAGGGAAAAGGTTATATCCTGACTTTCCACGCCCCGCAGGCTGAGACGGGGTGACCGGTGCCATGCGACAAGTGACGGGTGACGGACTGGGTTTATGGTTGAGAGTTGAGATCTGAGGGTTTGCGAGTCAGGAAAACGGCTCGTCAGGAGCCTCGCCCCACCTGTGTGCCCCTGGTGCATTTTGGCGGCCAAAACTTTCGCGCAGTCCGCGCGGTTCTCGGTTAAGATTGGTTGAGGGTTGGAAATTAAAAACGACTCGTCAGGATCAGTCTTCCACCCTCCATCGCCAGGCCATTGCGAAGGACGGGCGTCCCACCTTGGCACCTTCTGCGCAGTGTCGCGGCCAATACTTCAGCCTTCAGCCTTCTCCCCGCCTTCCATATTCGTCCGGCGCTTGCCAGACGACACCCATGAAATGCCACGTCCGGCTGAAGGAAGCGCCGGGAAGATGCCGTCCGTAGAGTTTGCGAAATTCAGCGGCTGAAAGGTTAAGGTCACGTTCAGCCTTGTGATGTTCCAGCCAGGGACGGGAAACCCTGAAGCGCCACAGTCGGCACGCGCCGGTTGGCCCATGACGAAGCAGATCACGCGGAAACTTCATGCCCGCTGCGATGATGATAAACAAGGAAAACCGGCGCACAATTTTGGGCCAGCGATTGACCAGGTCGACGAGAATGAGACGACCGCCGGGAGCCAATGCGGCTTTTAATCGCGTAAGAGTTTCGGGAATGTTTTCGAGATGATGAAACGTAGTGTGGCTGACGATGGCATCGAAGTTTTCCTCCAGCGCGAGCCGGTTGGCGTCAGCCCGGCGGTATTCCACATTAGCTGCGGCGCGCTTGCGGCGGGCGATGGCGAGCATGGGTTCGGAAATGTCGATGGCGAGGACGGAATCAAAGCACCGGGAAAGTTCCAGGGCGAGCAGGCCAACACCGCAGCCCACGTCCAACACGCGGCAGCGGCGTTCGGGCAGATGGCGGATGAAGAAATCATGCTTGCGTTCCAGGGAGACGAAGGCGTCGTACGCTTCCGCGATATGATCGAAGGATCTGGGGTCGTTCGCCTGCACGGGGAAAAGTTTTAAACCGTTCCGGGCCGGCTGACACGGATTTTCTTTGGCTGAAGAAATCCAGCACCGGAGGCGCGTAAGACAGTGGCGGGCGGTGGAAAATAAACATCAAACAGTTCTTTCCCAACTGCCGCTCCCTTACGCCGATTCCAGAAATGTGTCCGCGTTTTTGCTGTAAAAGAGGCGGCTCCCGTTGCCGGAGGCCGCCTAGTTGTTCAACCCTTGATTCAGGCCTCCACCATGCGGATCGTCCAGAAATCGTCCGCCAGGTTGCTGGTGATCAAATAGGCATAGGGGATGGTAAAATAGCCCGCCTGCCCCCACTTCGGGCCCCACGAGTTGCGCACGATGAACCGCTGCGCGTCGTCGTCATAACCCACCGCCAGCACCGCGTGCCCGCCCACAACCTGTTCCGTTGACGCCGGCATGTTCAACACGCCGGTCTTCGCCACCGCCGCGCTTTCAAAGGCGTCATAGACGGTAAAGCCGAACACGAACGGATATTCCGCCGCCAGGCACCCTTTCATCTGCGCCAGGTCGGTGTTCACGCGCTGGTAGCTTACCACCTGATGATTCAGGGCGTCTTTGAAACAGGCCGGCGTTGGCCGTTGCGCGGGCTTGGCCCCGGACGGCCACACGTTGGTGTTCGGATCGGGAGGCGTGGCAACGTAAGGCCATTCCGTTTCCGGACAGACTCCCAGCTTGTTGACGCTCTTCACCCCGTCGCGGATTTGCGCGCCGCTGTCGGTGGCGACGGTGTGTTCCATGTTGCGCTCGTTGTAATAGATGAAGAGGCGCGAGGGCATGAAGTCCGCCGCCTTCTGTTTCAGGAGGTCGAACTCAATCGCCGCGGCGATGGCGTTGGCGGTGCAGGAACCGATCTGTCCCTGGTCATAGACATCGGGGCATTGTTTGCGCAAATCCACCTTGGCCGGCAGCGGCCCGAGCCGGGGCAGCGGCGCGCTGTAAACATGATCCCGTTGATCCGGCAGGTCCGGACTCCACCCGTAAGTGGCGATTTTGCGTTGCTTGATGGTGTTTTTGGTTTTGTTCATAGGTTTTAATTTCTGGCGTGGCCGGGTTGTTGCCCAGCCCCCGTTTTGACGGGAGTTGATATTCCGTACGCATGCCGGTTGTGCATGACATCTCCTTTGTTTGAAACCATTTTCCCTCAACTGAGAACCCTTGAGTCCAAAAAAGCAGCCGAATTAAATACGGCAATTTGAAGCCCTGGATTTCCCAACTGGCGTTCTCTTACGCCGATTTCAAAATCGTGTCGAGAGCTTTTTTGTTACAAAAAGGCAAGCCCGGTTTTGGGAGAAGGCTGAAGGCTGAAAGCCGCGCCCCACCTTGGCACCTTCTGCGCATTTTCGCGCCTAAAACTTCAGCCTTTGGCGTTCAGCCTGCAATCGTTGTTTCATTCATGTCTCAACGCCTCGAGCGGGTCGAGTTGCGCGGCGCGTTGCGCCGGCAGCAAGCCGGCCACCAGGCCGATCAAGGTCGCAAACACAATCACGCCCACCGCCAGAGCCAACGTGACGACAAAGAAATCGCCGCGCACGGGGAGTTCCCGATACCGCAAATAAATCGGAATGACCTGGTTCAAGCCAAACCCGACCAGCCAGCCCAGCAATAAACCGATGACCCCGCCAATGAGCCCGATGAAGCCCGCTTCCAGCATGAACATTTGCCGGATTTCGCCGCGGGACGCGCCCATGGCCTTGAGAATGCCGATCTCGCGGGTGCGCTCATAAATGGCCATGACCATCGTGTTGGCAATGCCGATGGTCGCCACGAGCAGCGCGATGCTGCCGATAAGGGTGAACATGACGGTGATGGCGGTCACAATCCGGTTGGCCACGGCAACCACGATTTCCAGCGATTGCACCTGAAAACCTTCCTGCTTGATTTGCGCCGTCAACGCGCTGGCGCGGGTCACATCCGTCGAACGAATGTCCACGGAGTCATACCCTTCGCGTTCGAGCGCATTCGTGGAATTGAACCACCAGTTTTTCATGGCGATGCGGTCGGTGATCGAGACTTGAATGAGGCGCGATTTTTCCCGGGAAATGCCCTGCACCTGCAGCCGGTAGCTTTGCGTCTCACCCCGCGAGGTGCGCAGAACGGTTTCCACGCCCTGCCCGATGACGCCCGCGAAGTTGTTGCTGGAAATGCCGAGGGCTTGCGCGGTTCCCGAGCTGAAAATTATTCCGCCCGATTCCGGCAGATCCAGCGAACCGGCGGCGGGCTCCGGCGTTTCCTGGAAAAACGCGTTGCGCATCCCGCCATTATTGGCCAGGCGCACGGCCTGATTGGTGCCGTTCCATTTCAATTCCAGCCCGACCGACCCGGGCAGATTGACTTCGGGAATGATTTGGGCCACGCCGGACAATTGCTTCCAACGGCTGACATCCTGCGCCGTGATGATTTTTTTGCGGTTGGGTGGCGAATCGAAACCGCCGGGATCGAAACCGCCACGCCGGCTGCCGGGGGGATTCACCGTGAGCCGGTCCAGGCCGATGGACGCAAACTGCCGATTGATCTGCTGCCGCACGCCGGCCGCCAGCGAAACCATGATGACAATCGTCAGGGTGCCGACGACCACGCCCAGCGAAGCGAGCGCCGAGCGCAATTTGCGGCGGCCCACATTGGCCATGGCCGTGCGAATTTGATCCGGAATGGTCATGGGTCTTTTTCCGCGCGGCGCGCGGTTTCGATGCTCTGGATGCTGCCGTCGCGCAAATGGATGATGCGATGGGCGCGCGCGGCAATTTCCGGGTCGTGCGTGACCATGATCATCGTCAGCCCCTGCCCTTGGAGCAGGCCGCACAACAGGTCGAGGACGGCCCCGCCGGTTTTCGAATCGAGATTGCCGGTGGGTTCATCCGCGAGCAAAAGCAAGGGGCGGTTCGCCAGCGCGCGGGCGATGGCCACGCGTTGTTTCTCGCCGCCGGAAAGTTCATTGGGCTTGTGCAGCCTCCGCGGCCCCAGGCCGACGGATTCCAGCAGGGCCGCTGCGCGCTCATGCCGGTCGCGTTGGGGAACTTCGGCCAGCATCATGGGCGCTTCCACGTTCTCCTGGGCGGTCAACGTGGGCAGCAGATTGAAACTCTGGAAGATAAAGCCGACCCGCTCGCGCCGATAATGCACAAGCTCGGATTCGGAAGCGGTACCGAGCGACAGACCGTTCACACGAACCTCGCCGCCGGTGGGACGATCCAATCCGCCGATGAGATTCAGCAGGGTGGATTTGCCGGAACCGGACGGGCCGACCAGAGCCGTGAATTCGCCGGGCGGAACCGTGAGTTCGACTTCCGACAGCGCGGCGACGACGGCTTTTCCGAGGTTGTAGCGCCGCGTCAATTTGCTGGCGTGGATGAGAACCTGGCTCATGAGCAAAGGCTAAACGCTAAACGCTGAAGCCTAAAGGCGGAAGTTTTGCACATTGAACGAATGCCGAAATCCGATAAATCGCGAGCAGGCGTCGAACTTCAGCAAGCAGGATTGAACTTCATCCCGCCTGCTAGAGCGGTTTAATTAAAACTGTGGCCTTCAAAATCACAAGAAACGCCCGAAAACAAAGCAGATTAATTGTTTCATACGGCTACAAAGTGACTGAAAATGCTCTAGCGGGCAGGCTGCGTGGAAGTGATGGTGAGCGACCGGGACCAGCGACCGGCGCAAAAATCAAGCATGCGAGACCGGCCGGTTCTGCCGGTGCGAGTGAACGAGGCAGGATATTGGCCCGTCTCCGCCCAATAACGCGGATTGGATCTAATCAAAAAGGATTCGGGCGACAGCCGGCAAGGAGGCAGGGATGAGGAATCCCATTGAAGAACCAGCCGTCTGCCCGAATCTAAATTGTGTGTCCGTATCGCTTTCCATCGCGCCTGCAAGCAGGGTTTGCCCGTTGCCCGATTTCGGATGCAGCGAGCGCGAACGACCGGAGTCGAAACTTGTGCCGCACCATAGTGGAAACCGGTTTCATCTTCATAACCGACCAGCACCCGGGAAGTGATGGCCGCCCATATTTTCGCGGCGAGCCGGCCCAACAACCCGGCCGGGCGCCGTTCCAGCCCGGGAGCGCCGTTGTTGATGGTTGACTGCGCCGTCTCGATCAGCGGCAGCCGGCATAACGCCGGAATGACAATGATTTTCATTGTGTCTCTCCTTTCCGCAATACCTCACGGATCCGTTCAATGAATCGGGCCGCCTCGACCGACCGGCCGTTGGAGCCGGCAACCTCCGTGAAACTGCCGGATTCGGTCCTCGCCACCACAACCTCCACGCCGGACAGACGGGACGCAGTGGCGGATGCATGCTTCATGGAAATTGGCACCGGTGCCGCCAGTTCGCCAAATTCGACTTGAATTCTTGTGATCGTATTCATGCCAGCAGGTTACAGTCGGGAAGAATCCTTTACTATTGGCACGAATGACACGCGGGCGTAGGGACGGATAGTCCCACAGACATAGGTGCGGGCGGCCCCGACGCATAAGCATTTTCCCTATGGCTCCAGCCTGAAGAACGGCAATGGCCCCAAACGAAGGCGTGGTGGGAAAGGCTGAAGTTCAGCAAGACGCGAAACCAAAGCCTGCGGGTTTTACCCCATATCGTTTGGATACAATCACGGCTAGAGCATTTTAAATAAAACTATAGCCACACGAGGCGAACCAGTTCCTCGCGT
>CAYPSF010000100.1:0-16009 GCA_964413165.1 uncultured Bifidobacteriaceae bacterium
GCGAACACATCATGCCATGCGATTCCACGCCGCGGATTTTGCCGACCTTGATGGTAAACGGTTCCTTTTCACCGGGTTTGGGCGGCAATGTTGACCCGGGCAGAATGAGCGGCACCTTGTCACCGGCCTGGAAATTCTGCGCGCCGCAGACGATCTGCCGTTCGCCTGTGCCGTCGTTGACCTTGCAGACGGTGAGCTTGTCGGCATTGGGGTGTTTGTCCTTGGTGATGACCTGGGCGACGACGATGCCGTCGAACTCGCCGCCGGTTTTGCGGACTCCCTCGACTTCGAGGCCGAGCATGGTGAGCCGCTCGGTCAATTGTTCGGGGGACCAATCGAAATCAACGTATTGTTTGAGCCAGTTGAGGGTGACTTTCATTTCGTACGAAGGAAACTAACCGTGAAATGCCTGCTTCTCCAGACGAATTTTTTGAAAAGAAAACTATCTGCATTTGGATGCAGAAATCCAAATTTGAGGTTTTAAAGTGAAGTAACTTTGGATAGGGTTTTCCAATTTGCGGTTTCATCACTGTTGTCAGTCGTGATGACCGGAAAGTTCAAACGTGAGAATGAAGTTTTTCCAGCCCAGTTGCCCATGGTTCATGACCTTGGCTCCAGTGGTGGCGCTGACGGTCCTGGTGTGCCTCGGCTGCCGGGCCACGAGTCATGGCGGGCCGTCGCCGGGTGAACAACGGGCCGCTCAGGAACGTGCCCGCGAGCGCGCCAAAGCGGCCGGTGCGTTCAAGGCGTCCCTTGCCACCGGCCAGCACCAGATTACCATTCCGGAGTTGGACGAGCTCACTTATGGCTATGCCGACCGTTATTACATGGTGATCAGTTCGGCGGTGGATGCCATCAAGCGCAACAATCCGGATCCGGCCCAGCGGCGGTTGGCCCATCAGATCAAACTCAATGGCGTGTTGTCCATGAACGACATTGTCTCCGGCAACGATCCCTATTCGGAGGTCTTCGACCTGGTGGTCGCCGTCACGCTGGAGAGCATCGTTTTGATTGATGAAAACCGCGCCGAGCAGGCCTTTGGCGAACGAGCTCCGGAATTGATCAAAGCCATTCGTACCATGCGGGTCGAGGCGTGGGAACTGGCCGCGAAAGTTCTGAATCAGGACCAACTCGAGCGGCTGGATTACGTCATTCTCGATTGGCGGCGCGCGCACCCGGAGGTGGATCAAGTGGCGTTTGTGAAGTTCGACAACTTCGCGGGAACGCGCGCGACCGGGCTGTTGATCGAACTTAAAGCGGGCAGTGGTTTTCTCGCGCCATTGAGCGAGGCAAGCCAGGTGATGAAGGATTGGGGACGGCTGACGGAACGCGCTTTCTGGTATTCCAAACGCGCACCCAATATCGCGGCCATTCAGGCCGAGGGGGCCGTCAACGAAATTCTGTCCGCACCGGAGATTGGCTCAGCGTTGCAGAATGCCGATCGCATGGGTAAAACGGCGGAGGCGATGCCTCAAACCATCGCTGCCGAACGCCACGCCATCTTCACAGAACTCGACGCCCGCCAGACGCTGCTGACCAACACGCTGGGCGATGTGCGCCACATCATGGCTGACGCAGATGCGCTTGGCCGCACCGTGTCGCTGCTCACCACCAATGTCCAGCAGACGCTGCTGGTGCTGGGCAACACGCTTAAAGTTGCGGACGCGGTTGGCCAGCATTTTGGCCTCGATAAACCTTCGCCCAATCCGCCGGAACGGCCGTTCGACATTCAAGACTACACCGCCACTTTGACGCGGCTCAATGAGGTCGTTACGAACCTGCAGCAACTGACCCTGAATGCCGACCAACTCAGCCGTTCGGATGGTTGGAAGCGGACCATGCAGTCGGTCGATCGCCGGGTGGATCACGCGATCTTCGGCCTTTGCCTGGTGCTCGGCCTGGCTTTCATTCTGGCCGTTGCCTACCGCTTCATTTCGCTCAAGCTGGAGCGACGAATGACATCCACCAAACAGGAGAAACCATGATTCGCTCTGCCATCATTTGTCTCGTGCTGTTTGCGTTGCTGCCGGTGTACGCGGACACGAATCTGCCGCCGGCCACGGAGCTGTTGCTCGAAGATAAGGCCGTTTTCACGTTGACGGCAGGACTTCAGCAATACGCCAACCCGCCCAGGTTCGCCGGCAAATTCACTAGCATTGGCAGCGGCGGCACCACCACTTTGGTCAACCAATGGGCGGCTGAATTCGCGACGCTTTATCCCGAAGTCGAAATGGATATTCACGGCGGAGGTAGTGTGGATGCCCTGCCGGCTTTGCTGGAAGGCAAGGTTGACCTGGTGCCGATGAGCCGGCCGCTGCCGGCGGAAGAGGCCGCGCGCTTCAAACAAAAATTCGGCTACGAACCATCGCAGATCGTCGTGGCGCAGGATGCGATTGGAGTTTATGTGAACAAGAACAATCCCCTCAAGGGACTCACGCTCACCCAACTCGACGCGATCTATTCCCGCGAGAGCAAACGTGGCGGCGGGCGGCCGGAGTTCTGGTCCGACTTGGGAGTAACCGGTCCGCTGGCGGAGAAACTGATCAACCGCGTCAGCTTGAACCGGGCGTATGGCAGTCATTTATTTTTCCAGGACTATGTCATGCAGGGATCGGATTATCGCTTTGACGTGCGGTTTGAGATCGTGCCCAGTTCGCTGGTGCAGGCCGTGGGTGCGGATGATGCGGGCATCGGTTTCGCCGGTGTAATGTTCGCCACCGCGCGCACCCGCTTCGTTCCACTTCAGGCCGACGATGGCCGTTACCTGCTGCCCAGTTATGAGAACACGCTCAACGGCCGGTATCCGCTCGTGCGCCCGCTACGGATCGTCTTCAATCGCAAGCCGGATGGCACCATGAATCCGGCGGCACGGGAGTTCCTGCGCTTCGCGGTCAGCCGGCGTGGACAGCGGATCATCGCCCTTGCCGGAAGCTACCCGATTACTGTCGAGCAACAGCAGGCAGCGTTGCGCGTGATTGGCGATGCCCCATGACCCCCTCTGGCGACCAGTCGAAATCAACGTATTGTTTGAGCCAGTTGAGGGTGACTTTCATTTGTCCAAGTTGCTGTAAAAATGAACTTCGCCGGTGGCGAGGTCGTACATGCCGCCGGCCAGGCCGATCTGGCCGTTGTCCAGCATCTCGCGCAGGAGGGGGCTGCGTTCGCGAATCTGTTGCAGGACCAGCCGCACGTTCGCCTCGGAGACCTGGTCCACAAACGCGAGGTTTTTTGAATTGCGCGGCTGGACCTCGGCGGGGACCTGGCCGATCGCCGGTTGAATTTTGGCGAGCAAACCGGTGAGATTGCCGAGTTCCACGCTGTCCACGGCGCCCTTGATGGCGCCGCAATTGGAATGGCCGATGACAGCGATCAGTTTCGCTCCCGAAACCTTGCAGGCGAATTCCAGGCTGCCGAGAATGTCCTCGTTCAACACGTTGCCGGCGACGCGCGCGCTGAAGATGTCACCGATGCCCTGGTCCAGGACGATTTCGACGGGTTGGCGCGAGTCCAGACAGCTCAGCACCACGGCAAACGGATACTGGCCGGTGGCGGTCGCCTTGACGTCCGCCGATTGATTGCGGGCCAGCGGATGGCCGGCAACAAACCGGGCGTTGCCGGCTTTCAATTCTGCCAGCGCTGATTGCGGCGTAATGGCCGCCTGTGATTCTTTGGTAAGCGGGACCGCTGTGGCAGTGGCGGTGACCGCCGTCACCGGCATCGAACAGGTCGGTGCCGACGGCGAACAGCAAGAGTCTTTGGGGCTTTGACAGCCGGCCGCGATCAAAATCGCCGCGGCCAGGGCAATCAGCATGGGATGACGGCTCAACGAAGTTTTCATAAATTTGAAAGGCTAGAACTGTTTCAAAAACCGCACGTTGTTTTCGTAAAAGAGCCGGATATCGTTGATGCCGTAGCGGATCATGGCGATGCGTTCGATGCCGAAGCCGAACGCCCAGCCGGTCCAGACCTCGGGGTCGTACCCCACATTTTCAAACACCTGCGGGTGCACCATGCCGCAGCCGGCAATTTCCAGCCAGTCTTTGCCGAGTTTTTTCACGAGCGCGTTGCTGAAATCAATCTCGAAGCTCGGTTCGGTGTAACTGAAATAATGCGGACGAAAACGGATCTTTACGTCGCTGCCGAGCAGTTCCTTGAAGACAAATTCCACCGTCCCTTTGAGGTCGCCCACGGTGACGCCCTTGTCCACATAAAGCCCCTCGATCTGCTGGAAGGTCGGGTTATGGGTGGCGTCGGCGTTGTCGCGGCGATAGACGCGGCCGGGCACGATGATGCGCACGGGCGGCGGCTGCGATTTCATGACGCGGATCTGGACGGACGAAGTGTGGGTACGGAGCAAAAGCGATTTACGCTCGCCCTCACCGCGGCCCTCTCCCCCGGGAGAGGGGGATTTATCCGCCGATCCACTTGCAAGATAGAACGTGTCCTGGGCATCGCGCGCGGGATGGTCGGCGGGGGTGTTCAGGGCGTCGAAACAATGATATTCGTCCTCGATTTCCGGGCCGTCGGCGACGACGAAACCGATTTTACGGAAGCTGCGAACGATGTCCTCGGTCACCTGGGTGAGGGGATGGAGTTTGCCGAGGGCGCGGCGGCGGCCGGGCAGGGTGAAATCGGTGGGTTCCTTGGGCAGGGCGGCCTTGAGTTCGAGTTCGGAACGGCGTTCGACGAGCGCGGCCTCGAGTTCGGCTTTGGCGGCATTGATGAGTTTACCGGCGGCGGGTTTCTCTTCCCTGGAGAGCGTGCCGAGCTGTTTCATCAGCGCGGTGAATTTGCCGTGCGGGCCGATCCACGCGCCCTTGGTTTGCTCGAGCGCGGCGAGGTCGGGCGCGGCCTGGAGTTCCGCGAGGGCGGTATGCTTCAGTGGCTCGATTTGGTCAATCAGTCCGGCCATAAATTTCTAAAAGACTAGCCACAAAAAGGCGCAAAAGACACAAAGAAAAATTTCGAAAAAACATCCAACATCGAACATCCAACGCCCAACATCCAATGGCGCGTCAACATATTGGACGTTGGATGTTCGATGTTGGATGTTTCCACCGGGAAAGCAAAACGGGCGAGCCTTTTCAGGTCGCCCGCTGAGATTGGTTGCCGAACCGGTTACGCCTTGGCCAGGGTGGCGGCGGGTTTGGCTTTCAGCGCGTTTTTGGCGATATTGACCAGCTCGGTGAAAGCGGCGGCATCCGTGGCGGCGAGGTCGGCGAGCACCTTGCGGTCGAGCGCGCATTTCGCGGCTTTGAGGCCTTCAATGAAGCGGCTGTAGGTGAGGCCGGCGGCCCGGGCGGCAGCGTTGATGCGGATCTGCCAGAGATAACGAAAATTCCGTTTCTTCGTGCGGCGGTCGCGATAGGCATATTGCCGGCCGTGATCCACGGCGTCGGAGGCGTACCGGTAAAGTTTCGAGCGGCGCATCCGGAAGCCTTTGGCGGCTGTGACCATCCGTTTGCGGCGTTTGCGGGAGGCGGCGGCGTTGGTGACTCGCATCGTTAGTTGCTGGTTGAGAGTTGAGCGTTGATGAAAAAATCAATGGCTGAACGGCAGGTTTTGGGTGATCCGGTACGTATCGGTCGGATCAATGCCGGTCAGGCCGCGCAAATTGCGCCGGCGTTTGGGGCTTTTGGTCTGGGCCAGGTGTCGCCGGCCCGCGCTGGAGCGCAGTACTTTGCCGCGGGCCGTGATCTTGAATCGCTTGGCCACGGACTTTCTGGTCTTGATGCCTTTGGGTCGTCGCATAAAATCGTTATTGCAAAAGAGCGCAAACTATACGTGGCGCCCGGTGCCGAGGCAAGCGCGATTTTTGAATTTATATTGGTGCTCCCGCTTGCCACCGTCGCCGGCCCAACCTATTTTCGCCCCGATGAAATATCGTCGTTTTGGCCGGACGAAGCTGAGCATGCCGGTGATTTCCTGCGGGGGGATGCGGTATCAATTCAAGTGGCAGGACGTGGCGCCCGGGGACATTCCGCGCGAAAACCAGGCGAACCTGGAGGCCTGCATCCACCGCGCACTCGAATTGGGGATCAACCATATTGAAACGGCGCGCGGCTATGGCACCTCCGAAATGCAGTTGGGCAACGTGCTGCCGAAGCTGCCGCGCGACAAGATCATCGTGCAGACGAAAGTCGCTCCCAAGGCGAGCGCGCAGGAGTTCCTCGAAACGTTCGATACGTCGATGCAATACCTGAAGCTCGACCACGTGGATTTATTGTCGTTGCATGGCATCAACAACCAGGAATTGCTCGACTGGTCGTTGAAGAAAGACGGCTGCCTGGCGGCCGCCCGCCGGTTGCAAAAGGAGGGCCGGGCCCGGTTCATCGGTTTTTCCACGCATGCGACGCCGGACATTATCCTGGCGGCGGTGAACACCGGCGAGTTCGATTATATCAATGTTCACTGGTATTTCGTAAACGATTTGAACTGGGCGGCGGTGGCCGCTGCGCACCGGCTGGACCTGGGTGTGTTTATCATCAGTCCCAACGACAAGGGCGGGAAACTCTACGAACCGCCAAGAAAACTGGCGGACCTTTGTGCGCCGCTTTCACCGATGGTGTTCAATGACCTTTATTGCCTGGGCCGAAAGGAGGTCCATACCTTGAGTTGCGGCGCGGCCCGGCCGGGCGATTTTGACGAGCACGTGGCCGCCTTGAAATTTTACGACCGGATCCCGGAGACGATCGCGCCGGTAGAAAGGCGCTTGCGGGCGGAAATGGAGCGCACGCTGGGGGCGGACTGGTGTGCCCGGTGGTTCGAGGGCCTGCCGAATTACGTGGACGTGCCGGGCCAGGTCAACGTGTCGGAAATCATGCGGTTGTGGACGTACGCGAAGTCACTCGATCTGGTGGCCTGGGGCAAAATGCGTTACAACCTGCTGGGGCAGGCCGAGCACTGGTTTCCCGGCGCCAACGCCGCCCGGGTCCGGGAGCTGGATTTGCGTCCGGCGCTGCGAAACAGTCCGTTTGCCGAGCGGATTCCCGGGATTCTGGAGGAATCACACCGGCTCCTGTTCGAAAAGCCGGTCCAGCGGCTCAGCGCAAGTTGATCGGCGAACTGTTGCTGTTGAACAACGACGAGGGAGACGTTGCCGGCGAGAGAGTGCTGATCGGGGCACCGGCATTGAGTTGTTTGAGAACGGAGGCCGTCAAATCGTTTTCGCCGCTGCTGTAAACCACGGCGGTGGTGGCATTGGCGGTTTCCGCCGCGGCATCGATGACCAGCGCAAAGCCGGCAGACCTGGCCTGGGTGGCCACGGCGGCCTTGATTTCGCCGAGGATATTTTCGCGCATCCGCTGGCCCTGTTCTGACAGGGTGACCTGGGCCTGACGATCAAACTGGTCGATGGCATTCTTGGAATCCTGCAACTGCTTCAGTTTGTCGGCGACGGCCTGTTTGCGCCGGTCGCGCTCGTCGGCGGCGATGGCCTGGTCATTCGCCTGTTCCAACAGCTTTTGATACTCATCGCTGCCCTTCTTCAAATCGTCGCGCATGCCCTTGTAGTCCCGATCCAGCTGGGCCTTGTGGTCGTTGAGCGCGGCCTGTGCCTGCTTGGTTTTCCAGTAGCCGTCAAACAGCTTGCGCAGGTCCACCGTGCCGATCTTGGTCTGCGCGAGGGCAGGAACGCTCAAAAATGCCAGCAACGAAAGGGTCAAAATGACGATGCGTAAAAATTTCATGGGCATAGGAAAGCAAAATTCAGTGGTGACGCCAACTGAAAACTGGCGGGCCAAACCTGGTATCGTGAAATCACGGCAATTGCAGCATAAAGAACAGTTGCGGCGCATTGGTGTCAGCGGTGTTGGTGAAAATGAAATTGCCGCTGCTGTCAAATAGATTGGTCGCCACGGGCGTCCAGGAACCCGCCTGCAGGTTGGAGGAAAGCAGGACATAATAGGTGCCGTTGCTCAGGCCACCGCTGCCGCTCAATATAAAACTGCCGCCGTTCGCGATTGCGACCTGCCCGAAACTCGGTGACGATGCAATCACCGTCAGGATCGCATTGGAACTGGCCAGCAACCCCCAAGGACTGGTGACGACGATCCAGTAGGTTCCAGCATCAATGGTCTGCACGTTGGTGATCACCAGCATGGCATTGGTTGCGCCATCGATGCGGCCGCCATTCACCAGGTTTGTCCCGTCTTTCAGCCATTGAAGAACGAAAGGCTTCTGCGCAGTCCCGCTAACACTGAATGTGGCGGTCCCTCCTACGTTTACCGTTTGGTTGGATGGCTGAAGCGAGAGCACCGTTGCGATATTGGTTATCGTCAGGATGGCATTGGAACTCGTCACCGAACCGGCGCTGTTGGTGATGGTGACCGAGTAGTTGCCGCTGTTGGTCGTTTGGGCGTTGGGGATCGTCAAAATATTGTTGGTGGCGCCGTCCACCAGGTTGGTGTCGTCCAACAACCACTGGTAACTCAACGGGGCGATGCCGACGGCGGTAACCACCAGGGTCGCCGTCGATCCCACGGCCAGTGACAGGTTGGTGGGTTGCACCAGGATGATCGGTGACGAGGCGACCGTCAGGATGGCATTGGAACTGGCCACGGATCCGCCCGGGCCCGTAACGGTGACCGAGTAGCCGCCGCTGTCGTTCGTCTGTGCATTGCCGAGGATCAATATATTGTTGGTTGCCCCACTGATATTCCCGCCGTTCACCAGGTTGGTCCCGTTCATCTGCCACTGGAAGCTCAAGGGGGCCGTTCCGGTGGCGATGACGACATTGGTCACTGCCGATCCCGCCGCGACCACCTGGTTCGTTGGCTGCTGGATGATCGCCGGCGGAATGTTCGTCACCGTCAAAAGTGCATTGGAGCTGGTCACCGATCCGAAACTGTTGGTGATGACGACCCGGTAATTTGAGGTGTTAGTCACTTGCGCATTGCTGATGAACAAAACACTGTTGGTTGCACCGCTGATCTGGCCGCCGTTCACCAGGTTCGTCCAATTGATCAGGTCCGTCCCATTAAACTGCCATTGGTAGCTCAACGGCGATACCCCTACGGCAGCAACAACCAGGGTCACCGGCGATCCCACGGCAACACTCCGGTCGGTTGGTTGCACGGTGATCAGCGGTGACGATGCCACCGTCAGTACTCCGGTGGAACTGGTCACGAATCCGCCCGGGCCGGTAACGGTGACCGAGTAGCCACCGCCGTCGTTCGTCTGTATATTGCTGAGGATCAGCACATTCGAAGTGGCACCACTGATATTCCCGCCGTTCACCAGGTTCGTTCCGTTCATCTGCCATTGGTAGCTCAATGGCGCCGTCCCGATCGCGACGACGGCATTGGTCGCTTTCGTTCCCAATACCACAATTTGGTTTATCGGTTGCAGGATGATGGCCGGCGGGACGTTCGTCACTGTCAAGAGCGCATTGGAACTGATCAGCGATCCGAAACTGTTGGTGATGACGACCCGGTAGTTTGAAGTGTTGGCCACTTGCGCATTGCTGATGGATAAAACACTGGTGGTGGCACCGCTGATCTGGCCGCCGTTCACCAGGTTCGTCCAATTCACCAGGTCGGTCCCGTTCAATTGCCACTGGTAGCTTAATGGCGGTGCCCCTTCGACAGTGACCGCCAGGGTCGCGAGCGATCCGACCTTTACCGCCAGGTCAGTCGGCTGCACGATGATTTCTGGTGACGATACCACCTTGACCAACCCGGTGGAACTGGTCACTGATCCGCCCGGGCCGGTGATGGTGACGGAGTAGCCACCGTTGTTGTTTGTCTGCATATTGCTGAGAATCAGCACATTCGTAGTGGCGCCACTGATATTTCCGCCATCCACCAGGTTCGTCCCGTTCACCTGCCACTGGTAGCTCAATGGCGGCGTTCCGTTCGCGATGACGACGTTGGTTGCCGTCGTTCCCAACACCACCAGCTGGTTCGTCGGCTGCGTGACAATCGTCGGGGGGACATTGGTCACCGTCAGGACGGCATTGGTGGTCACCGATCCGCCCGGGCCGGTGATGGTGACCGAGTAAGCGCCGCTGTCGTTCGTCTGCACATTGCGAAGAATCAGCACATTCGTGAGAGCGCCGCTAATATTTCCACCATCCACCAGGTCTGTCCCGTTCGTCTGCCATTGATAACTCAACGGCCCGGTCCCGGCGGCGATGACGACATTGGTCACCGTCGATCCCACCGCCACCGTCTGGTTGGTCGGCGGCCTGATGACCGCCGTCGGGATGTTCGTCACCGTCAAGACCACAATGGAACTGGTCGCCGACCCAAAACGGTTCGTGATGATGACCCGGTAATTTGAGCCATTGGTCAGCTGCGCATTGCTGATGAACAACCCGGCGTTGGTGGCACCACTGATTTGGCCCCCGTTCACCAGGTTTGTCCAAGTGACCAGATCCGTCCCGTTGAACTGCCACTGGAAACTCAACGACGGCGTTCCGACGGCTTTGACCGCCAGGGTCGCCGTCGATCCCACTGCCACCGCCCGGTTGGTGGGTTGGTCAGTGATCACTGGCGCCTCCGTCACCGTCAGGAAGGCGTTGGAACTGGTCACCGAGCCCCCGAGATTGGTGATGATGACCGTGTAGTTTCCACTGTTGGTTATCGCCGCGTTGTCGATTTTTAATGTGCTGGTCGTTGCGCCGCTGATGTGGCCGCCGTGGGTTTCATTCACCAGGTTGGTCCCGTTCAACAGCCATTGGTAATGCAAGGGCGGCGTCCCGGTGGCGATGACGGCCATTGTCACATTCGATCCCACCACTACCGTCTGGTTGGTCGGTTGTGTGCTGATCGCCGGCGGAGCGTTTGTTATCAGCAAAGTAACGATGGAACTGGTCACCGCTCCGGCGATATTTGTGACCGCGAGCTGGTAAAAACCGCTGTTGGTCGTCTGCGCATTGGTGATGCTCAGGGTATTGGTGGTTGCGCCGCTGATCAGCCCCCCATTCACCAGGTTTTTCCAGGTCACCAGGTTCGTCCCGTACTGCCACTGGTAATGCAACGGCACCGTTCCGACATTGGTGGCCGTCAGGATTATGGTTGTTCCCACCACGTTGGTTTGGGATATCGGTTGCACGGTGAACACCGGCGCTGCTTGCACCGTCAGGATGGCCGGGGAACTGGTCACCGACCCGGCGGCGTTTGTGACGATAACAGTGTAGCTGCCGGTGTTGTTCGTCGTTGCCGCATTGATGTTCAATGTGGCGTTGGTTGCGCCAGTGATCTGGCCGCCATTCACCAGGTTCGTCCCGTTGAACAGCCATTGGTAATGCAAGGGCGCCGTCCCGGTGGCGATGGCCGCCAGGCTGGCTTTCGTTCCGACGCCCACGAGCTGGTTGGTGGGTTGCACTGAAACCACTGGCAGGACATTCGTCAGCGCCAAAATGGCAATGGAACTGGTCACCGATCCGGAGATATTCGTGACCGTGAGCTGGTAGAAACCGCTGTTGGTCACCTGCGCGTTTGTGATGGTCAGGGTGTTGAAGTTCGCACCGCTGATGATCGCGCCCGGGAGGCTGCCGCCGTTTGCCAGGTTCGACCAGTTTACCTGGTCCGTTCCGAACTGCCACTGGAAATGCAACGGCACCGTTCCGATATTGGTGGTCGTCAGGATCATGGTCGATCCCACCTGGTTCGTTTGGGATATCGGTTGCACGGTGATGATCGGCACTGTTTGGATCGTCAGGACTGCAACGGAACTGGTAACTGCGTTGTTCACGTTCGTGACGATGACCGTGTAGTTTCCAGCGTTGGTCAGCTGCACACCGGTGATGGTCAGTACGTTGGTAGTCGCGCCCGCGATGTGATTTCCATGGCTGTCATTCACCACGTTCGTCCCGTTGAGCTGCCACTGGTAACTCAGCGGCGCCGTTCCGGTTGCGGTGACGCTCAGGATGGCGGTCGATCCCAGGCCGTTCGTTTGGCTGACCGGCTGCACCACGATTCTCGCCGGATCATTCGTCACCCCCAAAGCGGCGATGGAACTGGTCACCGATCCCCCGAAGTTCGTGACGACGACCTGATAGTAACCCTGGTTGGTTAGCTGCACGTTATTGATTCTCAGCGTGAGCGCGAGGTTGGTTGCGCCGCTAATCTGCCCCCCGTCTACCAGATTGGTTGCGTCCACCAGGTTTGTCCCGCCCACCAGATTCGTCCCGTACTGCCAATGCACGAAGTAAGGTGGAAAATTGTCATTCGTGGTTCCGTTGGCGCTAAATATCACGGTCGAGCCCACCACGTTGGTCTGGGTGATCGGTTCGGCGTTGGTATCGAGTTCCGGTATCGGCACATTCAGAATGATTTTGGTCAAAAAGGCATCGTTCGTGCCATTGCGGGTGTCAAACTGGCCGTTGAAGTTCGGGAAATTGGTCGAGGCTGTCACGCCGACCACATAGACGTTCGTCAACGAGTCCAAGGCGATTCCGTAACCGCTATCATTCTCCTTGCCGCCGAGGTAGCCGGAATAGAGCGTTCCCGTGAGATCGGTGGCGTTGGCGCTGAACCCGATGACGAACGCGTCGCTCTTGCCGGAGTTGGTCCGGCTCATGAGCCCCGGGACTTTGAAGGTCGGGAAATTGGTCGAGGAAGCCGAGCCCGTCACAAACACGTTTGCCCCGGCCGGGTCCACCGCCACGCCGTTGCCGACGTCCATGCCCTTGCCGCCAAACACGGCGGACCAGGCAATGCCCACCTGCTGAGTGCTGCTGATGAGGCCGTTGGTGATTTTGGTCAGGAAAACGTTGGTGGAAAAGTCAGGGCGGGTGTTGGTGGCCACGAACGAATAGAGACCGGCGGTATTCGGGAAATTCGTCGAAACCGTCCACCCCGTCACATAGGCGGCGCCGTTGGTGTCCACGGCGATACCGCTGGCGAAGTCATTGTTGGTGCCGCCGAGATAGGTGGAATAGATGAGGTTCGTGCCGAGGCTGGAATCAAATTTGGCGACAAAAGCGTCGAAAGATCTGTTGAGTCGATTGGTCGAACTGTTCAGGAAATGGCCTTTCAAGGAATTGGTGATGAGTGTCACGTTGGTGCCCACGACGTTCGTCCAGACCAATTGCTGAACCACCGCATTGGGGCTCGGAAAATTGGTCGAGGCGGTAAAGCCGGTCACATAGACACAATTCGAATTGTCCACGGCGATGCCTTTGCCCTGGTCAAAGTTGTTGCCGCCAAAGTAAGTCGAATACAGCAGCGGCGACCCGCCGGGTCCGATTTTGGCGACAAAAGCATTGGCGTTGAAGAAAATGGAATTGGTGCAGGCCAGTTTATTCTGCAACGCATTGATGACCGGGAAGTTGCTGGAATAGGTGTAGCCGGTTATGTAGGTATTGTTGGATGAATCCACGGCAATGCCCATGCCACTTTCCATTCCCGATCCGCCGAGATAGGTCGAATAAATCAAACTCGAACCATTGGTATTCAATTCTGTCACGAAGGCGTCTACAGGATAAGAACCAAAGCTGGAACTGAACTTTCCGGCAATGGTTGGGTAAATCGCGTTGGTGGTCGGAAAATCAGGTGAATCGGTAAAACCGGTCAAATAAGCATTGCCAGCGGCATCCGCGGCTATGCCGAAGCCGCTTTCGTCGGCGCTGCCACCCAGATAAGTCTCATAAACCAGTCTTCCCGCATTGTTAAACTTGGCCACAAAGGCGTCACCGGTCAACTTGCCGCCGGCAAAATTAGTCTGAAAGACACCCGTGGTGAAAAAAGGCACCCCGGTCGCGAACAGACTGGAAAGGGTCTGTCCGGTCATGTAAACAAACCCATTGGTGTCCACCGCCACGGCAAAAGCCGTTTCGCCGGACGTGCCGCCGAAGTAGGTCGAATAGCCCAGGACCGGGTCAATGACCAGCGGCTGATGGTGGTCATATTGGCCGATGGCGAAGGCCACCGTATGCGCATCTGCCAGCCGATAACCGCCGGCAATATCCTTTCGCATGCCGCCAATCATCTGGTAAATCACCGGTTTGGGCTGGCGGATTTCACCGCCGGCCAGGCTTATAATCAATTCGCCTTGCGGATTGATCGCGATGGTATCCACGCCGTCAAAATGCATGCTGATGGCCTGCGGGTTGGCCTCCGACGCAACGGCGAAATCATATTCGAGTTGTTGTTGGTTGCCGTAGTAAAGCAGGTTGATGCCGGGATAAAGTTCGGTCACGCGCACGTTGCCAAAAGTAGCCACCCCGGTATGCCATCGGGCCGGATCGTTGCCCGTGAGATAATTGATTTTGCCGGGCAATTCGGCGCCGCCGTCGACGGGTGCCAGCGGGTTGGCGCCGACAAACTGCATTTGCACGACCACGGGTTCGGCGCCGGCTTTGCGCAGCACGATTCGGGCTTCCGCCGGCGAAATCAGGAACTGGTAATCACGCCCGCGAGCGATGAACTGTGCCGGGAGATCTGCTTGGCCCTGGTTGGCCTCGAAATGCAGCGGCAGATGAGAGGGCAGGGCGGCGGGTTGCGCCGCCATGGCCGGCAGCGCCAGCAGGCGCAAGACCAGCCCGCCGAGCCCCGCCAACCTGATTATTTTTGCTAGACGAGTCATCTTAAAAAGGACGTTGCCAGCCGACGCCGAATTGGAACCGGCCGGACTTCCCGTTGTATTGATCGTGATGGATCGGGATGCCATATTCAAGCCGCAAAGGGCCGAGTTTGGGAATATTGATGTGCAGGCCGAGGCCCCAGTTGTCGTCGAAATTGCCGTTCGCAGTCGAATACGGCCCTTCATAGACGTCGCCGACATCGTAGAACATGACGAAACGCACGCCGGGGCCATTGTCTGTTTCAAATATGGGGAGGCTGTAATCGACGGAAGCGAACCAGTAGGTGTCACCGCCAATCGGATCCTGGACCACCCCCGGAAAAGGTGGAGTCTCGCGCGGGGCGACGTTGCGGAATTTAAAACCGCGCAGGGAATAAAGGCCGCCGAGATAATACCGGTCGTAAAATGGCACGTCGCCGCCGCTCATGCTGTCGGCAACCCCGCCGCGCCCGACCAGCTCCAGCACGTGGCTGGGGAAAAAACCGGGGAAATACCAGGCGCTTTGGACCGACAATTTATAATACTCAGTGTCGCCGAGGCTGATTTCCGGTTCGAATTCCGTCCGCTGGCCGTGATTCGGCAGCTTTGTGCTGTTGCGAGTGTCATAGGCCAGTGTCGCACCAAAACGGTTGAATAAATGATTACCGGTCTGATCCAGAATGGCTTGCGGCACGTTCCGTGGGATGAATGTGCTGACCGGGGGATTACCTGCCAATTTGGTTTGATCGCCATGAAACCCGCTGTTCAGGTGGATGCCCACGTCTTCGAGCGTGTAGTGGACACTGCCGATTAAAAAGTCGCTCCACAACGCGCGGGTCAGGCTCAGGCGCATGCCGGTCAGGTCCTTGTTGTAAATGTCGTTGGGGCTCTCAAAGTCCAACTGGTGCCGGTAAAAATCCACGCCGAATTGCAGCTTGCGGTTCAGGAACCAGGGCTCGATGAACGACAGCTGGTAATCCTGGCGCTGGGTGCCGATTTGCAGGAACAGGCGGAGTTTCTGGCCGGCGCCGGTGAAGTTGGGCGGATGGAACAGGTCGGCATTTTCCTGGCTGATTTCCACATAACCGACGAGGGCGTCCACGGAACTGAAACCCGCGCCGAGCAGGAAGTTGCCGGTGTTCTGTTCCTCCACGTTCACAATCAAATCCTTGCGCCCGGCGATCGGCGGGTCGGTCGCCTCCGGCCGCAGGTCCACCTTGGAGAAGAAATTGAGGCCTTCGAGACGCTGTTGGCTGATCTTGACGCGCACCGTGTCAAATACCTCTCCCGGCGAAATGGCCAGTTCGCGGCGGATGACCTTGTCCTTGGTTTTGTCGTTGCCCCGGATACTGATTTTTTCGACGTAGGATTTCTGGCCTTCCTTGATTTGAAATTGCAGGTCCATCGTGCCCGTCTCCACATTCGGAATGTACTGGGCGCGCAGGTTGACGGGCTGGCGCACGTCGACGTAGCCCTTGCTGCCGTAAAAGTCCTCGAGGGC
>CAYPSF010000101.1:0-15994 GCA_964413165.1 uncultured Bifidobacteriaceae bacterium
GGAAATACGCCGCCAGGCCGACGGGTGAATCCGCGATTCCGTACAACGTCTGCGGGCGCAGTCCCATCTGGAATCCGTAGGCGATTCCCTTTTGATAGACGAACTGCAGACGCTCGTAAGCGAGTTTCTCATCGGCTGAGAGACCCGATGGCGCCGGCGCCCCGGAAAAAGCCGCCCCGTCAACATCGGCTGGAAAGATGCCGGGCATGTTGGTGTGAATGCCGAGCAATCCGGCAGGTGCCTGCACACCCATCTGGTCGACGACGACCGCGCCCCAATCACCGCCTTGCGCCACGTATCGCTTGTAACCGAGGCGCTTCATCAGCACGTCCCAGACACGCGCGATGTGGGCGGGGTCCCAGCCGGGAGTGGTCGGCCGGTCTGAATACCCGTAGCCCGGCATCGACGGAATCACCAGGTGGAAAGCATCCGCTGCGCTTGCGCCGTGTGCCGTGGGATTGGTCAGCGGTTCGATAATCTTCAGCTGCTCGATGACCGAGCCGGGCCATCCGTGCGTGACGATGAGCGGCAACGCATTTTCATGTTTCGAACGAACGTGAATGAAATGAATGTCCAGCCCATCGATCTCGGTCATGAACTGCGGCAGGGCGTTCAGTCTCGCCTCGATCTTGCGCCAGTCGTAATCTGACGCCCAATAGCTCGCGAGTGCCTGGATCGTCGCGAGCTGCACGCCTTGCGATGCATCCCTGACCGTTTCCCGGTCCGGCCACTTGGTCGCCTTTATTCGCCGGCGCAATTCGGCAAGTTCGGCGTCCGGAACGATGACGCGGAAAGGACGGATGGCGTTGGTGTTTTCCCGGGTGACGGGTCCTGAACTGTCGCCGCGCACTGGGACGCGTGGAATGATTTCGGTTTGATCTTTGGTTTTCATATTTTTCACATATAGGTTTGGTTTGTTTGAGGTTTTCGTTTTTGCAGATATTGTTTCAAGGGGCTAAGCGTCACCCGGCTTGACCGGCACCGGCGGCTTTGCGGCCGGCATCGTGAACTGGACCGTGCCTTGATCAATGGGTTGATGGTTGGCATTCACCAGTTGGATCAGGATCTTATGTGCCCCGGGCGCGAGGCCGTTGATAATGACCGGATTACCGCTGGCGTCGGCCCAATGCCAGGGCGCGTCATCGACCGTCACATGGATGTGCCCGATCCGGGGAGACACGGCCAGCGCAGCCGGCCCAAATACCGGCAGGATGCGCAGATTCTCTGTGCGATATTGAATAAACACCACGCCACGCGACAGCGGTCCGGCCAGGGGCGAATCGATGATGATCTTCGCCAGCGGTTCGTTCGGGAGCGGCTGGACCGCCGCCGCTTCACGCACCTCCTCGGCGGTTTGCGCAGCGGCGGGCGCAGTCATCAGCGCCTCCGGCACCGTCAACTTGACAATGCCCTGATCGAGCAGTTGATGGTTCGCCGTCTCCAGTTGAATCCGGACCTGATGCGGCCCGGGTGGCAGGCCGTTGAGAATCACCGGCTCTCCGCTCGCGTCGGCCCAGACCCACGAGGCGTCATCGACCGTCACATGGATGTGCCCGACCCGGGGAGACACGGCCAGCGCGGCCGGTCCGAACACCGGCGCGATATGCAGATTTTCCGTGCGATATTGAATCACCACCCGGCCATGCGACAGGGGTTCGGCCAGGGGCGGATCGATGATGATCCTCGCCGGTGGTTCGTTTTGAAGCGGCTCAACCGCTGCGGCTCCCCGCACCTCCCTGGCGGTTTGCGCCGCGGCAGACGCAGCAGCCAGGCAGGCGATGACGACCGGCACACTCACCCACCGCGGGCAGCTTTTACTGATTCGGCTTGGCATGGCAATGCAAAGCTCCTGAATCACGGCATCCCGACGATCAGAAATCCGCGTCCAGCACGATGCGGTAACGGGCCTTGCCCGATTCCAGCCGCGCGAAGGCCTCGTTGATTTTGCTCATCGGGAAGTGCTCGGTCTGTGGCGCGACCTGGTGCCGCGAGGCAAAGTCGAGCATCGTCTCGATCGCCACCGGTGAGCCCGTCGGCGAACCGGACACGCTGCGCTGCTGCGCGATGAGCGAGAAGGCTGAAACGGGGATCGGTTCCAGCACGACACCCACGACATGCAACCGGCCGTCCGGGGCGAGGGTGCCGATCATCGCGTCCCAATCGAGCTTCACGTTGACGGTGCTGATCAGGAGGTCGAAGCTGCCAGCGAGCTTTTTGATCGCCGCCGGGTCTTTGCTTGAGACGACGTGGTTCGCCCCGAAACCCTTCGCTTCATCGAACTTGTTCTCGCTCGACGTGAACGCGGTCACGTCGCAACCGTAGGCGGCGGCGAATTTCACGGCCATGTGCCCCAGCCCGCCGATGCCGATGATGCCTACCCGGTCGGTCGGCTTGGCGAACCTGGCCAGCGGCGCGAAGACGGTGATGCCCCCGCACAGGAGCGGCCCGGCATCGGCAAAGTTCAGCTTTTCCGGCAGCGGGATGGCCCAGGCCCAGTGCGAGCGGATGTGGGTCGCGAACCCGCCGCGATGGCCGACAATGGTCGCTTGCACTTCCGGGCAAAGATGATGGCTTCCGGAGAGGCACTGATGACAGTGCATGCAACTGCCCGAGTTCCAGCCGACGCCGACGCGCTGTCCAACCTTGACTCCCTTGGCATTCGGACCCGCAGCCGTGACCCGGCCGATGACCTCGTGGCCGAGAATCGCGGGATACTGCGAAATGCCCCATTCGTTGTTCAAGACGGACAGATCGGAATGGCACAAACCGCAGTGTTCAACAGCAACTTCAACGTCCTCGGCCCCGAGCGGCCCGGGATCAACGGTTTCGAGCACCATCGGTTGTTTCGCCGCCTTCGCAACCCAGGCCTGGTAATTCTTTGCGCCTCCGGTCTTGAAATTCGGGCTGGATTGGACGGTGGAATTAGACGTCGGCTGTTTCTCCAATACATTCACATTAACCTCCTTCAGTACGGGCGACGTTCTTTACTCCTGACCGGCCGGCCGCCCGTGGGGTCGAAGTCAGGACAAGTATCAAACGCGATGCGACTTGAGGGCCATTTGGCGTTTGAAGCCATAACGCCGGCCCTCAATCGCGCTCCGATTCAAAATCGGCTTTCAACTGAAACACCAGCGTCAATTATGAGCCTAAGCGCATTTTCAAACCCGTCAAGAACTAGTTATTCACAAAGCGTTTCATACCATGGACTAACACGGCGTGAAGCCGCGTGGCACCATGCTGCCATAGGGACACAAGTGACAGGCGGCACGCGGCCAGTGACACGAAAACGAAAACCACACTATGAACTGAATTCCGGCTCTTGTTTCAGTTCAACGTTGAGCGTGCTGAGCGTTGGGTGTTCGATGTTTCCCCTTCAGCCTTCCCCTCGTCACCCGTCACCCGCCACCCGTCGCTCCTCACCCGAGCACTTTTTCGAGCAGTTGATTGAGCCGGTTCAGCATTGCCCGCGGATCTTCCAGCAGCCCGGCTGCGACACGCGCATTGTCGAGCACCTGTTCCGCCACGCTGGCCGCCAGCGCGTTATCCTTCAATCGCATCGCATCCAGCCGCACCATGATGGGATGCGCCGGATTGATTTCGAGGTCCTGCTTCGCCAGGGCGGAGCCCTCGCCCTCCTCTTTCTTCATCGCTTTCAGGATGCGCCGCATGTTCGCCGTCATCTGCTTGTCCGGGTCCACCACGACGGCCGGGCTGTCCACCAGCCGCTGGGATGCCCGCACTTCGCCCACCTTGTCACCCAGCGTTTCCTTAAGCCATTGCGCCAGCGATTTCACGGCGTCCTCGGACAAAGCGCCGTCCTTTTTGGTTTCGCTGAGGTTCAACTCCGCCTTCTCCGCCAGCGTGAGCGGTTTGCCGTCGAACGTGTGCAGGTGTTCCGCCACGAATTCGTCCCACGGATCGTGGAGGAACAGCACCTCGAATTTCCGTTGCCGGAACACTTCGAAATACGGGCTGCTCTCCGCCGACGCGCGGTTCGGCGCCAGCAGGCAGTAGATCTCCTTCTGCTCCGCCGGCATGCGCTTCACGTAATCCGCCAGCGACGCGAGCTTGCCCGGGTCCAGCGCCGACGACTCGTACCGCAGCAATTTGCCGAGCGCTTCCCGGTGCGCAAAATCCGTCACCACCCCCTCCTTGAGGAAGCGCTGGTATTCCGCGTAAAACTTTTCGTACGTCGCGGCGTCCTTCTCCGCCTGTTCGTCGAGGAATTTCAGGAAACGCCCCGTCAACACCTTGTTCAATTTCTGCATCAACGTTGTGTCCTGCATCGTCTCGCGCGAGATGTTCAACGGCAGGTCTTCGCTGTCCACCACACCCTTCAGGAACCGCAGCCAGTCCGGGAATAATCCCTTGGCCTTGGCCTGGATCAGCACCTTGCGGCAATATAGATTCACCTCGGAATCGATCCGCCCGATGCCCAGCGTCTCGAAATTCCGTTCCGGCACGAACAGCAGGGCCTGGATGGCCAGCGGCGCGTCCGCCGTGAAATGCAGCCGGTACCGCGGCTTCTCGTGATCGTGGCCGACGAACGTGTAAAATTCGTTGTATTCCTCCTCCTTGATGTCGTTCTTGTTCCGCGCCCAGATCGCCTGGACCGTGTTCAGCCGCTTGCCGTTCAGCTCGATCGGGAACGGCACGAAGCTGGAATAACGCTGGATGATCCGCTCGATGTTGCCAGCCTGCGCGAATTCCTTCGCGTCGTCCTTGAGTTCGAGCGTGACCCGGGTGCCGCGCGGCAGGTCGGCGGCCGGGGCGATCTGGTAACCGCCGCCGCCCTCGCTCGTCCATTGCCAGCCCGGTTCCTCCGGCACCAACGAGCGGCTCAACACCGTCACTTTTTTCGCCACCATAAACGCCGAGTAAAAACCCACGCCGAACTGGCCGATCAATCCCACGTCGGGCTTCTTGTCCTCCGCGAGCTGTTTGAGAAACGCCTTCGTGCCCGAATGCGCGATCGTGCCCAGGTTTTCCACCAGTTCCCCGTGCGTCATGCCAACACCAGTATCGGTGATCGTGATGGTGCCCGCCTGGTCATCCGTGGCCACGGCGATGGACGGCGCCACGTCCGGCTGGAGGATTGGCTTGCCCGACGACTGGCTGAACCGCAGCTTTTCGCACGCATCCGCCGCGTTGGAAACCAGCTCGCGCACGAAGATCTCTTTGTCCGTGTAAAGCGAATGGATGACGATATCCAGCAGCTGCTGGATTTCCGCCTGAAAATGATGGCTCTCGGTGTTGCTCATTGGACCTGACTTCATAACCAATCTCCGCCGTCATCGTCAAGGGATGGATGCATTCACTCCTTTGCTTTCCGTTCGATGTAGGAAGTTGAATGTAGAGCGTGCTTTGTAGAACACATCGTCCGGCGTCAAAAAGTGCCCTTCCCTCGCCCCGCAGCGTAGCGCGGGGAGAGGGAGATCCCAGGACGATACAAGCTGGTGCGCTGATGTTTTCTACAAGGCATATTGAGCGTTGAATTTTTTCCCCTGGTCTTGTCACTTGTCATTGGCCTTGCCGTGTCCCAAATCCAAAAAAACGTGTCCAATATCCGGGATCGCGCGATTTCTTTTTACGCGGACACTTGCCACCAATGTCAACCTGTGCGATCTGGGTACGAGGACTTGAATCAACTGCATCCCGACGCCTATGTCTACGACTCCATTTTTTTCAACCGTTGTTTTTTTGACCGGCATCTGCGCCGCAATCGCCCAGCCCGCTCCGTTCCAGACTCCGACGAATACATCCCTGGCCTTTCCCGTGAGCGCCCTGACGGCCAATGGCCTGCCGGGCCTGACCAATCCGCCGGCACAATTGACGGTCTCGTTTGTGGCGGCGAATTCCGCGCACGGCGGCCACGTTTCGCTCGTGAACACCCAGGCCTGGGTGCAACGCTACAACGCCGGCCCCGGCAGTTTCTTCAACCAGGCAGCGCAGGTCGCCGCCGACCAATCCGGCAATGTCTTCGTCACCGGGAATTCCTACAACGCGCTGACGGGTGCTTATGGATACGCCACCGTCAAATACGCCGGCAACGGCACGGCGTTGTGGACCAACCGTTATGACGGTGGCGCGGGAGACGCGGGCGGGAGCTTCCCGCACCATCTGGCCCTGGACGCCGCAGGTAACGTGGTAGTGGCAGGCGAGTCGCATAACCTGAGCACCGGCGCCGATGTGGTGACGATCCGATATTCAGCCGACGGCGTCGCGATGCTGACGAACCGTTATGGCACCGCCAACGACGACCAATCGCCGGGCATGGTCTTGGACGCGGCCAGCAATGCCTGTCTCATCGTCCAGTCGTATCCGCCGGACTCATCGCAATGGGATTACGTGACGCTGGAATACAACGCTGCCGGGAACGCGGTCTGGACAAATTTTTACAAGGGCTCCACCAATGGTTTCGATGTTGCCGAAGGCATCGCAGCGGACGCCGCCGGCAACGTGTTCATCACCGGCGGTTCGGTGGGCACCAACGGCCAGGCCATGGCCACGTTGAAGTATTCCGCCGGAGGGGCCGCCTTGTGGACCAACATTTACCAGTCAGCCGTGGTTGACCAGGGACGCACCCTCTTCGTCGATCCGGCCGGGAATGTCCTGGTTGCCGGCGAATCAATCAGCATCAGCGCGAGTTACCCCGTTATCAAGTACACCAACAATGGCACCCCGCTTTGGACCAATATTCTTGCCGGACCGAATTATTCCGGCGGGCTGGTTCCCCAGATCACCATGGACGTTGCTGGAAACATCTTCGTGATCGGCGGCGCCCCCGGCACCGATGGCCCCGGGATTTACACCGTTCTGAAACTGAACAGCAATGGCGTGCCGCTCTGGACCAATCTCAATGTGAATTTCAACGGCACCAATGCATCCATCGCCGCCTCCGCCGTGGACAATGCGGGAAATCTTTACGCAGCGGGTTTTTCGAAGGGGCCCGGCGGCACCGGGTCCGATTACGTTATCCTCAAGTTCTCCCGCGACGGCACGGCGCTCTGGACGAGTCGCTATGACGGACCCGTCAGGGGCGATGACCTGGCCATCGCCATGACGGTTGACGGTGCCGGCAACGTGTATGTCACCGGCCAGTCCGCGTCACTGGATGGCACGGTCGATTTTGCGACGGTGAAATATGCGGATGAGGCGGTTTATACACCGCCTACGAGTTTTATCGGCACCGACACCTTCACGTTTGTGGGGACGGACAACGCGGGCAACACAGCGACGGGTTTGGTTCAAATCGTTGTCGGTCCGCAGCCGCTCCGATTCAACCCGGGCGCACTGGAACTGGATTCCCTGGGCTTGCACCTGCAAGTGAACGGGGCCGCCGGCACCAACGCCGTGGTCATCTATGCCTCTTCTGACCTGTTGAATTGGATCCCCCTCGCCACCAACCCGCCGGTGGCCGGTTCCGTGCAGTTCCTGGATACCACCGCCACAAATGCCCCCCGGCGATTCTATCGCGCCTCGCAGCCTTGAAGCCCGTCTGACCGCGCACCACTTTGCACTTAGATTGGATGCTGGATGTTCCCAGCCGCGTGAGCTGAAAGTTCTTACCCGGATTGTACTCTGCAAGGAAAAGCCAGCCCCAATCGCGCATTTTGCCTCGACCAATCCCGGATTCGCCGCCGATATCCGGGATTTGTTCGGGAAGTCGGTTTCCGACAAGGACGGCATGGCCTCTGCGAGAATCACTTGAAAAAATACGTAACCATATGAAAAAAACCTGACCCTGCTCGCCATGGTGACACTGTTCGTGACCGGCTGTCAGAGCACGAATGATATGGCCTACAATCAAACCACCATCAGCCAAACCGGCATAAATCCAAATATCGGGATTGATCCGTATGAAGCCTCGTCCGGATACCCGAATCCTCCCGGCCCCCCGCGCGGCAGCGTGAAGCCGGAGTATTGATGCTCCAACGGCAAGCGCCCGGTGACGCGTGGCGGATGACAGACTTTGAACCGCGGATCACGCGGATTTTATTCTAAACTCCTGAATGCCGGATTCGGGCTCCGCTGACTTGGAATTTGAATGTTGAATATTTCTACTTCAGCCCTGCCCCACATCACCCGCCACTCGCCACCCGCCACTCGTCACTGGCTTCATTGCGTCACCTGGATGGTCGGGCCGGGGTTGTCAGGGCACGAGCCTGGCCCGGTAGAATTGTTGCCCGTTCGTTCCCAACGGCGCGGCCAGATCCCTTCCACCAGCGGGCAGCGTGTTGGTTTGCCAGGGCGTCCAGACCACCAGATCCGACGAGCATTCCACTACGGCGTTGGAGCCGGTGGTTCCCAAAAGCCGCGCGTAGAACCAGCCATTGGAGATCGACGGACTTCGGTTCGCGTTGACGAACTGGAGCGGCATTGCTGGAGCGAACAAGGTTTCCACAAACCAGTTGGCGCCGCAGACGAAGCCCCGAGCGCGGATGATGGCGTTGGTGGGGTAATTCAGTCCGGTCAGCTGCCAACCGCCGGTGGTGCGTTGTCCGGCGCCCAGGCTGACCCAACTGGTGCCGTTGGTCGACACGTCGAAGGTGGTGCGCCAGACTTCCGGGCTGGTGCCGCCGCGCAGCCAGATGATGGAGGAGCCGTTGAAAGCGAGGCTTTGGGTGGCGGCGTCCGGGTTGTTGAGCCGGCCAATGTTGGTGCGCGCCTGGCCTCCCAACGTGGTGAAGTTTCCTCCGACCAGAATCTTCCCGTCCGCTTGCAGCGCCAGACAATTTACATAGCTGCCCGAGCCGCTGGCCCCCGGATTGAAGGCAGGGTCCAGACTTCCATCGGCATTGAGTCGGCAGATATGGGTGCGCGACTGGCCCGCCAGAGTGGTGAAGGTTCCGCCCGCCAGAATTTTTCCGTCAGCCTGCAGCGCCAGACAATTCACATAATCGGTCAAACCACTGATTCCCGGATTGAAGGAGGTATCCGGACTGCCATCGGCATTGAGCCGGCCGAAATTGGTGCGGGCCTGGCCGGCCAGCAGGGTGAAGTCTCCGCCGATCAGGATTTTCCCGTCGGGCTGAACGACCAGGGCACTCACGCTGCCGCCGCCAGTGGTGTTGGTGGCGACCGGGGTGAAAAGGGCATCCACACTGCCGCTGGCGTTGAGCCGGCCGAGGTTGCCGCGAGGCTGGCCACCCAGCCTGATGAAGTCGCCTCCCGCCAGAATTTTCCCGTCCGCCTGTACCGCAAGGGCAAACACGCCATTTTCGGCCCCGGGATTGAATGAGGTATCCACGCTGCCATTGGTATTGAGCCGGCCGATGTATTGGCGACCCAAACCGCCCATCGTTGTGAAGTATCCGCCCAGCAGAAGCTTTCCGTCCGCCTGCACGGCCAGGTCTGACACCCCGAGGAATTCCGGCATGACTCCCGGATTGAAGGCGGTATCGCGGCTGCCATCGGCATTGAGCCGGCCGAAGTTGGTGCAGGCCTGGCCGCTCAGCAGGGTGAAGTCTCCTCCCACCGGAATCTTTCCGTCGGACTGCACGGCCAGGCAGCTCACTGAACTGTTCATACGACTGACTAGCGCGCAAAAAGCGGCGTCCGGATTGCCGTTGGCATTGAGTCGGGCGAGGTTGGTGCACGCTTGTCCTCCCAGTCGGGTGAAGTAGCCTCCGGCCAAAATGCTTCCGTCCGGTTGAATGGCCAGTTTCCATACGTCGCCGCCACCGGCTCCCGGATTGAAGGCGTCGGCGGTGGGCAACTGGGCCGATGACCTCGGAACCGCCGCGAGCAGAACGGCGGCAACCATGAAAAGTCGCAGCCGCATGGCCCGTCGCAAAACAGATAGAGTTGGTATTTTGTTCATAGCCAGCAAGGAGGTATTGGTTGGGGCTCAGGGTGCGAGCCGGGCCCGGTAGAATTGTTGCCCGTTCATTCCCAACGGCGCGGCCAGATCCCAGCCGCCGGCGGGCAGCGTGTTGGTTTGCCAGGGCGTCCAAACCACCAGATCGGACGAGCATTCCACCACGGCGTTTGAACCGGTGGTGCCGGTGAGTCGTGCGTTGAACCAGCCGTTGGAGATCGCCGGGCTACCGTTCGCGTTGACAAATTTCAGGGGAACCACCGAAACCAGGTTGGTTTCCACAAACCAGTTGGCGCCGCAGACAAAGCCCCGGGCACGGATGTTGGCATTGGTCGGGTAATTTAATCCGGTCAACTGCCAGCCGCCAGTGATGCGTTGCCCGGCGTCCAGGCTGATCCAGTCGCTGCCGTTGGTGCAGACTTCGAAAGTCGTGCGCCAGGCCTCGGGACTAGTGCCGCCGCGCAGCCAGGTGATGGTCGAGCCGTCGAAGCTCAGATTTTGGGTCGCGGCATCGGTTCGATTGAGCCGGCCGATCAAATTGCGCGACTGGCCGCCCAGGGTGGTGAAAGTTCCACTCGCCAGAATTTTTCCGTCGGGCTGCAACGCCAGGGAATACAAGAATTGGCTGGCCCCCGGATTGAAAGCGGTCTCCAGACTGCCATTGGCGTTGAGCCGGCCGATGTAAAAACGCGTTTGGCCAGCCAAGGTGCTGAAGCTCCCTCCCGCCAGAACTTTCCCGTCGGCCTGCAGAGCCAGGCAATTCACGGTGCTACCGGCCCCCGGATTGAAGGTGGCGTCAAGATTACCATCCGGATTGAGCCGGCCGAGGTTGATGCACGGCTGGCCGGCCAGGGTGGAGAAGAATCCGCCCACGAGGATTTTTCCGTCCGCCTGCACAATCAGGGAATCCACTTCCATTTGCGAGCCCGTTCCCGGATTGAAGGCGGTATCCACACTGCCATCGCTGTTGAGCCGGCCGAGGTTGGTGCGCTGCTGGCCACCCAGGGCAGTGAAGACTCCTCCCACCAGAATCTTACCGTCAGGCTGCAGCGCCAGGGCAGCCACATGCTCACCGGCGGTCGACCCAACCCCCGGATTGAAGGCGGTGTCCAGACTGCCATCGGCATTGAGCCGCGCGATACGGTTGCGGGTCTGGCCAGCCAGAGTGGCGAAGTATCCCCCCACCAGGATTTTCCCGTCGGCTTGCAGAGCCAGGCGATACACGGTGCTACTGGCCCCCGGATTGAAGGTAGCGTCCAGGCTGCCATCAGCATTAAGCCGCGCGATACGGCTGCGCGCCTGACCGCCCAGCGTGGTGAATCCTCCGCCCACCAGGATTTTCCCGTCGGCCTGTACGGCCAGGGAATTCACACTGATATTGGGTCCGGGATTGAAGGTAGCATCCAGACTGCCATCGGTATTTACACGGCCAAAATTAGTGCGCGACTGGCCATGCAGCGTCGTGAAGATCCCGCCCAACAGGATTTTCCCGTCAACTTGCACCGCCAGAGAATTTACGATCGCCTGATCGCCGCCGCCGGCGACCGCCGCATTGAAGGAATCCGCGGCGGGCGACTGGGCCGGCGAATTCAGAGCCGCGGCGAACAGGACGGCAGCGATGCAAAATGGTCGGATGAGCCGACCCTCATTCTCGGTGGAGGTTTTCATAAAATGCAGTCGATATTTCTACCGGTGACGGTATTTCACGGCCTCGCCAACGTTTGAGCTTTGAAACCGCGCGGCTTCTTTAAAAGCAATCATCCAACTGCAGCCGGAGAAAACCGGCCGATGACGCGGGCAACAGGACATAGTTGGTGTCGCCCTCGCGCCAGAAGCCAGCCGGGTCAACCGCAAAGACCGGGCTGCGCACCGGCGACCAGCCCTGGAGATTGGTCGACACGGACGGCCGGACGGTGACGCCGCTGTCGCGCCCGGCGGGGCCGACCCGGTATTGGAACAGAGCGCGGGTCACGCCGCCGGTCTGGATCAGCCCGGTATATTTCGGCAGCGCCGCCCGGGGCGGATTGCGGCTGGTGCCCAGATCGAAAATATAGCGGGTCAGGTTGGCGATGCCGTCCTCCGGATACAGCACATCCCCGGGCCCGCGCGACCCTGACGGCAGGTTGGTCGCCGCCCATTGCTGAAACGGCGTGAGCGGGTCCGGTCCGATGACGAACACGCGGCGCAGATAAGTCGCGCGCACCAGGTTGGTGGGCGGGCTGGTGACCTCCGCGTGAAACACCGTGTATCCGCCCTGCTCCACCAGGTTGGTGATGCCCACGGCGATGACGCCGCCACCGGTGAGTTCCCCGATCTTTTCGGTGTTGCGGAAGAACTCGACCGTTGTCCAATTCGTGTCGACCAGGGTGGTCGTGAATACCAGATTGGTGGGGGCCACGCCGGTCTTGTTGTTGCCGCCAACGGCCGTGGCCGGCTTGTTGTGGGAGGAAAAGGCCTGGTACAGCTTGGCGATGTATTCGTTGGGCACCCAACCATAGGAGCGCTTGTCACCGGGAGCGTCGGCGTAAGGATAGATCGACGCCAGCCCGTTCGACCAGGTCCGCTGGTCCACGAGCCAGCCGTCGAACTCATTCAGGTCCTTGAGCACGACGGGGCCGTTGGTGGGCGACATGTAGGAGGGATACCTCAGGCGGCAGCATTCGTAGAGAAACGGCAGCTTGAGCTCCAGCGTGTTGTTCTCCGAATGGGCGAGGTCCGCCTCCTCGGCCCAGGCCCAGAGGGCGCCGGCCTCGCGGTTATTTGCGAAAAATGTACTGATGAACGTCTTGCGCTCAGGCAGATCGTCCTGGCCGTTGATCAACATGCCCGGGGTGCGCAGGGCGGGCGATTCCGAGGCCTCGGGCTCGAGGCAACTCGGGGCCTTGCTGATGATGAACGCGATGACTTTTTCCGGATGCAGGATGTTGAGGCCGGACGAAATCGAGCCGCCGTTGGAGTGGCCGAGGGGGATCCAGGGCGCGTTCGTCATCTCGGGATGCTGGCTGGCCATGATCAGTGCGTTCATCTGTCGTTCGAAGTAGGGATACTCGTTGGGGTCGTTGAAACAACCCCAGTAGCCCATGCCCAGCACGGCGAAATCGATGCTCCTGGCGAACGCGACGATTTCCACGTTGGTTGCCGTCGGAGCGTTGTCGATGCCGCCCCCATTGCCGTAAATAACGATGCCGCGGATGGTTTGGACGCCGTCCGGGACATAAAGCAACAGCTTGCGGGTGCTGTTGGGGTTGTCGTTCCACTCGTAGATCGCCGCCCGGCCGGATGAGGACAGTCCCAGCAAAGCGCAGGCGAAAACCAGCAGGATGGGAAAGTGTTGACGGATGTGATTGAGGCGAGTGGATTGCCGGTGAGGAATGGTATTCATGAGCGAATGATTGGGTTTGAACTCATATTGGGCCGATGCGGTTGGTGGATGAAAATCAGGTCGCCAGTCCGGCCCGGCAGAATTGTTGCCCGTTTGTTCCGGTTGGCGCGGCCAGATTCCATTCACAGTGAATAGTTTCATAAAATGCAGTCGGTATTTCTATCGGGACGGTTTTTCGACGATCAGCAGTTCCAACGGCTCGCGGCGGGGCGTGACTTTGAGGCCGAGCTGGCCCGGAAGGGACTGCATGAACTGCGCGCGCGACAGTTCCGCGTTGCCCAGGATCTTCCATTGCAGCGTCACGTCAAACCGCTGGGTCAGTCCGGTCCGGTCAATGACGTGCACGGCGAGCAGGTCTTCCAACAGGCTGGCCAGGCCGGCGGCGGACTGGCTCCGGGCCACCAATCCGCCGGGCTGCACCGTGACGGTATCCTCAATGCGATTGGTGTTGCCGGCTCCGACCGTGCTCATTTTAGGGTTCGGTCCCGACGGACCATTGGTCTCAAGCACGAGCACGTCGGTCAGACGCATCTCGCGATGGGCCACCCAGCCGAATCGTTTCTGGAGTTCCTTTCGCAGGGCGCCTTTGGGGTCGTCCGGCGTGGTGAGTAGGAGATCAAACATTTCGTTGGGCGCGTTCGCAGGCAGAATCACGCGCGTTCCCCAACCCGACTCGTAGGTGCCGAATTCATAAGCCAAGGCAAACAACCATTTCAAGGGCACGTTTTGACCCACATATTTGTTCCCGTCGGAATCTCCGCGCCGGGTCATTCCCGGGAAACGGGTCGGCCGCAGGACGAGCACGCCGGGCGCCTGCTTCAAAGCCCGCGCGTCCGCTCTCTGAAGGGCATCGTCAACTGCGGATGCGGAAACGTGCCTGACGATCGTGGTGGTAACGCCGGCGGCAAGGAGAATGGCCAGGCCGGCTGCCAGGGGAACCTTCAGGTTCGCCCAGAACATCTGGTTCAGCGTCGCCTTGATGAGCGCCGCCATGGATCCGCCGGCTTTCGCGCTGGCGGCGGACATCGCCAGACCCGCCGGGGCCGCCTGCACGGAATGGGCGGAAATGGTGGCGGTCAGGGTCACTGCCGGCAGGGCCAGTCCCTGGCGGGCGAAGAACCGCCGCAGCTTTTCCACCGCGCGATTGACCCGTTTTTTGGCCGCCTCCTCGCTGATGCCGAGGGCGCTCCCGACGTCGACCAGCGCGGCCCCGTTGAAAAAACGAAGTACGATCGCATTGCGGTCCGCAGCATTCAATCCGGCCAGCGCCGCATCCAGCAACGGCGCCACCTGCGTCCAGGTATCGGCTTCGGATTGGTTCAGCAGGGATTGTCGATAGGCTTCCTGTTCCCGGCTTTTGCGTCGAAATTCGGTTTTCAGGAAGTTATCCACGGTAAACGATGTGGTCTTGTGCAACCACCCGGGCAGAACGATGTCCGGGCGCAGCGACCGGGCCTTTCGGGCGAGAATGAGAAAAACCGCATGGGTGATCTCCTGGGCCTGGTGCGGCTCACCCAGCCGCCGCAACGCTACGGAATAGACCAGGCTGACATGCCGCGACACGAGTTCGGCAAAGGCTTCCTCGGAACCATCCGTCGCATAACGGCGAAGCAATTCCCCGGTGTCCAATTCATGCATGTTCGTACCTGTATGTACGCCCTCACGCAAAAGGGACAATGTTTTTATCGGAGCTGCGAGCTACGGCGCATCGCCCGGATTCGTAACCGGCTGGGCCAAAGTGTTTTATTAGCTCGGCGCTCTTGAATGGCAATCCGCACCCAATAAATCTGCCTGAGGTGTGCCCCTTGCCTTTGGCTATTCCTCGACTGCCCGGAAGAATTGCGCGGGGATGACGATCGGCACGATCAGATTGGTCGAGCCGGAACTGTTGGTCAGCACCAGCCAGGGTGACCAGGCGGCCAGACCGGGGCCATTTCCCTCGTCACCTTCGGCGACGCCGTCCACAACTCCTTTGACAATCTCACCTTTGCCGGCAAGGACACGCTGCTGGCCACGAAGATCGCGGCGACTTGCTCCATATCCAGTTGAACACCTTTGATTCCATCTGGGCCTATGACGTGGGCAAACATCCGTCCCCGCCGGCGCGATTGCTCGCCCTCGGACGCGACCGCCTGGCGACGGGCGAAGACAATGAGCCGACCGGCCTGCACTTCTCGGACGGCGACAGCTCACTCAACGGGCTGCTCGGAACCAAGTCGATCAGCTCCCGGGACGGTTTTCTGTTCTTCACCCGGCAACACGGTGAAAACAACGTTTGCCTGATTGAAGGCGATCACCGCTGGGACAGCAACGAAGACTGAGCACACCGTCAGGAGCACATCCTGATTCTCCACCTCAGACGAGCTCCCGGGTCGGAAACGATCCGGGAGTTTTATTTGGCTCATGGAAGCACGAAACACTCGACCGACACATAATCGGTGGGGCGAGCATCCCCCGCGAGCCATTCCTACAACATTCAACCCTCAACCATTCACCAACTCCCACCGAATCCACCGTGCCAGCCTGCTTCCTGCTCCTGATTTCAGCCTTGGCAACTCGCATTCCCAAATCCGTACCCTCCGCCAGCCATCAGCCGCCTGACTGCGGTCTCTCCTTCTTAAATGCGGCAACGCGCCGCTTGCCGGCGGCAACATCCGCCGGGGTCATGTTGAGGGTCAGGATTGCGTGGGCCATTTCCGAACCCTGGTAGCCTTGCGCCGCGGCGAGACGATACCATTTGTAGGCTTCGATCCTTGATTCAGCGGCGTCCGCCGGCACCTGTCTGAAACTGG